>CAZMMR010000015.1:9054-14664 GCA_964567445.1 uncultured Pseudomonadales bacterium
CATTGTGCATGTGATTACTGAGAAAAACTATAGCTCTGACCGTTAAAATTGTTTTATAAACTAAAAAGCAGCCAGAATGAAAATCTGGCTGCTTAAGTTAATCGCTAAGTTATGACAATGGTTTGTGGCAAAACCACCAATCATAACAGTTATCTTGACCTTTTCTCTTTTTAGCAGTTGCCTCATCTCCAGCCGGTTCAATAATCGCTTCATCCTTGACTAGTTCATTCTCTGGCCAGTTAGCAGGTAAAGCCACTTTGTTGTCAGTAGCAACCTGTAGGGCCTTGACTGTTCTAAGAATTTCTTTAATGTTGCGACCCACTTCTTGTGGATAGTACAGTATGGTACGAATCACGCCTTTATCATCAACGATAAAGACAGCTCTAACAGTATTAGTTCCTTTTTTACGATGAACCATACCTAGTTGCTGCGCCACTAAGCCCATGTCGTCGGCAATAATAGGAAAGGGAATTTCCTGGTCTAGATTGTCGGCAATCCACTCTGTCCATTTAAGGTGAGAGAGGACTTGATCGATAGATAAACCTACCAATTTAGTATTAAGCTTTTCAAAGTCTTGATTGTGCTTGGCAAAGCTGTAAAACTCCGTGGTACAAACTGGAGTAAAATCGGCCGGGTGGCTAAATAGCACTAGCCACTGACCATCTAGGTCATCGGGCAAAGTCATGTTGCCATGGGTGGTTTTAACTTGTAACTGGGGCATTTTCTCTCCAATGAGAGGTATGTTGTTTGTTTCTTCTGGCATAAAAGCCTTTCTGTAATTTGTTAATTGGCACTGTACTTATAATATACCCTAGGGGGGTATAGATCAAGTAGGAATTGGGTCAGAACTGGCAAGAATGCGCCACCCAATCAGACAATGGTTACAACACAAACGGATTAACTTTGGAGATACGATCTGAGTCAGCTAAGATCATCGCTAATCGCTCCACCCCCAAACCAATACCGGCTAGCGGTTGTTGTCTGTGACTAAGCTTTTCTAAAGCTTGTAAAAAATGGTTGTCGACAGGTGGGGCAGAAAGCTGACACCGCTTCCGATAGCGCTGTTCTTTATTAAAATATTGCTTAACTTGCCGGCTATCGGTCTGCTCGGTATTACCATTAGCTACTTCTAGACCAGCTAGGTAAAACTCAAAACGCTGAGCTAAATGAGGGTTGTTTTTCTGCGTGGCACAGAGCGGAGAAATTTTAGCTGGGAAATCTACAAGAAAGCATGGTTTTAGTGGCAAGTGCGGCTCAATATCATTGGTGAATATTTGGTTAAAGAGCTGCTCCCAGGTTGCCTGTTGGGTTTGATAACCTTTAGCTTGAGCGACTGCTTGTAGTTTGTCTAATGTGAGATGCGGCAATAAGTCCAAATTAGCATGTTGCTGAAATAAATCTAGTAATGATAGTTTTGGCCACCCACCAGCAAGATCAATGGTGTGCTCCTGATAGGTAATCTGGTTTTGATCTAGATTTTTTAAACTTGCCGCTAGCATTTTAACTACTGATAAAAGCAATAAGCGGACATCTTTCATAATATCGCTGGCTGTGGCATTAACTCGATACCACTCCAACATTAAAAACTCTGGGTTGTGTTCGACGTCACTAGGTTCGCGGTTGCGAAAAGAGTGATCAATAGCAAAAACCTTATCTAACCCCAAAGCCAGCATTTTCTTTAAGGCTGCTTCCGGAGAAGTAGATAAAAACAGTTTTTGGGAGTCAGCCAAAGTTTGCCACTGGGTAGAAAAGGCATATAGGTTTGGTTCTAAAGGCAGGCTATGATTTAAAACCGGAGTAGTTATTTCTTGAAAGTCATGCTCGTTAAAGAAGTTGCGCATAGCAGCAATGACCTGCTCGCGAATTAAGTATGATTTTAGTTGAGAGTCGGTTAAGTTTTTCTGAGCTGCAGACATTAGCTGCCATTATAAAGCTGTTTGAGGCCACAAGCAAAATCTGGTTGACTGCAACCAAGATAAGTGTGTTCATTAAAACCAGCTGGCACTTTTATTCTTGCTTGCAACTGCTCTAGTAGCTCATTAATGTCGTCGGTAATGGTGCCAAGAGGCTTGGTGCCTTCACAGCAACCATAAACCATACCATCACTCATGACTGACATTTGAAAACAACCCAAGTTTTTAGGTGGAAACACTTTTTTTGTGTGCAGTAAGTGCTGAAGCTGTGCTTTAGTTAAAAAACCAAACTCTTTTTTTGCCTGATTGTGATTATCTTTTGGGTGCTGCTTTAAATAAGTGCGGGGTTTACGCGGATGGTAAGTAATGGTGACTGGCTGTTTTAAATTATTTTGTAGAAATTGCTCAAATTTGGCTAGGGTCTGATAATTTTTTTGGCTAACAATGGTAAAGACTTCGGTATGAAATCCGAGTTGCTGTGCTTTTTTTAAAAAGGAAAAAGACTGATTAAAAGTACCGGGTCCACGATTAGCATCATGCTCTGGCTGTAAACCATCGAGGGAAACTATTAAATCAATTTTATTAGGCGTTTTTAGCTGGCTAAGACGGTCGATGGTACCGTTGGTAATAATCTCTGTAATAATGCCTTGATCTGTGAACTTATTGATGAGATCTGTCATCCAATCCAACAAAAAGAGTTCGCCACCACACAAAGTAATAGTTTGCAGATTTAAATTTTGTGTTTTTAAAAAGGTACGATAGCGAGCAACGAAGTCTAGAACTTGCGGCTGGCTAAGTTGTGCCTTGCTCTTGTTGGTATAACACAACTGGCAGTTAAGGTTGCACTGCTCAAGTGGACTGAGGTAGAGGTGAGGTAAAATTAAGTTTAGAGGTTTTAACATCTATCAATAGTTTTTAGCTAACTAATACGAGCATATTTATCAACCCCAATTTCTCCTTGCTTTAATAATTGCTCTTGAATTTCCAACCACTGCCTATATATCTTGAGAAAAAGAGGCGCTGTTTCTTCATGGTTCATTACCAACAATTCTTCTTTAGGCAACATTGCCTTTACAGCTGATTGGGGATCGCTAACTATTTCATCGAGGGTGCTTACTATTCCAGCTGGAACAATTCCAAGCTCTTGTGCCATCAATATCTGCAGGGCTAAAGGGGTATCAAAACCCTTGCTAAACACAAAGACATCATCAATATGCTGCAAGTTAGCACTTAATGCCAGATGCCAAAATTCTTTCCATACCTCATCCCCATAATTGATAATACCCCCCATTAAGGCAACTCTCCTTATTTCTGGAACCAACTCAAGAATTGTTTCCACCTTCTGCCTTACACCAAATATCGTTCCCAGCAAAACAGCTTTAATTAATTGATCTTTTTTATCTCTATCAAATGTTGCTAAAGCTTGCTCGAAAGTTATTTTCTGCCATTTACCATTATCCATAGTATACAAGTGGCCCCCATCTTGAGTGGGTAAAAATACTAAGTTAGATAAAAATGATAAACTTTCATTACCCTTGAGATTTTCAAGGAGATCATTAACATATAAATCCACTGCCCGGTAAGAATTGACGGCTACAGCTACTTTTTCTTCTTCTAAAAACTCTCTAAGCAGTTTAAAAAGAGTACCAATACCTTGCAATAAATATGGAGTGTTTTCGATTTGACTAGGTAGGGGGGCATCAGCTCGCCCGTTAGGAGTAAGTAGCTTACCAGTAGTATCAGTCATAATGATTAAAGCATCGCCCCAATAAATTAGCTCTAAAACTCTAATAACGACAGAAAGATCATTAGCATTAACTACTCCAAATTCTCTTAATTGATTTTCTGTATGAAAGGCATGAGGAGACGGCACAATTTGGGGGACAGTATATTGCTGTTCATCTATTACACCACCGCCAAAATTCGAGGTGGAAGACAAACGAGGCAATATATCCCTTGCTTTTTGAGGATTTGCTGCACCAAAACTCCGATAATTCTGAGGAGTAAAACCAAATGTGATTTCTTCTCTTAAGGACTTGATGATCCAACCCTGTAAGTCACCGATTTGCAAGTGTTGAAACTCAACTAAACGAAGCAACTTTCTATCATCATCAGACAACTCATGTGAATAAAAACATATCATTTGTTTAAGAATGGCCTGCAACAATTGGGGATTGGCTTGTATTGTCAGCAGCTGGTTAATTAGGTAATAAGGCTTACGATCAGTAAGATACCTAGCCCATTGTTGCGCTTCTTCTGGAGAGCCTAAGTCTATAAATAGTTGCCGCAGTTTGGGGAAAACTTCTGTCTCTAATCTATTGCTCACTAAAGCCGGATTATGGCCCAGAGTTAACACTAAAGGAGGTGCGTCATCAGAAAACGATACCGCCAGCGTTAATAAGTTGTTGGCACCACTAATTCCCAAAGCAAGCTTGGAGGCATCATATCCTAATATCTGTTGCAAATTCTGAAAAATGGCGGTAATTGGATGAGGATTAATTACTGTCACTTGGTGCTCTGCTAATTGAACTAATTCAGCATAAGGCTCCATATTAACCACCAACTCCACCCGATTTTCATGTATTATAAATTCTCCGCCAAATTCAGGCGTTAACCATGATCTGTTACTAATAAACAAAAGTTGCTTTTCGCTTAAAGTAGATGGTAGATATATCTTTAAAGCACTACTACCAATATCTGCTATAACAACAAGGCGTGTTTCGACTGAAAGACTCATAATATGAAGTAATATATAAAAGCTAGGTACATGGGTTAATCGCTAAAAAAAAGGCTTAATTAAAGTTAAGCCCTAGAAACATTAATATCTATGTATAGAAAAACAAGGAACTTCCGTTAAGAAATTCCTTGCCTAAATTTTTTTATTAAGTTATTCTTCTACGACTTCGATGAAACCATAGCCAATTAACCGAACTAAAACAGATTCTACAATAGATACCAACCAATACCAGCGACACAAAAAGCTTAACCAACTACCATCAGCAAAACATGAGCAGTCTCTGAGTAAATAAAAGAGGATATTTGAAAAAAGAGTTATGCCAAAAATATAAAGATATTTTCTAAGAGATGAATCGCGGCGGAGTCTGATCTCAAGCGCTAACAAAAATACTAATTGAGCAATTAAAAGAAGCCATGGCAATCTCATTCTACTAGGAGTACAGCTAATCATAGCACCTTGCACCTGGCCATTTTCAGAATCAGTAGCTGTATCAACTCCTAACACGTCGCCTTCCTCTAATTCTACTTCTCCTTCTGGACCAGCTACTACTGGCTCCCCTGCCACCACCCCACCAGTCAAAAAAGCTGAGGTACTAGCTCTAGGACTAATACATAAATTGTCATTGCCACCAATAGCAATTACTTCAAAAGTCCAAGTTCCTCCCGATAAGCTAGAGATGGTAAAGTTAGTAGCATCGCCAATATACTGACCTAAAACACTGTATTCATCGCCGGCATCATTATAAAAGAAAATGGCATATTGATTCAGCTGATTAGGGGGATAACTACTCCAACTTAAGCTAACGCTGTTAGCACCAGCCACCGCTGTAAAGCCAGTAGGAGCCTGCTCAAAATCGTCTGGATATTGGCAAGTGTCTTCTGCTGTAGTCCCTCCATCATCAACTCCATCACCTCCATCATCATCTGGTTCAGGAGAAGGAGAAGTAGTCGGAGTTAGACT
>CAZMMR010000016.1:0-14544 GCA_964567445.1 uncultured Pseudomonadales bacterium
CTCTAAACAACAAATCAATATAAATTTTAAAAAGTCTAGCATTAAGTACCCGCGACCAACCCTCAGCTCGATTGTAACGATAACCTAATACAATCTGATAATCTTTGGTGTACTGAATAAATTTAAGCAAATCCTGTAAATCAAACTGAACATCACCATCGGTATAAAAAATCCAATCATAACGACTAGTATCAAAACCAGTTCTTAAACTAGCGCCATAACCGCGATTTTGTTCATGACTGACAATTTGCAACTCTGGGTGCTGCCGTTGCAGACTAGCCACCACCTGCCTGGTGTTATCGGTAGAACCATCATCAACAATAATAATTTCAAACTGATTACTAATCTTAGGCAAAACTTGTAATGCCTGCTGCACCATGATTGGAATATTTTTCTCTTCGTTGTAACAAGGAAAAAAGACAGACAAAGAACTGAGTTTGGGCTGCTTGGGATTCTGGTTCGCTGCTAAATTAGTTAACGCCATGATGGTAATAGCCAGTATATCGTTTTGGCCCAGCTTTTGGAAACAGGCAATCCTATCCAATGAGGATAGAAAACAATAAATGTTATTAATATTATGCCCATTAGAATCATGGGCAACTTATGATTAATCGCAGCCATTTTCTGGGTTAAAAAGTCAGCCACTATCATAGCTAACCAAGGAACTGCCAACAAATAATGATAGTAAAACATGACGCGTGGCGACAACAACCAAGGCAGCCACATCACACCATAAAAAATAAGTAAGTTTAAATAGAGCTGAGACTGCTGAGAGACCGCATGATCTTGAGTAACACTGCCAATGACATAGATGAGAGCCATTAACGCTACTAAGTGCAAGGCTGGATTTCCCAACGCATAAATATTAGCCGTTTGATTTTGCTGATTAAAGTCTGGCTGATCACTGCTAGCAGTCCAATACCAAACCGGCCTCAAATTGATTAACCACAAAGATGGATTGGAAGCATAGCGGTGACCCTCCTGCCTTTGAGTTTGATAATGCCAAATCTGCTCATGAAGTTTAACAAAATGAGTTAAGTTTTTGCCCTGGACAAACATTTGACTATAAGAGGCTAGGTAAACTACAGTGGGAACAACTATCAAACTAAAAAAGGTAATCGGCATCATTCTCCATAGCTTGTGCTCAACCAACAGCCACAAAAATAGCAAAACCAAAAGAACAATTAAGAAAAGCGCCGACCACTTACTGCTAACGGCTAGACCTAAGAAGAACCCTGCAACCAACAAGTTAAGTAAGGACCGCTGCTTAAAGCGATTAAGTTTAAATAATAACAGCTGAGGCTGCCAACGCAGAACAAAAATCATAGCTATGATAGAGAACAAAGTAACAAAAATATCATTCATCATGATGCGAGATTGAGTCAAAACTAAACCATCCAAACTCAATAATAAGGCAGCCACTAGTGCCAGCTTGAAAGCCTTATCCTGTGAATAAACAGTAGTGAATATTTTTCTAGCTAAAATAAAAACAGCAGCAATGAGAAAAATGCCGGCTAGAGCTGATGGCAAACGCCAAGAAAAGGGTTGATCGCCAAACAATCTGATACTGCCAGCTTGAATTAATTTAGCGAGAGGAGGGTGGAGCCAATCATGAACTTCATCATTATCGCTAACCAAAGCAATGGGTCGATGCCACCACTCATAGGCTCGAGGATCATTATTGGCTATGAGCCGAGCTGCTGGCAAATGATAAATTTCGTCAAAGTAAGGCTTAGCTGGAAGGTTGAGTCGCCAGAGACGAGTGGCACCGGCAAAGACAAGAATCAAGATAAGCCACAACCACTTAAAATTGAATGCTAGTTTAAACTTCATGAGTGATAGGTAGTATTATAAACCAGATCAGTTAAAATCTGAGCCTGCTTTATAGTTCTGAGCCTGCTTTGTAGTTAAGCAATCACTAACAGCGTCAACAAAACGTCAATTTGCTTTGCTATAAACAAACTGTGAAACAAAAAATAACTAACCTCTATCATAAGGTAAAGCAAATTATTAAAAAGTCAGACCACTTAGACTCATTTATCGATACTCTCAGTGGTAAGTTGCTAGAGCTAGCTAATATCCTTTTAGCTACTTTTGTTATTGGTCAGCTTGTTAGCAACCAAAAAGTAAAAATTAGTTTACTCTTAGCTGGTTTGTTCTTGTTTTGCTCATTTTACTTAGCAATTACTTTAGTTATAATTTCAATAAATTCGCAAATAAATATTAACAGATAAGGGCTCATTTCTGAGGGAGATCCCTCAGCGTTTTGTCCATTAAATATGGACAAAGCCTGCTCCCCTGTGACTAGGGGTATTAAACCCCAAGTCACACCAGGGGGATATCCCCCTTGGAGCCCCCATTCTGATTTATCCCTGTAGGGTATAAATCATAATTAAATATGTTCAATTTAAATCCTCGTGACACCTCAATCCTGATTGCTATGTTTTTGCTTTTTTTAGCAGGTCTATTTATAGCTGGAATAATGCTTTTTCTAGGAGGAGTCTTTATGAAATCTGATGATGAAACTAGCAAACAACCTTAACAGGCGGCTTGTAGTAACTGAATAAAGTCTTCTGCTTTTAAAGAGGCGCCACCAACTAAAACGCCATCCGCTACAGCTAAATAATGCTCAACATTATCAGCAGTAACACTACCACCATAAATAACTAAGGATTGCTGATAGATCTCTTTAATATCGTCTACAACTGTTTTAACTTGTTTGACATCAGCATTATTGCCTGAACCAATAGCTGCCAGTGGTTCATAGGCTACAATCATCTCTTCTTTGGTAATATCAACATCAATGTCCTTCAGAGCCTGAGTCTGACTTTCTAAATATGGCTCATCAACACAGATAATTGGAGTAATGCCAGCCCGCACAGCTTGTTTAACTTTATCGGCCACCATCTCATCAATCTCACCAAAGTAGCGGCGACGCTCACTATGACCTAGAACAGCATAATCAATATTTAAATCCTGCAAGTTATCAGTACAAACTTCGCCGGTGTAACTACCTGCTGGGTAAGGGCTTAGATCTTGAGTCCCCAACTGCAAAATAGAGTTCTTAACTTTTTCTGACAACAAGCCTAAAAAGGGGGCAGGCGGAACCAAAACAGGCTTTGTTAACTCGGCAATATCAGACTCGGCAGTCTCGATATAGTTATTAACTTGATCCACCCAGTTTAAAGCAGAAAACAAGGTATGGTTCGATTTCCAGTTGGCAATAATTAATTTGGTCATAATACTTATAGTATAGATAGATTAATTGCATTTTTAAATGCAAACAAAAAGCAAAGCGTATTTTTATTGGTATTTTCATCAAGAATAATGCAAGCTAATATAGCTAACTTTCAACACTAAATATGTTAATCCACTCGTGTTACTATGAACTGCGTGCCTAACATAGACCAATTTCTTTCCAGTTTAAATCCAGCCCAACAACAGGCCGTCCAACACGAGATCGGCCCAGCTGTAGTTCTAGCCGGAGCTGGTAGCGGCAAAACCCGTGTCTTAACCACCCGCGCCGCTTGGCTCATCCAAAAAGAAGACGTGCAACCAGACCAAATTCTACTAGTTACCTTTACTAATAAGGCGGCTGGAGAGATGAATTCTAGAGTAAAAAAACTAACTGGCTACGAGTTGCCTTTTTCCGGTACTTTTCACGGCTTTTGTGCCCGCATTTTGAGACAAGAAGGAGAAGCCTTAGGTCTATCCCACAGTTACTTAATTTACGACACCAGCGACCAAAAGGCCCTACTTAAACAAATCTATAAAAATTCAGGCATTAACTCCAAAAAATTTAAACTCAATACTATTAAAGCTCTAATCTCCAAAGCTAAAAACGATTTGTTAGACGTCGACGAATATGCCCGTTGGGCCGACGATGATTATCATCAAACAGTAGCCAAAATTTACCGAAAATATCAACAGCAGTTAATAAAGCAAGATGCGGTTGATTTTGATGATCTGCTCATGAAAATGGTCACTTTGTTTAATCATTTTCCTAAAGTCTTAAGCAAATACCAAAAACAGTTTGATCATGTCTTAGTTGATGAATATCAAGATACTAACAAAGCCCAGTACCAGTTAACAAAATTACTGTCGCAACCGCAGGATAATGTCTATGTAGTCGGCGATTTTTCTCAGAGCATTTATGCCTGGCGTGGAGCAGATTATCGTAACCTGTTTTATCTAAAGCAAGATTTTAAGAAGATGGCTGAGTACCGCTTAGAACAAAACTATCGTTCCACTCAACCAATTTTATCCGCAGCTACCAAATTAATTGGTAACAACACCACCCACCCAATCCTAGATTTATGGACTGAGAAGAAATCTAACGACAAACTAACCGTTATCGAAACCAGCTCCAATGATGTTGAGGCTACCGCCGTTGTTAACTACATTAAAAGCATGCAGGATGAAGGCTATCGCTATCAGGATATGGCCATTTTGTACCGAACCAATGCCCAGTCCCGTGCTTTTGAGGAGGCTTTTATTAAACAGGGCATTCCCTACCGTTTAATTGGTGGCTTTAAATTCTACGAGCGTAAAGAAATAAAAGATGTCTTGGCATATTTGCGTTTGGTGGTTAATGACCAGGATTCGGTTAGTCATGAACGAGCTATCAAGATTGGTAAGCGCCGCTTTAATCGTTTCAAAAACTGGCAACAACAACATAGCAAAAACAAAGAGGATGAACTCGATCTCAGCTCTCCTTATGAAATCCTGAAAGGAATTCTTAAATCAACCCGTTATTTAGATAAATACGACGCCAAGGATCCAGATGACCAGGACCGGTTAAGTAACGTCGAGGAGTTGCTTAATGTTGCTTCCCAATTTCAAGACACGATTGTTTTCTTGGAAAATATTAGTCTAGTCCAAGACGAACAAATGAAGGATTTACCAATCGGAGAACGGGAAAACAAAGTATCAATGATGAGTTTGCATTCTGCTAAAGGTTTAGAATTTCCAGTGGTATTTATGGTGGGCATGGAAGAGGGCCTACTACCTCATAGCCGCAGCATGTTTGAGCCAGAGGAGTTGGAGGAGGAACGGCGCTTGTGTTACGTCGGCATTACTCGGGCCAAGGAAAAACTGTTTTTAACTTATGCCAAAAATCGCTGGATGTACGGTCGTAGTAGTCAGTCACGACCCAGTCGTTTTTTGAGTCAAATTCCACCTGAATTGATAGTTAGAAGACAGTTTGTTAGTGGTTATAACTCTAATAGTTATAGTGGTAAGAATAAGTATAAAAAAAGCAAAAGCAAGAAAAAGCGTAAGTCCAACAAAAAATATCGGATCGGTATTGAGATCAATGAAGATGACCTAGATGCCTTGCTGGAAGATGATATGGATATTGAAGATTTTTTGAGGAAGTAGAATTAAGAACTCTGTTTCTGCCAACAATTGAAAGGTGGAGAAAATCTAAATCCTTTGGCATTTTTTGTAAGTAAATGGTCCAATAAGGATGTGTCATTTAAATAATTTACGAGTTCATGAACCTCACCTCTAGTAATAAACAAACCGTCATCGGATAGTAGTCTGTATACCGCTTTGTTGGTGTTTGCGTTGCTAAAACCAATATTGGAAGAGCATGTTGGGGGGCCGCTATCACAGACGAAAATAAATTCCGATCTATCTTTATCTAAAGAATCATTATCTAAATATTCAGCAAAAGATTTCGTATGAATCGTCAATTCAACCGGCAACCCAGATTCAGATAAAAATTGGGTAACTTTAGGATCACCATCAATTAAAGTAAATCGCAATTCATTAATATCAACTCCAACAGTAGAGAAGGCCGCAATAATGGCTTGTGCCTCACTTAATCCCGGAGCAAATACTATTACTTGTTTGACACGATCAAAAACATCCTCATTAATATCCTTTATACTTGAAAATAAATCATTGTAAGCTATACCAAGAACAACCATTCTTTCAACTAAATCATCTCGATCTAAATTGTGTAGAACATCTTGACCAGCTTCGATTGGGACATTAGCATCTTCTACCATACAGATTAATCATATTGTATTGTTTCAAATAAATCCAACGCATATCTAGAATAAAGCAATGCATTCCTGACAACTTCCTCCTGACAACAGATTTCTATTAGCTTATAATACCATCCAGCTATGCTCATCAGACCGATTAGAGAAGACGAAAAAGACCTTTATAATAGCGTGGTTGAGCACCCAATTCAAACCTGGGAATGGGGTCAGTTTCGCAAACAAACTGGTAAAAAAGTAGAGCACTTAGGTTTTTTCGAAAACGGACAAATTAAAAAAGCACTCCTAGTTACCTTCAGACCTGTTCCCAAATTTAAACAATACAGTGTTGGCTACTGTGCCCGCGGCTTCAGACCAGACGAGGATCAAATTTCTGCTCTTAAACAACTAGGCGCACAACACAACGCTCTTTTTATCAAAATCGAACCCAATGTAACTGTACCAGCTGAGGATAGAGCAGAGCTAAAACCACTCATTCAGAAAATGGCCAATCAAGGCTTCGAGCCTGGCCGACCCTATTTTGCCAAACACACTTTCCAGGTAGATTTAACACTTTCAGAAGATGAACTTTTTTCTAACCTAAAGAGTAAAACTCGCTACAATGTGAAATTGGCCCAAAAAAAAGGAGTCAAAATCATCGAAGATAACTCCAAACAAGGTTTAGAAATTTATATCGAAATTCTGCAAGAAATCCTAGACCGCAAAGGCTTCTATTTACATAGCCCAGAATATTTTAGAAACATGTGGCAGACCCTACAAGGAACAGACATAATGCATATTTTTCATGCCGTTTATGATGATACCTCGTTGGTTTCCTGGGTATTATTCAAGTGGCAAGATATGGCTTATTATCCTTACGGAGCTTCTCGTGATTTACACCGAGAAGTCATGCCCAGTAACTTAATGATGTGGGAACTGCTGATGTGGGCTAAGAAACAAGGAGCGAAGACCTTTGATATGTGGGGCTCTCTGGGACCAAATCCAGATAAAAACAATCCTTGGTATGGTTTTCATCGTTTTAAAAAAGGCTACGGCGGAGATCTAATGCGCTTTGTCGGCACTTATGATTTAGTCTTACAACAACCGCATTACAAATTGTTTAGGTTGGTGGATAATCTCAGATGGAAATACCTAAGAGCTAAAAACCAAATTAACAACTTTCTTTAACTAGAGTGGCTTGTGCCACTCTTTTTTTTATCAACAAATCTAATCATCAATAATCAAAAATAGGAGAAAAAAAATATGAGCAAACAACGTTTCAGCCGCATCATGCTTAAAGTGGGAGGAGAAGCTTTACTGGGAGACAGAGAGTATGGCATCGATCCCAAAGCAGCTAAGGAAATTGCTAGAAAAATTAAAGAAATTTATACCAAACATGTGCAAATTGCCATTGTCATTGGCGGCGGCAATATTTTCCGTGGCATTGCCGGTGCTAAAAAAGGGATGGGACGTGCTACCGCCGACTATATCGGCATGCTGGCTACAGTCATGAACGGCCTCGCTTTGCAAGATGCTTTCGAAGCCGCTGGCATTCCCAGCCGTCTACAATCAGCACTAAATATGCCAGCTGTGGCAGAACCTTTTATTCGCAGAAAAGCCATTCGCCACATGGAGAAGGGCAGAGTTCTCATCCTTTCCGCCGGCACAGGCTTACCCTACGTTACTACCGATAGCGGCGCTGCTTTACATGCTTTAGAGTTAAACTGCGAAGTCTTAATGAAGGCCACCAAAGTTGATGGTATTTATAATCAAGATCCGATGAAGAATAAAGATGCTAAACGCTACAAAACCATTACCTTTAAAGATGCTATTGAAAAAGATGGAATTCAAGTCATGGACACCGCTGCCTTGGCTATGGCCAAAGAAAACGATATGCCAATTATGGTTTTTAAGCTATTTGAGGGTAACAAATTAGGTGAAGCAGTCGATGGCGAAGAAGTTGGTACTTATATGAGTAATGAAGTTAAATCCGAGTTTAGTAAGTGAACGTAAATAAAATTAAATTCCAAGGGTTAAAACCCTCGGATAGCCGTTGCTTTACTATAAAAATTTCTAATGACAGAATGAGAGAAAGACTAAAACCAAATGAGACGAGTGGAATAAAACAAGAGATAATTGCAGCTAGATATATTAGATATTTATTATCCTTACCAAAAATTCCAGAAGATTATGGGGGAGATACTAACGTTGAGTTGCACGGTGGGAATTTTTTTCTATTGTTCAACGAAATCAGACAACAAAGAAGGGGAGTTCAAAGCTTAGCAGGTAAATACGTTATGCTTGAAGAAGCAGAAGAAAATGAGAGGTGGCAAGACTTTGTAAGAAATGAGAAAAAATTGATTGATGAAACTATACAAGTTGCTCAACCATATAGTAAATATAAAGATAAAATTCTTTATTTAGCAAAATATTTCGGAGAGACAGATCAAACTAAAGAAAACAGATGGTTAAAAAAAGTAACAAAATTTCTACCCAAAAAATTTAGTGCCCTGAAAAAATCTCTAATGATTAGCACTTATAAACAGCTTGAGGAGGCAATTAGTCCTACACATGGTATAGATGCAATAGAAGTTGTGTTGGTCACAGAGTTAAATAAACAGCTAATAGAATGCTCAAGGAAAATGCGAGAATATGATATCAATCTAAGTAGCTTGGGCGTCTTTTAACCACAAAAACAAACATATTACAGATTGAGGTATAAGTTTGATTTACATAGGAGGGAGTTAAATTATTATCCAATGTTTTTTTATTTTTAGACAATATTTTCTAAATTTTATAACACATAAAACCTATTCACAGCCAGGTTCTTTTTTGTCATTTGCAACAAGCGCCGGCAGCCTTCATAATAGAGTAGAGATAATAAATAACAATCACCTAACTGATCATGCCCAAAAACTTCTCTATTAATGGTTTTGGCCGCATTGGCCGCACCGCTGTTCGCCAATGGTGGCAGGACCATCAACAAGATCTTAATTTAGTTGCTATCAACACTTCCGGTTCAATGCCTTTATCGGACTGGGTTCATCTACTTAAATACGATACCAATTATGGTTTGTTCGATCCCGGTATTGACTTTGAAGAACATCAGTCTAACAAAGAAGTATCAGACCAAGATCCACTTCTGGGCACCATCACTATTAGAGATAAAACCATTCCTGTTTTAGCCCAAAGAGACCCCAGCAAACTCCCGTGGGAAAAGTATCAGGTAGCAATTGTCTTAGAAGCCACTGGTGTTTTTCGCACAGAAAAAGAAGCTCAGAAACATCTCCAAGCTGGCGCGCAAAAAGTACTGATTTCCGCACCAGGTAAAGGCGGGCAGATTAGTACTTCCGTTCTCGGTGTTAACGATCTAGATCAGAAATTTCAAATCAGCTCTAATGCTTCCTGCACTACCAATTGCGTAGCCCCGGTCGCCCAAATTTTGCACGATATGATTGGGGTTAAGAAAGCAACCCTAACCACCATTCACTCTTATACAGCAACCCAGAATATTCTCGATAACTCTAACAGAAAAGATCTAAGAAGAGCTCGAGCTGCTGCCGAAAATCTCATCCCAACTACCACCGGTGCAGCTAAAGCTACCACTGGTATTATCCCTGAGCTTAGAGGCCTGTTCGACGGTATGGCAGTTCGTGTTCCCACTCCAGTCGGTTCTCTGTCTGACTTGGTTTTTATTACCAAACGCAAAACAACAGTCGATGAAGTCAATCAAATCTTTATCGAAGCAGCCAAAACAAAGCATTGGCAGGGAATTCTAGCGGTCACAGATGAGCCTCTGGTTTCTTCTGATATTGTCGGTCGGCCGGAGTCATCAATTGTCGATCTTAACTTAACCCAAGTCATCGATGGTGATTTGGTGAAAATCATTAGCTGGTATGACAACGAGTGGGGTTACTGCGCTCGCCTGCTTGATCAGCTCGAGAAGATTGAGGTACAATAGTTTTTCTCGATATGACTCAGATTTTACACACCGCCGATATTCACCTGCAACAAGTTGGAGATAAACGCTGGCAAGCTCTGCAAACTGTCTTATCTACTGCCGATGACAAACAGGTAGATGCCGTCACCATCAGCGGAGATCTTTTTGATCAAGATGCCAGCGGTCAAGAATTACGCGACAAACTCAGGCAAGTTTTTAGCCAACATGATTTTCCTATTTTTATCTTACCCGGCAACCATGACACTCGTTCTTTCCAGCAGGGTCATTTCTTTGGCTCCAACGTCACAATCATTAACGACAGCCAACCCCAGCAGCTCGATCAAGCCGCCATCTACGGCATTCCTTTTCAACCATTAAGCACTAAACAGCTCAATCAAAAAATCCAAGATCTCAATCGTAAACTAGATCCGAAAGTCACCAACATTTTGCTGTTTCATGGTGAATTAACCGATTTATTCTTTTCTGGCAGTGATTTTGGCGATGAAGGTGATCAGCGCTATCTACCGCTGCAATTAAACTTACTAGCTGAAACCAATTTTGATTATTGCTTAGCCGGACATTTTCACACCAACTTTGTGGTTAAACAGTTTAAGAATAAATCTAGAAAAAAAGCATATTTTGTTTACCCTGGCTCACCAGTATCAATCACTAGCAAAGAAACTGGACAACGCTCAACTGCTCTTATAAGAATCGGTCAAGCTCCAGAACCAGTTAAAATTAATTCTCATCATTTTCAACAAGTACAGCTCACCTTTAACCCAGAGGACGATCTTAAAAAATTTGAACAGTTAGAACAGCAGCTAACTAATCTTTCAGCACAAGCAACCGCATTAATTACTGTTACTGGCTTTTTTAGTCAAGAAAAAATAGGCTTAAGCGAAGCTCAACTCCACAAAAAAGTAGTGCGGTTAGCACAAGATCATAATAGCCGTTTTCAAGAAAAAAACTTTACTGTAAAAGAAATCGACCGCATCTTAAGTTCCGGCCTTTTTCAAGCTTTTCAGGAAAAACTTAAACAAAAAAAACTTGCCGCTGGTCCCCAGCAAAAAATAGAATCGACTTTAATAAAGGCCATGATGAGAACTAACGCTTAATTTATTTCTATGCAAATCAAGAATCTTTTTATCAAACAATACGGACCAATCACGGATCGTGATTATCAGTTTCAACCAGGATTTAACCTCCTGTTTGGCCCTAATGAAAAAGGTAAGAGTTTAACTTTTGATGCCTTGGTTAAACTA
This sequence comes from uncultured Pseudomonadales bacterium, assembly GCA_964567445.1. GTDB lineage: Bacteria > Patescibacteriota > Microgenomatia > UBA1400 > PJMF01 > CAZMMR01. The sequence goes on from CAZMMR010000016.1 coordinate 11,190, forward strand.
CTCTTTGGCAAAGACAGCAAGCAGTTTGATTCAATCAACCGCGTTGCTGAGCAGCCAGGTGAATTTGGTAGCTTCGTGACCATAGCCCATCAACAGAAGCAAAAAGAGATTACTAGTAAACTTCAAGGCAAACCTTCGCTCACCGACTTAGTTAATTTAAGTGCAGAAGAATGCCAAAATTTGTTTTTTATCCGCAACAGTCAATTATCGATTGGCCAAGATTTGAGTGAACAAGATCAGTTTTATACCAATATCACCGACCGCTTAACTGGCCTCAAAACTCAAGAAATTCAAGACCTAAAAGATGAACTCAGAGACATGGCCCAACTTACTGAGAGGACTGATAAATTTCAAAGCACTCAGGACAACCAACAACTCGGTGAAAGATTGGAACAAGCGCAGCAGTTACTAAAACCAGAGGGCAAAATAGGGCAGCTTATCGCTCAGGATCAAAGGGAGCAGTGGTCTGTTTTAGAAGTGAAAGCGCTGCGCTTACACCAAGAGTCGCAACGACTTAATCAGCAATTAGCAAAGCTCGAGCAGGCTCAGCACAAACAAGAGTATCAATCAGTCAAAAAAAGCTTAGATAAAATTCAAGAAGTAGAACTAAAGTTGAAAGATTTACAAGCCGTCAGCCAAGAACAGATCGAAGCATTTAATGAGCATCAACACACGCTTTCCTATCTAGAGGAAAGTAAGCAGGAATTAAAACAGGAGTTAAAAACTAAACAAAAACAGCACAGTAAAATCAAACAGGACTTATCTAAAATAGAGAAAAAAATTGCTCAACAAGAACAAGGGCAGCAACAGATTCAGCATCAGTTTCAACCACAGCTAGATCGAGTTAAAAACCAGATTGCCAATAATAATGCCGATCAGTTAACTCACACCTGGCAATGGGGGCTAATGGGCAGCGCAACCCTACTCATTTTAACCATCATTGCTTACATGCTCCAGCCAGCAACAGTAGTTATTGTAGCTATGATTGTTTTTGGCTTAACAACCCTAGTCACTGGCTGGCAGTATTTACAACAAGTACAAAAACAGCAGTCAGTCGCCAATCAGATTGAACATTTGCGGTTGTCCTTAAACGAATTTGGTATTGAGAGTCGGGAAATAGAGCCAATGCTCAGACAACTTAGAGACAAGCAGCAACAGTTTCAAGCTTTGCAGCAGCAGCAACTTAAATTATCGATGGAGAATAAGCAGTTAAGAGAAGACATAGCTGGTTTAAAAAACGATAAGCTCAAACAAGTACGCAGCAAGGTCCACCTTCATCAACAAGGACTGGAGAAGATTAGAACGCAAGCAGATGTAAAAAACCTCAAGGAGCTACAAGCTAAACTAAAAGACAAACAGCAACTACAACAAGCCAAACAAGAAAAATCGGCTATCCTAGAGGAAAAACTAGGTAAACCACAAGGCTTTATACGTGATGATGTAAAATTTTGGCAGCAAAAAATGCAACCTTTAAAAAAATATGCTGACATTAAAGTTAAAACACAATACTCAGCGCAGAAAGTAGAGGAGATCAAAGAAAAAAGACAAGCTATTAACCAGAGTTTGGAGAAAAGGCGGCAACAACTGACCACTTTTAAGCAGCAACTGCGAGATTTACAAAGAATAGTCAACAATGTTCTTAAAGAACGAGAGGAGCCGCTTTTATGTCAATCGATGGCAGATTTAACCCAAGCCAAACAAGAAATAGAAAAATTTATCGCATATCATCAGCAAAGCAGACAGAATATTTTAGACACTATTGCAATCCTGGAAGAAATTGAGGAGGAGGATAAGCAAAAAGTAGGTGCTCTTTTTGGCGCCGGCAGTTTAATTAGTCAGCACTTTAGCCGCATTACTAACGACCACTACCAACAAGTATTCTTTGACTCCAATACTAATCGCATTAATGTCGAGAGGGCTGATGACCAAATCCTACAAGCCAGGCAACTATCTGCTGGTACTTATGATCAGCTGTATTTCTCTATTCGTTTAGGCCTAGGACAAAAGCTGCTAGGAGAAGAAAAAGGCTTCTTTATTATGGATGATCCATTCTTAAAAGCAGATCAGAAACGATTGCAGCAACAGATGCAAATGCTGTTTACCTTAGCTAAGCAAAGTTGGCAGATTATCTACTTCTCAGCTAAAGAAGAAATTAAAGCTATTGTGGAAGAAACAGATGCTAATTTAGTTGCGGTTTAAGTTGGGTTTTAAAGAAAGACCTCTAACAACAAATCTCTGCCTTAAATTTCCTCTTAGATAATGCTATAATTCCTGCCTAGTGGCAACCATACGTTTGTCATCGCTAATCAAGAAACTATACTAATCATTACTCAGAAAGAGATCATGCCGGATCAAAAGAAAAAAAACAAAAAACAAGACAAGCAAGAGAAACAAACCACAAAACAGAAAAAGGCAGCTGCCAAAACTCAAGAACAAGTAGAAAAAATGGAAAAGTTAGTAGCCGACAATACCGAGGTAAAAATAACTATTGCCTGGAAAGTTATCGAGCCCGTTTACAACAAAATTCTGCAAAAACAAGCTAAACAAGTCAAAGTCAAAGGTTTCCGCAAGGGCAAAGTTCCATTAGCCAAAGCAGAGGCTGAAATTGGCTTAGAAAAGCTAATGCAGCTTACCCTGCAGCAACTGTTGCCCAAATATTATCAAGAAGCAATTAAAGATGGTGATTATCAACCATTAACTCAACCTCAATTTCAGGCTTTAAGTGTTAATAAAAATAATGACTGGATCATTAAGGCCATCTTTGCTCAGAAACCAGATCTTAAACTTAAAGGTTATAAAAAGATTGTTAAAAAAGCTAAAAAGAAAGCTGAAGACACGATTAAGGAGGAGGAAAAAGCTCGTAAGAAAAAGCAAAAAGAAGAGAAAAAGAAAGAGGGGAAGAATAAGAAGGAGACAGCAAATAAGGACAAAAAACAATCCAAAGAAATGACGCAACAACAAAAGGATGATATCAAAATCCAAACCATCTTTTCCCAGTTGGTAGAAGAGATCGAACCAGAAATTCCCGAGATCCTAATTCGGCAAAACACTCAAAGAGAGTTGGGGAAAATTGCCAATCAACTAAAGCAGATGAAGATGGAGCTGGGTGATTACCTCAAAGCTCAAAACATGACTAAACAACAGCTGACCAGCCGCTTGGCATTATCCAGCCTAAATCAGTTACAGGTTGAGTTCTTGTTAGGCGCTATTGCTGAAAAAGAAAACATTACTACTTCTCAAGAAGACGTCGATAAGCGCATTGAGGCAGTTGAAGACGAAAAGATGAAAGAGCGTATGAAGCAAGATAAAGGTTACCAAGGTTACTTAAAAGGCATGCAGCTGAAGCAAAAAGTGA
>CAZMMR010000017.1:0-13298 GCA_964567445.1 uncultured Pseudomonadales bacterium
CCTATAATAATATACTTTGAGATACTTTGATATAGTTAGTGCGAGAGAGCAAGGATTTGCAAGAAATGTGGAAAACTAATTGTTGCAGGGCTTGTTGACTGAGCTTAAATCAGATGATGTAAGTGAATTATTATTTACTAGTACTAAGCCTCTAACCCTGGTAGAGAGTGCTAGTTTCTCTTTGGCGCGAAGCTTCCCTCCTGGTATAGAAGTCTCTAAAAGTCATTTTGTACAAATTTTGACTGATACATAGTAAAAAACCCGAATGGGGGTTTATAACATAAAAATAAACGGGTTGCTTATGATTGAGCTGATTGTGGGAATGGGGGCAAAAATAATACTTTATTTGTTTGCTGTATTTCTTCTTAAGTTACTGATCGTGGTAAGAAGAGTGGTGGGTCCTCTCTTACATTTACTGGCCCAATTGTTAAATGTTCTATGTCGCACAATATAACTTTTGCGATGTATAGTCAAGATAGGTTGATATTGTTGTTTTTACCATCTTTTTTATCATTGGCATCAATTTTGGTAGTTTTTGAATTAAATATTCTTTTTTTGATAAAACTACATGTAAATTCCTTTGATCTACTCTCTAACAATTGTTATTTAAGTCTGTAGCGATGATTTCTCTTTATGTATAAAAAGACATAGTAAGGTATCAATTAAAAACAAACAACCAAACAATCGATGATTGATTATACTGCTTATGTCTTAAAAACCCGTTTTTAAGCTTCTAAGAGGCTTGGCCATCAAGAGAAATGGGCAAATACTTTAAAATCTAGCTGATTCATCAGATTAAATATCTTTTTGAATCTAATCTTAATATTAGCTAGTTAAGATCAATAACATATAATTTTAAGTTTTATTAACAAACACCTGATGTTTGTTGGGCTTGACTTATGACTAGTTTGTACTACTCTAAATACATCTTAAATTAGGATTTAGAACTAAATCTTATCAGCATAGGTTCAAATATGATTTTATCCTGGAATATTATTCTTTTTTTGTTATTGAATTAAGAGTTTATAAAATTCTTCCAATAAAATAGACTGATATAGCGCATATTAGTATTATGAACTAATTTTAGCACTCTTTTCTACCTTCTGCTAGAATCTTATAACCTCTGGTGTACTTGAGGTGCAAACACTTAAAAAAAATACAAATTTCGTCTATACTAAACTTATGACAACCTCTACTCAACCAGAAATTTCTATGGTGAACTTTTTAGAACATCTTGAGGTAGAAAGGAACTTGAGTCCGCTTACTATTCGTAACTACAGACATTATTTAACCAGATTCATAAGTTGGTTTAAGGGTAGAAATAAGAAAGATCTAGAAGAGCTTGATATGGACTTAATGCGGAAGTATCGGGTATTTTTAAATAGATATACCGATGATCATGATGAGCGCTTGTCTAAGACGACTCAGAGCTATCATATTATTGCTATCAGGTCTTGGTTTAAGTGGCTAGTCAAGAACGATGCCCCTGTCTTAAATCCTGAAAAGATTGATTTACCTAAAACAGAATCGACTCCAATGCAGTTTGTAACGGCAGAAAAGATGGAGCGTTTATTAGGCCAACCAAAAGTATCTACTAAAATTGGACTGAGAGATAGGACTATTTTAGAAGTATTATTTTCCACAGGCTTGCGAGTTAGTGAGTTAGTCAGTCTAGATCGGGATCAAATAGACCTAGATAGGCAAGAGTTTAGTGTTGTTGGTAAGGGGCGGCAGATAAGAGTGGTTTTTTTAAGTGATAGGGCTAGTATTTGGCTTAAACGCTATCTGCAGGCTCGAGATGATAATTGGATCCCAATTTTTATCAGATACTCGGGTAAAAAACCTGATATTACTGAGGATGGAAGTAGCATGAGGCTTTCTGCTCGCAGTGTCCAGCGTTTAGTTAAGAAATATTCTAGAAAAGCCCATTTATCAACCAAATTAACACCTCATGGTATTAGGCATAGCTTTGCCACTGATTTGTTAAATAACGGAGCTGGTTTAAGAGAAGTTCAAGAGCTTCTTGGGCATAAGAACATTGCTACGACACAGATTTATACTCACGTTACTCAACCTAAATTAAGAAAGATACACCAGAAGTATCACTCTGATCTACGCTCTGAGGGTAAGTTAGAAGCCCAAAAAGAGGTTGAAAACAAGGAAAAAGATAAGAAATCCTCTCAAGAAAAGTAGTTTTATAGTTAGCTTTTCCTCTGGTAATAAAACTTTACAAATATTTTTTAGCAGACAAGTGATTTGTCTGCTAATTTATTATTGTATCTACATTCATTGATTTATAGGTAAATATTAAGGTAATGTTGTCGCCAATGTATTAGGGTGTCCTCAGCTAAATTTAAAGTATTAATATATATCAAAAGGCTAACTAAGTGTTAACAATTATACAATAATACTACTTGTAACAATATATATCTATAAAGATATACCTAGCTATATTAACATATCAAAATTATGAGAGCCTCTCCTCTACTCTATTCGCGATATCATAACTGCTAATGATTTGCTCATAATATTTTGTTAGAATTATGTTTCTGAGTCTAACTTTATGGGCTCATAGCTCAGTTGGCTAGAGCGCTTGCATGGCATGTAAGAGGTCGCGGGTTCGAGCCCCGCTGAGTCCACACAGTTCTTCAATTTTCTATGATTCTTGTTTCCTGAGTTTCTCTGTGGGTATAAATGGCTTGTTTGCTGTTTACTTGTTGGCGGGACAGGAGTGTTACAGGGGTAAAAAAATAAAGAAGGGTCGCGAAAGCGACCCTTTTAAAGCTTAAAATTAGGCTTTTCTGACCCCTGCCCTACTCTTCTGTTAAGGCTGTGGTGACAACTGTGTCATTTTTTTTCAGTTTCATTAAAATCACACCCTGGGTGGGACGAGTTAAGAAAGGCATGGCTTTTTTGCTATTAGGCAGTTTAATGGTTTGTCCTTTTTTGGTGGAGATGACTACTTCTTTATTATCACTTGTTATTAAGCGAACACTGGCCACTTTACCTGTCTTTTTAGTAATATCAGCCACTTTTACTCCCAGCCCCGATCTTTTTTGCATTGGATATTGGTCGATTTTAGTTCTTTTACCCATGCCATTTTCAGTTACTACTAAAATGGCCGCTTCTTTATCTTTTTTGATATCATCAGTAATAATTTCAAATGCCACCACATAGTCGCCTTTTTTCAGGCTGATACCCTTTACTCCTTTGGTGTCGCGATTAGAATCTTTTACTTCTTCTTCACTAAAACGGATGCTTTTTCCGTTGTGAGTTGCTAGGAAGATTTCGTCTTTACCATCGGTGATTTGGCCTCTGACTAGTTCATCACCATCATTCAGAGAGATAGCGATAATGCCACTAGAGCGGATGTTCTCAAAGAGTTTAACTGCAGTCTTTTTGACTAGACCTTGTTTAGTGGCTAAGGTAATAAATCTATCTTTATCTTTTTTTTCGTTGAGGTGTAAGATCGATTGCACCGTTTCATCTCTTTTAAGATTGAGGAGATTGACAATGGCTTTCCCGCGAGCTGTGCGACTAGCTTCTGGCACTCGAAAAGCCTTCATTTCGAAGACTCGCCCTTGGTTGGTAAAGAAGTATAAAGAGTCGTGGGTTTCACAAGTGATTAAAGTGGCGATAGCATCCTCATCCTTCATGCTTAACTTCACTCCTTTGCCGCCACGGCCTTGTGATCTAAATGATCTAGTACTCATCCTTTTGATATAGTTATCTTTAGTAAGAGCGATAACTGCTGGTTGATTGGGTACTAGGTCGGATTCATCAAACTCACCAATTTTATGTTTAACTAACTGGGTGCGACGCTCGTCACCGTAAACTGAGACCAGCTCTTCCAGCTCATCGGTAATGACACCCAAGATTTGTTGGGGATGAGTGAGTAGTTTAATAATTTTAGTGATCAATTTTTTAATTTCCTCGTACTCGTCTTCGATTTTTTGTCTTTCTAGTGCTGCTAATCTTTTAAGCTGCATTTCTAAAATGGCGGTTGCCTGGGGATCACTCAAACCAAATTTTTTCATTAATTGTTTGTGTGCGGTGTCGGTGTCGGCGCTGTTGCGAATTGTTTTGATAACCTCATCAAGGTTATTTAAAGCGATTAACAAACCTTCTAGGATATGAGCTCTTTCTCTGGCATCAACGAGATCATGTTGATTGCGTCTGACTACTATGGTCTGACGGTGTCGCACATACTCACTTAAAACCTGCTTGATGTTCATGAGTTGTGGTGAGCCATCACTGGCCAAAGCTACCATATTCATTGGATAGCTGGTTTGTAGCCTGGAGTATTTATAAAGTTTGTTGAGGACTACTTTGGCGCGGGCGCCACGCTTTAACTCAATGGTGATTTGTAGGCCTTGGCGGTCAGAATCATCGCGGATATTGCGAATGCCATCGATTTTATCGCTGCGAACAAGATCGGCAATTTTGCCGATTAATCTGGCCTTATTGACTTGATAAGGAATTTCATTGATGACGATTTCATAACCACCATCAACATCAACGATTTCAGCCCGACCACGAATGATAATTTTACCTTTACCTTTAACATAAGCTTCTTTAATCTGTTTGAAATCATAGATAATACCGGCGGTGGGAAAATCGGGGCCTTTAACATACTCGGTAATGTCATCAATACTGATATTGCTGGTAAAACGACCAGCCACCTGTTGATAATCTGTTTCCGATAATGTCTTGGCTAATTCGGTTGTTTTTTTGGCTGATAACTTTTTCTTAAATTCTTTGTTAACCTCTTCTTGTTCATCGGTAATTTCAACCTCACCCTTCTCTATCATGGCTGTAATAGCTTGGCTAACCTCGGTTAGATTATGAGGTGGAATTTTGGTGGCCATGCCAACTGCGATACCTTCTGCTCCCATTAGTAATAGATTGGGTAAGCGGCCTGGCAAAACCGCTGGCTCTTCTAAAGAGCCATCGAAATTTTCGACAAAATTGACTGTATCTTTACGCAAATCAATGAGCAGCTCTTGGCTGATCTTATCTAAGCGGGCTTCTGTGTAACGCATGGCAGCTGGGCTGTCTCCGTCGATAGAACCGAAGTTTCCCTGACCATCAATTAAAGGATAGCGAATATTAAAATCCTGAGCCAATCGGACTAGTGCCATGTAAACAGAACTGTCTCCATGGGGGTGGTATTTACCTAAAACATCACCAACAATACGAGCAGACTTTTTGTAGCTGCTGCTATGGTGGATACCGCTCTTATACATGGAGTATAAAATACGCCTCTGTACCGGCTTAAGTCCATCACGAACATCGGGTAAAGCTCGGGAAACGATAACGCTCATGGCGTAGTCTAGGTAAGATTTTTCCATTTCATCGACAATGGAAATGTGTTTAACCCGACCGTAATCGGTGTCCGTAGTGGTGCCGACAAGGGAGTCGTGGCCATTAAGCTCTTCTATATTTTGTTTTGGTTGTTTGTCTGCCATAAAATGTATTTCTGTCGTGACTTACTAAGTTAAGATACTAAAGCTGTTTCGATTGCAGGAGCAATCTGTTTTTTGCGGCTGAGTTTGGGGCCAATGTCGAGAACACCAGCGGTGACGTGGTCGCCAAAAGCAGTCTGGGCTACTTGAGTACTGGCTGTATCAGCTACCAGTAGTTTGGTGTTAACTTTAAGGACATCGGTGATGGCCAAAAAGATTAAATCGACTTTATCTTCATTCCTAATTTCTTGCATGGCCTGCAGCAGCTGCTCTTTTTTTTCTGATAGGATTTGTGCTTGTTCGACTGTTTCGATCTGGCCAATTGCTACTTTTTGCGAAAATTGATAATGTTTGTAATCGTTTTTTACTAGCTCTTGAGCTGATAAATTATCTAAATTAGATTTAGCTTTAAAGATTTCTAAGGCAAAAGCATCGAGGTCATCGATACCAGCAATTTCTACTAGTTCTTGGGCTAGATCCTTATCGATGTTGGTGGTGGTTGCCGATTTAAAACCGACTGTGTCTGAAAGAATAGCGGCTAACATCAGACTGGCTAGTTTTTTATTAGGTTTAACTGGTTTTTTTCCAGCGCGCTTCATTAAATGATAGATGATGCTGGCCGAACAGCCCCAAGTTTTAAAAGTTAAAAATAGTGGTTTATTAAAGTTAAGATTGGGTTTGTGGTGGTCAACGATTTCTACAATTTGCTCTGGATTAAGGCCTGGTAATCGTTGTGATTTTTCGTTGTGATCGACTAAGACCACCTTATCTTCAGCATTGATGTCTTTGGCTGTAATCTGTGGTGGGTGTTCTAGCTCGAATTTATCAAATAAATAAGTAGTTTCTGGGTTTAAAGGATCGGCGACAACCGCTTGTGGGTTTTTGTGGCCAAAGCAAGCCAGCTGTTGGTAGAGGTATTCTAATGCTAAGGCAGCAACTACGCTGTCTGTATCTGGTTTTTGGTGGCCAATGATGTAAGTTTTTGCCATGTTGTATTAGTTATATTAAATATAATGGTTAGATTAAACGTCTAATTCAGCCATCTTAGCGTGTGTTTGGATAAACTTTTTTCTAGGTGGTACGCGATTACCCATTAAAGTGTCGAAGGTGCGGTCGGCAGCCTCAGCATCATCAATGGTGATCTTTTTTAAGATGCGATTATCTGGACTCATGGTGGTATCCCACAGTTGTTGTGGATTCATTTCACCTAGACCTTTGTATCTCTGAATATTGATATTAGTTTTAGGATTATTTTTTTTGATTTTTTTGATGAGTTTATTTTTATCTTCTTCGGTGTAGACATATTCTTCGAATGAGCGTCCATGGTTAATTTTATACAAAGGCGGCATAGCCACGTATAAATGGCCTTCCTCAACAATTTCTGGCATGTGACGGTAGAAGAATGTTAAACCTAAGGTGGTGATATGTTCGCCGTCGACATCAGCGTCGTTCATGAGAATAATGCGGTGATATCTTAAATTGTCTGGATCGTAAGTTTCGCCGATACCAGCTCCTAAGGCTATAATTAAATTTTTAATTTCTTCATTTTTGATTAAACGATCTAAACGAGCGCGTTCACTATTTAAAATCTTTCCGCGCAAAGGAAAAATAGCTTGAAATTTGCGATCGCGACCTTGCTTCGCACTGCCACCAGCACTATCACCCTCGACAATATAGATTTCAGATGCGGCCGGATCTTTGCTTTGGCAGTCTGCCAATTTGCCAGGTAAAGATGTGCCTTCCAGCACGCCCTTGCGTGTGACCGCATCTTTAGCAGCGCGCGCGGCTTTGCGAGCACGGGCTGAAAGCATAATTTTTTCGATAATGCTCTTGGCTGCTTTGGGATTTTCTTCTAAATAAGTAGTAAAGTTTTGTTTAAAAACGCGGTAAACAGCGGATTGGGCCTCGGAGTTATTTAAGCGTGTTTTAGTTTGTGATTCAAACTGCAGATCATTAGCAGCCATTTTGACAAAGACAACAGCAGTTAAGCCTTCTTTGATGTCACTGGCTACAAAATTTTCGTTTTTCTTAATGAGCTCGTTTTCTTCTGCATAATCCCTAAGAACGCGGCTGAGCGACATGGTAAAACCATTGACATGAGTTCCACCGTCTGGGGTATTGATGACATTAACATAGCTGTCTATTTTTTCGCGGAAGGAATCGTTATATTGTAGAGCTATTTCGACTCCAATTTGTTTGTTTGTGTCTTTGTCTTTCCAATTGTCATTGGCATAAAAAACTCCGTTAATAACATCTTTGCCCATATTAAGATGTTCAACCAGCGATTTAATACCGCCTTCAAAATAGTAGTGCTTGGAAACATCAGCAATGTAATCATCTAAAGTAAAATAGATGCCGGCCATTAAGTAAGCGCGATTTTTGAGAATATCAACTAATTTTTTATGGCTAAATTTTGTACTAGAAAAGATTGATTTATCTGGAATAAAATGGACTAAGGTACCAGAATCATACTCTAGCAGACTTTGGCTTTGATGGGGAAATAATTTTTTAACTTCAGACTTTTTGATTTCCTCTACTTTGCGATGTGGTGTGCCTTTGGAATAAGACTGATAATAATAAGAATTTTCTCTTTTGGAAACAACTTGCATTAATCCAGATAAAGCATTAACCGCAGAAGAACCAATACCATGCAAGCCACCAGATGCTTTGTAAGCAGTCTCTTCAAATTTGCCTCCTGCGTGGAGCTTAGTCATGACGACCTCAAGAGCAGAGACACCTGCTTTTTCATGCATCTCGATAGGAATGCCACGGCCATTGTCGACAACAGTAATCGATTGGGTACCCAGATCACTGGATTTTGACACGCCCTGCTCTTCCTCTGTTAAAGGTGAGCGGAACAACTGCACTCTTCTACCAAAGCCAGCAATGGCTTCGTCGACTGAGTTGTCTAGAATTTCTTTTACTAGATGGTGGAGTCCTTTGCTGTCGGTAGAGCCAATGTACATACCTGGTCTTTTACGAACGGGCTCTAAACCCTCTAGAACTTTGATGTCTGTTGCTTGATAGGCTTTAAGATCTTGTGTGCTTGCCATAATAAATGTGGATTCTTTATGCTTAGTAAGTAGGCTTAATTTAGGTTTAATTATAGATTAGTTCGCATTTTTTGCACTAACTCAGCTTTTATGTTGGTAAAATTAAAATGAGCTGAGACTATTTTTTGTACCATAGTTTGAAAGGTAAATCAAATTAATAGACTCGTTGCTAAATGATTGGATAGCTATTTTGTAACAAGTCTAATGCTGTTGTTAATAGGGTTTATATAGTTGTTAATAAGGCGGGCTTTTTACCGACAGTTTAGGACAATATCTCTTATTCTGATGTAATGACATGATAAATCATAACAGATACTAGCTTTTTAAGAACTGGAAGCAGAAGTTGCGTTGTGGGTAGAAAGCTGATGATAAAAAGTTTAATAAACTTGTTGCTAAATGATTGGATAGCTATTTTGTAACAAGTCTAGTAAACTGCTATTTTTCCACCAACCTGCTCAATAATTATAACTTAATAATGGCGAAAAAGTAATGTTCAAGTGTCAGTTGTGGATTTAAATTTTGTTGTAGGTCGTGGTAGCTTTTTAATAGTAGTTGTAAAGTTTGTGTTATTTTTGATTTTTGTTGATGAGACAATTTTTTATTGTCTAACTTTTGGTGTAAAACTACAATTAAATCCTGACTTAAAGCCAGTGCCTGCTCTCGTTTTTTATAGTCCTGAGCAAGCTCTATGGCTTGGTTATGATCAAAATCCGGATTAAGGATTTTCTGGGCAATAGATAATATTTCTTGACTTGGCTCTTGAATTAGCTGCTGTTGAAGATTGCAATGGATGCAGCGCGACAAAATAGTCGGCAGTAGTTGCTGTGGTTGATTGGCGGTAAGAATCATTAAAGTATTTGAAGGTGGTTCTTCAATAATTTTGAGGAGGGCGTTTTGGGCTGGGAGCGAACTGTTGTCTGCATGCAGGAGGACAAAAACTCTTTGTTTGCCACTGTAGGAACCATAACTAGTTTGTTCGATGACTGTCCGAACCTGTTTTATCTTTAGCGACTCTTCCTCTTGATTAAACCAATTAAGATCGGTTTGTGGCTGATTAGGATTAATGATTTTTTGCTGTTTCAGAAATGACAGCACTTGGTCTTGGTGAGAAGCATTGCTATCTAAAACTAACAATAAAGAGCGAGAACCTACTTTGAGTTGATTGAGATGGTTTGTTTGATGATTGCTGCTCATATGTAAATTGTTGTGGTTTTACTATTTTTTCCTTTGATTATGGTCTGTGATTATGTCATTATATAGTATAGCTGTTGGCCTAATTTAGGTCATTTGTTGTGGTTGGTAATGATTAACTGTTTTTATTTGATCTTGTAGTCAACATCGATATTATTATTATGAATACTAAGCCTGCCCAAGATAACAATCAGATTAACTCTAATTCTAAACGGGTTGGGGCTTCTCAATCTGCTCCTCAAGCTATTAATCCTGTGGCTACAGATAGCACCGTGACAGCGGGCTCCTCTGCGTCTCAAGCGCAACCGGTAGTGGGGTCTGAGAGTAATAATTCTTCACATCAAAGTCAAGCTACTCCAGCACAACAGCAGACAATTGCTGCTGGCAATAATCAGCCACGGGCACAACAGCAACCAGTTGCCACTGATAATAACCAGTCGCAACCAATGACGGCTAAGCCAAATACAGTCAAACCAAATACAGATGTTAATCCTCAGGCTCAACAGTCACAAGCTCAGCTAGTTGCTCAGTCTCTTGCGCAACAAGTAGAGCGCGATGGACAAAAATTGAGTCAGAAATCAGAACAGGATGAAGGGCACTCCTCTATTCAGCAGCAGCCAGATAATCAGCAAGCTCAATCTCAGCAAAATGCTAATCAGACTCAGCCAGCTTCAGTAGAAGCGCAAGATAGCAATGGTTCTACACAAACAACAGATGATGATCAAATTGATAGTCAGCAAATTAATGGCCCTCCCACCAACAGCAGCTTTCCTGGTTTATTGGGAATTTTAGTTAATAATGGTGTTTTGAATTCTGATCAGGCCCAGGATATTAACAACCGGCATCTCTCATCTAGCGACTCTTTTGAGCATTTGCTAGAACAAAGCGATCAAGTATCGGAGCAAGAGTTGGTTAAAGCTAAAGCAGAACTTAATCAAATTCCCTATGTTGACGTTAATACCACTGGTTCTTCCCCAGAAGCTATGAATCAGATTGATGAAAGCGTGGCCAAGCGTCATCAGGTTTTACCATTTGCTGTGGATCAGAGTGGCAATGTGCTCAAAGTGGCTATGGCCAATCCACTTAATGTGTCGGCTATTAATTTTATTCAGCAGAAGACCGGTTTTAAGCTAGAGGCATATTACGGCTTACCATCAGAAATTAAGCGTTTAATTAGCGAGCGTTATGCTCAGGATTTATCGAGTGATGTTACTGAAGCTCTAGAAGAAACTAGCACTATTAAAGCTGGCGGTAGTAGTTTGCAACAAGCCCAGGGAGGCTTCATTCGAGCGGCTCCCATTAACAAAATTGTTAATACAGTTCTAGAGTATGCCATGCAATCGCGGGCATCAGATGTCCATATTGAGCCAATGATGGAAAAGACTAGAGTTCGTTATCGGATCGATGGCATTCTAAACGAAAAGCTAATTTTACCGCGATCGGTTCACGATGCAGTGGTATCGCGAATTAAAATTTTGTCTGACTTAAAAATTGATGAAAAGCGAGTTCCTCAGGATGGTCGTTTTGATTTTCGAGCTGAAAATGGGCAGGAAGTTGACTTGCGTGTTTCAACTTGTCCTAGCATTCATGGCGAAAAGATTGTAATGAGGCTCTTAAAGAAAAATGCTGGCGTACCTGCTTTGGAAGAGTTGGGATTGCGTGGTTTGGGATTACAAAATGTGCGCAAAGCAATTCGAATTCCGCATGGCATTTTCCTGGTAACAGGTCCTACTGGTTCGGGTAAGACAACCAGTTTGTATTCGATTTTAAATATGATTAATACTCCTAAAGTTAACATCATTACTTTAGAAGATCCGGTTGAATATCAGATGAAGGGCGTCAACCAAGTCCAAGTCCACCCACAGGCAGGATTAACTTTTGCCAATGGGTTACGTTCGTTTTTGAGACAAGATCCAGATATTATTATGGTTGGTGAAATTCGTGATGACGAAACAGCGGAGTTAGCGGTGCAAGCTTCTTTAACTGGTCATTTAGTCTTCTCTACTTTACATACTAATTCGGCTGCTGGTGCTTTACCGCGTTTAATGGACATGCAGGTTGAACCATTTTTACTATCTTCTTCGATGATTTTAGCTATGGGTCAGCGTGTCGTGCGCAAAATTAATCCTGATTACAAGAAGGCATATAAGCCTGAGGAATCGGTTGTGAAAGATATTAAAAAGGTCTTAGGCGACCATTTTACTCAGTGGTGTGAAGATAATGACAAAGATCCTAGCGATATTACTCTGTATAGAGCTAGTGAGGATCGACCGCAAAATGAGCCAGAGTTTAAGGGTCGAATTGGTATTTTTGAGGTGATGGATATTGCTGATAATGTAAAGAGCTTAATTAATAAAGAGGCGCCAGCAGATGAAATTCAAAAAGCTGGTATGAAAAATGGAATGATGTTGATGAAGCAAGATGGTTATTTGAAAGCATTAGAGGGAATAACTACCATTGAGGAGGTGTTGAGGGTGGCGGAAGTAAAATGACCTTTAACACTTCTTTGCAAAAACACATCTCTTCGAGCTGCAAAGTTTTTTTCAAAGAAGTGTTAAAGAGTTATATATCAATTAAAAAAGCAGAAATACAATCTTTTATCACAAAGTCTTAACTAACCTAGAAGTGTTAAAGAGTCACGCATTATTTAAAGACGCTGGCGATACAATAGAATAATAATAGCTTTTTGGTAGCAGTAAAAATTCAAGAAGTTTGATAAATTAATAATTAGGACATCAATCTAAAGCAACAAAAATCTGCCTATGAATATATATGATCTTCTGACCCAACTTGTTCAATTAGAGGGCTCTGATCTGCATATCGTAGCAGGCAGTGAACCATATTTTCGGGTTGATGGTCAGTTAAATCCGGTCGAGGGGTCTCCAATTTTAAATTCGGATTCGACTCGGATGCTAATCGAGCCACTCTTAACCGACGAACAGCAGCAGTATGTAGAGGTTAACAAAGAGCTAGACTTTAGTTATCAATT
The DNA here is from genome assembly GCA_964567445.1 of uncultured Pseudomonadales bacterium. Lineage (GTDB taxonomy): Bacteria > Patescibacteriota > Microgenomatia > UBA1400 > PJMF01 > CAZMMR01. Next base: position 12,699 of record CAZMMR010000017.1, read on the forward strand.
CCAGGACAAGGGTCGTTTTAGAATAAATGTCTATCATACTAAAGGCTCATTAGCTGCGGCTCTGCGTTTGATCCCTGCCACAATTAAATCTATTGAGGAGTTGGCTCTTCCTCAAACATTTCACCGCTTTGCCCAATTTAAACAAGGTTTTGTTTTAGTAACTGGTCCTACGGGTGAGGGCAAATCTAGTACTTTAGCAGCGGTCATTGATGAAATCAATCAAAGTCGGGCAGAACATATTTTAACAATCGAAGATCCAATTGAGTATGTTTATCAGCCGGCAAAAAGTATTATCTCTCAGAGAGAAATGAACCATGACACTCAGGAATGGTCTCTGGCTCTCCGCTCTGCTTTGCGTGAAGATCCTGATGTTGTGTTAGTTGGTGAAATGCGTGATTATGAAACGATTGCTTCGGCTATTACGGTGGCAGAAACCGGACATTTAGTTTTTGCCACTTTGCATACTGGTACCGCTGCCCAAACTATTGATCGTATTATTGATGTTTTCCCATCTCATCAGCAAGGGCAAGTTAGACAACAGTTGGCTGTGACTCTAGCCGCTGTTGCTTCTCAAAGATTATTACCTAAAAAAGGAGGGGG
>CAZMMR010000018.1:0-13297 GCA_964567445.1 uncultured Pseudomonadales bacterium
AAAATCACGGCCAATGACAGATATTATTCAGGAAGTGCAAAATCTAGCCAAACAAGGCTATACGCAGATTACTCTTCTAGGGCAAAATGTGAACTCATACGGTTTGGAAAAGGTTGGCGTTAGTATGCGCAAAATGATCATGCACGATAAGGATTTTTCTCGAAATAATTTACCCAGCAATCAGTCACAGTACTTAACTCCTACTGGCACTCCGCCTTTTGTTAAATTGCTTCAAAAAATATCTAAAATTCAAAATATTAACAAAATTCGGTTTATGTCGCCTAATCCTTGGGACTTTCATGATGAGTTAATAGAGGAGATTGGCCATAATCAAAAAATAGACCGCTATATTCACTTACCAATTCAGTCTGGCAGTGACTCTGTCTTAAAACGAATGAACCGTGGTTATACTGCACAAAACTATCTAGACATTATCAATAAGCTTCGGGCGGTAGATGAAGATCTAGTTTTTGGGACCGATCTCATTGTTGGCTTTCCTGATGAAACAGAAAAGGAGTTTCAAGAAACAGTGGCGGTCGCTAAAAAGGTAGGCTGGCAGGTAGGTTTTATCAACAAATATTCACCTAGACCAGGAACTGTCTCTGGCAAACTATACAAAGACAACATCACTCCTCAAATCAAAACCAAACGTTGGCACATCCTAGATAAGATCATCAACCAACCCCACCTCAAACATCGACCAAAAGTGGTTTAAAATTGGATAAAAACATGTCTATTACTACTAACAAACTTTTTTCTATTGTTGGCACTACTGCCACCGGAAAAACCAGTCTGGCCCTTAAATACTCTCAAATTATTAGCCAGGAATATCCTCAGATTAAGGGTACAAGCCTAATTTCAGCAGATTCAAGACAAGTTTACATTGGCCTAGAAACATTAACAGGCACTGATGTTCCTTCTAATTTTAATCAAATCAAAAAAAAGCCTTATCCCTATTTTGCCAGTCACAACAAGCAAACAACCTTACATGGTGTCTCTATTATTTACCCAGATCAAGATTGGTCAGTGGCTCATTTTAGAGGTTTAGCTATTAGAGTCATTAAGCAATCTTGGAAACATAGCTGGCTACCAATTGTGGTCGGTGGCACCGGTTTTTATCATCAGCAACTGTTTAATAATGATCCCAATCCATATATTAAACCAAACACAAAAATTAGGACTAAAGCAGAAAAGATAAGTGTTAAGGGCTTGCAACAGTGGCTATCAAAAGTTAACCAGAAAAAAATAGAGAGTATGAATCAGTCGGATCGCAACAACCCCCGGCGGTTAATTCGAGCCATCGAAGTTAGTTTGGGAGAAAAGGAGCCCAACTCCAGAATTAAAAATAGACCTCAGTTTCAACAACCAAAGCATTATGGAGTTATTGGTTTAAAAAATGATGAACTAACTTTAAAGAAAAAAATCAAAGAAAGAGTGAAAAAACGTTTTATGTTAGGAGCGGTGGAAGAAGTGAAGAACCTGCTGGCTCTAAATTTAGATGACAGCAATCAGGCCATGACTGCCACTGGTGTTCGGCCCTTAACTAGATATATTCATCATGATTTAACCGCACAAGAAGCTATGCAAGCTTGGACTCAAGAAGAAATGCAGTATGCTAAGCGACAGTTAACTTGGTTCAAAAAGCATCAAAAACCACAGTGGTTTAACCCTCAAGACAACAAATTCAAAAAGCAAGTTACAGCCAGTTTTCGTCAACAACTGAGTTTAAAAACTAAATAGTAGCCTCTGGATAATAGGTTCCATCTCTTTTATACTGATAGCAGTTATTATCAGCTATCAACTAACTATAATTAACTTAAAACTTAGCTATGTTTAACCCACTCGACTTACTCAAGCGCAAAAAAGAGTACATTAATATTTCACCATCGATTGTAATCTTTACCGCCATTTTCTCATTTATTGTTTATTTCTTGTTTAGGATTCAAGACATCTTAACTATCTTATTCCTAGGCTTTATCGTGATGGTAGCCCTGTCACCGGCTGTAAACCGTTTAGAAAAACTGGTGAAGTCACGCATGGCCAGCATAGTTATTGTTTATACCTTGGTCGGCATGGTAATTGCATCCGTTTTAGCATTCCTGCTACCACCACTAGCTGCCCAGCTTATGCAATTGGTGCGCTCGGTAAATTTACCGTACTTTCAAGATGAGCTAAGCAATTTACGCTTCACCATTCAGGAGTTTAACCAATTTGCCACCAGTGTTGGCAGCTCATTTAATGCTATTCTTTCCGTCATTAACACTACTTTTCAAGGTGCGTTTACTTTCCTAACTTTACTAGTAATTTCCTTTTATTTAATTGTTGATGAGCGCAATTTGCACAAAAAGATTGGTTGGTTCACCAATAAAAAAGCACATTTTAAAATTGCCAGAGAATTTCTAGATGATATTGAAGATCATTTGGGTGGGTGGGTACGAGGTCAACTTGTACTGATGACAATTATTGGCACTGCTACTTATGTTGCTCTAATTGTTGTTGGTGTTCCTTTTGCTTTACCATTAGCTTTGCTGGCCGGCATGCTCGAAATTTTACCCAATTTGGGTCCAACTCTTTCTGCTGTCCCCGCCATTGTTATTGCCTTTATCTACAATGGCCAAATCAATGCTCTTATTGTTTTTGCCTACTATGTTATTATTCAACAATTAGAGAATAATTTTATTGTACCTAGAGTCATGAAAAAAAATGCGGACATTAACCCCTTGATTGCAATTCTAAGCATCCTAACTGGTTTTAAACTAGGGGGTGTGATTGGTGGTTTGTTAGCTATCCCAATCTATATTTTGATCAGAACGGTTTATGGTTACTATCTTCGCTACGAAGAAAAGCTAAAGCCAGATTGGTAAAAGTAGTTAACTGTTGAGAATCTTTTTTTTAAATCTTTCTCTATATTGTTGATGTCCTGATGTCAAGCGAGTTTGTTTTTTGAGAAAAAATCAATTACAATTTGCTGTGCTGTTGATGGAGTGGGAGTAGTAAACAAGTCTAATATAAGCCAAGGTGGCGAAACTGGTAGATTTACCTGCCGATAAACAAGCTTGGTACCAGTAGGCAGTCGCGCTGTCCTGAGGATCGTGAATGTTAACAATTTTAAATTATAATTACTAGCCCAGGTGGCGAAACTGGTAGACGCGCAGTCTTGAGGAGGCTGTGGATTTTTCCATGGAGGTTCAAGTCCTCTCCTGGGCACAAAGTAAAATTATATAGAAGAAGAAAAATTAAATGGGTCAGTAGCTCAGTTGGTTAGAGCACCTGCCTCTTAAGCAGGGTGTCGTGGGTTCGAGTCCCACCTGACTCACAAGCCTGAAAAGATCACTGAAAAGTGATCTTTTTATATTTTTGGGCCATGGTGTTAGATAAGAAGCCAATGGTTCTGCCGCCAAGTTAGCGTGACTGAAAGACAAGCTAACCTGGGTAATGCATGCGAGCTATCCTTAATTAATACAAATAGCCAGCGAGTCGTAGCGTCCCACCTGACTCACATAACTCAACTCTTGAAAACATCCTCGAGAAATATACCTAATCAAAAGGTTCTAATTTTGCCATCATAAAGCTCTTGATTTACACCCACCCTTCTAGCTTGGGGATGATTTGCAAAGATCAATCTTAATGTCTTTATGGATTGATAGGCTTCAATTACAAGATCACGTTGTTTTACAAAATAGTTCTCATCCCATTCGTCACTTAAGATATTGTGTGAAGGCTTGCTCCTTAAATCTCGTACCTTTCTAAAAGTACTAATCATGTTATTTTTAAGATCGTCATTTTGAAAATTAACTCTATCAAGCCACTCATCTAAGAGTGATATTGTTCCTTTTTTACTTCCAACTTCAACACCTTCTTTTACACGAGGATCATCCTTCTCAAAAACAAAAGACAAATCCCCTTCAAAAAAATTCTTGTTCAAATTATCTGACATTAATTTATCTAAAAGTTCAGCAAATTCAAAGTATTTCTTCTTAGATGAAGCCAAAAGGAAGGCAAAGTACCTCATCTCATCATCTCCAACATCAAACTCATCCTTAAAAAGGTTAACTCCTTTAATCACAAGTGTCATTTTATTAATAGTTTTTATTTCCATCAAAAAAGCTCTAAAAACAGAAATGTGCTCTGGCCATCTACCACTGGTAGATTTTGCATAATCAGGGTGACAGAAATAACCGTTGCCACTAATCATTTTTGAATGCCAATATTGCTGATGTCCTGAATTTAAGTCAGATAAATATCTTAAAAAAACTATTACAGATCTCTGCTTAAATTTAATCTTATAGGCATAACCGAAAGTTTCAAGAAAAACTTTATCTCTCTCAGGTGTCTCTTCGTATTTAACTGAGAAGCATCCGCCCTGAACATCATTGAATACCGAATATCTTGGATCATTGAGATATCTTTCAAGTACATTGGGCTCAAAATAATAAGGTTTTAGTTGTGGCTCTCCCAAATAAAGAAGCTTTGAAAATGGTTTGTTTCTGTATTTATTATTGTAATTAAATTTTTTTAAGTGTTTTATTGTTGGATAAGCACACGTATGGTCATCAATTTGATCAATCTTTTCAATGATCTCTTCCTTTGTTTCGGGCAAAAGAGCCAGCATGTGCGAATTTGGGTGTCTGTGTCCAAAATTAAGTGTAACTAGTTCTTCTTGAATCAGTTCTTCAAGATCCTTAAGATCATACTTGATTTCTCTTAAGGGCAATCCGTTAAAATCAGCAGACTGGTGATAATGTTCAGTTATTTTTTTTAACAAAGTTTTGTTCATTAAAGACTATCTTACAATAAAACTAGATAGTAAAAATTGTAGTAAGAACGGTGTTTTTGTCTATATTCATAGGTAGGTGAAATAGTTTATAACTACCTACTAGCCTAACATCGTTCTTTTTTTGTTTCAAAATTTGATATACTAGACTTAATTAATTAGCACAAAGCGTAAAAAATGATTTCTTTCATTGATGAATCAGGAGATCACAATTTAAATTTAGAGAATCTAGATAATCAATACAATGTTTTTGTTTTAGCAGCAGTCATCTTTAGAGATGAAGATTATGATAAATTTGATCGTAATTTTAGAAGGCTAAAAAGGGAAATTTTTAATGACGACAATTACATTATACACACAGCAGAGATAACCAGACCATCAAAGGGAAACGACAAAAGAACTAAGCAATTCTATAACAAGGAATTTAGAGTTAATTTTTATAACAAAATCAATGACTTAATTGAAGAAACTAATTTCAAAATAGCCTCCTGTGCAATTAAAAAGGGAGAAATTGTAGACGCATATGGTACTTATGCTGAAGATCCTTATATTTTAAGTTTTGAGAATGTATTAAACAGAATTTTATTTGAATGCAAATACAATGGAAAATGTAAAATTTATCCTGAAAAGAGAACTCACACAGAAAATGTAAAATTAGAACTTAACTTCCTCAAATTAAAAAATTCTGGAACTAGATTTTTTAGAGGTGTGGAGGTAGATAGAAAAATCTCGGAATTTGCTCTAAATGACAAAAAAACTAACATGAGTGGTTTACAACTTGCTGACTTAATCGTATCTCCAATAGGAAGACATGTAATAGGAAAGAAGCCTAAACCCAAAGGAAGTGAGGTTCCATATTCATTGGTCAAATCTAAGTTTAGATACAAGAGTTTTACTGTGTTTCCTTAATAGAAATGAAAAAAGAAGCCCCCCGCATTCGCAGTAGGCTTCTATAATTGTTATTATCTACTGGATTATCGGAATTGACAAGCATCAATTTTTCCCGACCCACTGACAGTTTTCAGATCACTAGATGCTTAATCGTATTTGACTTTAATATTGAGTTATCAACCCTTACAATCCCTCTTTTACTAATATTTTAACTCAACCAAATTAATCTCTTCTCACGATCATAAGCGCTAATTTCTTTATGATTTTTTCCCGTCCTTATATTTTAACCCAATAGATAAGTACGCAGATTCCATTGCAAACTTAAAAAACACAACTTTTTAATCCGTGTTATAATAATTAACTCGACTGCTTAGCTCAGTTGGTTAGAGCGCTTCGCTTACATCGAAGAGGTCGTAGGTTCGAATCCTACAGCAGTCACATTAAACTTTAAATAAGACGAAAAAAATGAAAATGGAGTAGATGAGACAGATTTAGGATGTTAAAATATGGTTCTGTTAGCTTAGCCAAGCTAGCCAAGGTGGTCACGGCACTTGTCTGAAAAACATGGGATCTTGGTTCGACTCCAAGGCTTGGCACAACAATCTATATGCGTAAACTAGCGAGAGTAGCTCAGTTGGTAGAGCGTCTCCTTGCCAAGGAGAAGGTCGCGGGTTCGAGCCCCGTCTCTCGCTCATTTTTTATTTGAAATAAGTACAGAAATTTGACAAAAGTAAAGAATAAGGTCATAATTAAAGCATGCAAATATCAACTGTCTCATCAAAAGGACAAACAACCATTCCTATAAAAATCAGAAAAATGCTCGGGCTTAACCCAGGCTCTAATGTCTATTGGCAAGTCGATCAATCCAAAAATCAAATTAAAAAAGTGCTAGTGAGTAGTCCCTCTGAAAAGAGCTTAGAAAAACTTAGAGGTAGCGCTAAAGATTTATACCAAAAACATGGAGGGGGCGAAAAATACCTTCAGAACGAAAGAAAATCGTGGCAGTAAACCAGGCATTACTGTCTAATAAAAAAATCTACCTTAACACTAATGCTTATGTTTACTTCCTTGAAGACAATCCGCTGTTCTCAGATCAAATTGCTCACATCTTTAAATCGTGTCTGGAAAACGATACCTTAATTTTTGCTTCTTGCTTAATTACAACTGAACTGTTGGTTGCCCCTTTTAGAGATAATCGCCCTGACTTAGTGACCATCTATCAAAATTTAGAACGGCAGATTCCAAACTTAAACTTAGTTAAATTAGACCAGCAAATCGCTGTCAAATCAGCTTACCTAAGAGCTAAATACAATATTAATACGCCAGACTCAATTCACTTAGCCACAGCTCTAAAACATGGAGCGGAAATTTTTTACACAGCAGATCAAAAACTAAGAAGAGTTAAAGAAGGATTGACTATTGAAGTTTTGAAGGCTGTTGAAAATACTAAATCCAACTGCTAAAACTTCTGTTTCTTGATATAATTACATTCCTAAATCCCTAAGCCCCAGTAGCTCAGTGGATTAGAGCGCAGGTCTTCGGAACCTGGCGTCGGGGGTTCGAGTCCCTCCTGGGGTACAATTTAATAGAATTGGGTACATTAACTTTACAAATATTGTATGATTACCATCAACTTTGCGAGCGAAACTTAGCACCGTATTATATTAAAAACAAGCAAGTAAATTATTATATCTTGCGAATGATATTTAGCGCCCTGTATTTTCAAGCGACAGCGCAGAACGCAAAGCACTTTTCATGTCTGCTCTTTTTCCTGCGACTGCGTCTTGAAAAAAGAGGACCTGAAATGATGCAGCTGGCGATAAAGATGCAGAGCTACTTAGCTCCGAAGGAGCTTCTGAAATGAATAATTGTATGATTACCATCAACTTTGCGAGCGAAACTTAGCTCAGTATTATATTAAAAACAAGCAAGTAAATTATTATATCTTGCGAATGAAACTTAGCTCCGAAGGAGCTTCTGAAATGAGCAAAATATAATATTTACCTCGCCGATGTGGCGGAATTGGTAGACGCGCACGTTTCAGGTACGTGTGGACATACGTCCATGGAGGTTCGACTCCTCTCATCGGCACAAACACATAATCTCCTCATTTAGCCCAAACCAAAGTGCTATAATACCTTAATTTAATATTTAATAGTCATACTTATGAAACTCATTTCTGGCTCATCCAATTTCAACTTAGCTAAAAAAATTGCTAATAACCTTAACATTGAATTAGTCGCCAGTAAAATCACAAAATTTAGCAATGATGAAAAAAGAGTCTGGATTCAAGACCAATTAAGAGGGGAGAATGTGGCCGTTGTCCAATCGTTTGTCAAACCTGTCGATGAAATGATCATGGAAACTCTTCTCATGATCGATGCCCTAGAGAGATTGGGCGTTCGTCATGTTAGTCTAGTCATTCCCTGGATGGGTTATTCTCTGCAAGATAAAGTTTTTAGAAGGGGAGAGCCTATTTCGGCTAAAGTCATTGCCAACCTCATCTCCAACGCTTATGTTAAACGAACTTTATTAATGGATTTGCACAACGACAGCATTCCAGCTTTTTTTGATATTCCCACCAATTACTTAACCGCTCTAAATTTATTTGCTGATTTTGCCAAAGATAATTTTGGTCTCAAACAAACAGTCATCGCCAGCCCTGATTTTGGCGGGCTCAAAAGAGCTCGAAACTTTGCTCGTATGCTAGATCTAAATCTAGTTAATATCGATAAAACCAGAGATCTTAAAACTGGAAAAGTTAATGCTGTTGATTTACACGGCAATGTAAAAGACAAAGAAGTTATTATTTTAGATGATGTCATTGTTTCGGGCGGAACAGTGGTTGAGTCTGCTGCCTTACTCAAAGAAAACGGTGCTAAACAAGTAATGTTCATTGCCAGCCACGGCTTATTAACTGGTGATGCTCAAGAAAAAATCGAGCAAAGCCAAGTCGATCAAGTTATAATCACTAACTCTATTGCCCACGATAAATTAACTAATAAAATCTCGACCTTAGACATTTCTTCTGTCTTTAGCCAAGCTCTAAGCAAATGGGTTTAAGACTCAGCTAGCTGCAGATCTGTCATTACTTGATATAATAAACAACAATCATTAAATAAACAAGAAAATACTTATGCGCGTTTCCCAACTAGCCTTTCAACCACGAAAAAATCCGCCGTCTGCCGCTGATACCATCAACCACAAGCTACTTGTTCAAGCTGGCTTTGTTAGACAGCTCATGGCTGGAGTCTATTCCTACACTCCTCTTGGCCTGAGAGTCTTGGAAAACATTCGCAATGTCATTCGCCACGAAATGAATGAATTGGGAGCCCAGGAAGTTAAAATGCCAATACTCCATCCTAAAAAGAACTGGCAAACAACAGGTGGCTGGGATAGCATTGATGTTTTGTTTAAAGTTGAAAGCCGCACAGGCCGCGAATATGCTCTCGGTCAAAGCCACGAAGAGGTAGTCACTCCACTCATGAAAGAAGTCATTAACAGTTACCGCGATCTACCTAAAGCTATCTATCAAATTCACTGGAAGTTTAGAGATGAGCTTAGGGCAAAATCGGGTATTTTAAGAGGCAGAGAGTTTGAGATGAAAGACATGTACTCCTGGCACACATCGCAAGAAGATTTTGAGCGTTTTTATGAAAAAGTTAAACAAGCTTATATTCGCGCTTATGACAAAGTTGGTTTAACTGCCAAAGCCACAGAAGCTAGCGGCGGTAGTTTCTCTAATAAAATTTCCTATGAATTTATGGTCTTAACCGATGCCGGTGAAGATGATGTTTTTTATTGTCCTAGCTGTGAATTCTGTGTTAATCAAGAAATTGCTGAAGTTGCAGCAGGAGAAAAATGTCCTCAATGTCAACAAGCTCAACTCAAACAAGCCAAAGCCAGCGAAGTAGGTAATGTCTTTGACTTAGGTAAGAAATACACTCAGGATTTCGATTTAACTTATATGGATGAAAATGGTGAACACCATCACCCCATCATGGGTTGTTATGGCTGGGGCACGACTCGCACTATGGGTGTTATTGTAGAAAAGTATAATGATGAACATGGCATAATCTGGCCAAAAGCAGTTGCTCCTTTTGATGCCTATTTAATTAACATCGGCTTAGAACAAGAGCAAGCTCAACAACTTTACGACAGGCTACAAAAAGCAGGCTACAACATTCTCTGGGATGACCGAGATGAAACCCCCGGCACAAAATTTGCGGATGCAGATTTAATCGGCATTCCTCATCGTTTGCTAATTTCGGAAAAATCAAAAGATAAAATCGAGTGCAAACATCGGACTGAGGACAAGGTCGAGCTCCTTACTTTTGAACAAGTCCTAATGCAATTGCGTTGATAGCTTCCACCAACACTATGGCCAACAACTACCGTGATATTATCCTGACTAATCATGCTGATCATCGGCAATCATTTCGCTCCCTCACCAAACAAGGTATTTATCGCACCATTCATCAACCAGATAAAAAAATTCACGTAGAACAAGATAAGTGGAAATTTGTGAAGACTATTGATAATCGGCCTTATCATGTTGTTGCCAGCTTTTTGGAAAAAGAGCAAAAATGGCTAGTCATCTCTGTTTGGGTAAGGGGAGAGGACGACAAACTTCCCTTAGTATGGAAACTTGTTACCATTCCCTTTAAATTACTGTGGTGGATATTAATCACAATCTGGAATAGCATTGCTAAAAAGCATTAATTTCTATTTAAAATCTTGTTTCTTCAAATACAACTACAGTCAATTAAATTCAATACACTTAAGACATCATAAATAATCAAAGTGATTATTACATATTCAATACTTAATTGCAGAAATTACAACAATAAAGTCATCCTATAAACAATTTTTCTAAATGCCTTAAAAAAACTTATATGTTGGTAGTACAATGTTTTTTAATTATAGATATATAAGAGATTGTTTTATATATTTACGAATACATCAAACAGAGATGTCCCGGTGAGGAGCCCACTGCTGCAAAGCGGTGGGTTTTTTTTGGCCAACTTGAAAAGAGCCTCGCGGTATGTTCCATCTCTCTATATAATAAGTGCAATGACAGATAACCCTTATATCATTACTCATCATGCTCCAGACTTGGATGCTATCGGCGCTGTTTGGATGCTTAAAAGATTTAATAAACAAGATTATGGTTCTGCAAAAGTGGCTTTTGTCAATCCTGGTGATCAGTTATCTGAGAAACGAGCCCAAGAGCTTGATACAAATTTGCATCAGGTTACCCACGTTGATACTGGCCTAGGTAGATTCGATCATCATCAACCAGATCGCGCTAAAGAGCAAATTTGTGCCACCAAACTCTGTTATCAGCATGCTTGCCAAATTCACCCAGAATTAAAACAAGATTTACCTCTTAAAGAAATCGTGGAATATATCAATCAGATCGATCATTTTTTAGAGATTCATTGGCCCGAATCAGAGCATGTTCGTTATGTTTTCATGCTGCACGAGTTAATTCGCGGTCATGAACTAAACAACAAGCACACTGACCACACTCAGCTTGAATACGGATTGGAATGTCTGGACAACGCTTACCTTGCTATGACAGAAACTATCAAGGCTAATCAGTTAATCGAGGATAAGGGGCACAATTTTCAAGTTGGCCAATACGCTTGTCTTGGAATAGAGACTGTCAACGACGACACCATCAAACAAGCCCAGAAACAAGGTTACAATTTGGTAGTGAGAAAAGATCCGAAGCGAGGACATATTAGAATTAAAGTTAGGCCGGACAGCGATTTAGTTTTAAAATCAGTCTATAAAAAAATTAAAGAAGAAGATAAAGAGGGAAGCTGGTTCTATCACGGCAGCGGAAAAATGTTGCTCAATGGTTCTGCCAGTCACCGTAAGCAAAAACCCAGCCCCCTGTCTTTAACAGAAATAATTAAAATCATTAAACAAGCCTATGAAGGATAACTACCAACCCGACTGTTTATTTTGCCAAATAGTGCAGGGAGAAGCAGACAGCTACCAACTTTACGAAGATAAACAAGTCTTAGCTTTTTTGGATCTATATCCACAAAGTTATGGTCACACTTTAGTCATTCCTAAAAACCACAGCCGTAATATGTTAAAAACGAAGGATGATGATTTAGCAGCAGTCATGACAGCCACTAAAAAAGTAGCCAACTCCATACAAAAAAGTCTTAACGCTGATGGCTTTATTATTAAAACTAACATTAACCGCATTGCCGGACAAGTCATTAATCATTTGCATATCCATATCATTCCCAAATATCGCAATCAAGAAAAAAATCAAGCTAGAGGCAAAGCTTCTGTGCAATACTTACAACAAGCTCAAGAAACTATTACTTCACATCTGTCCACATTGTAGGTTATAATACCCTTCTGTTATCAACAATATATACTTACAAGATATAAGGAATTGCATGCCAGTTATTGTTAAATCTAAAAAGGGAGACTCAAATAGTTCATTGATTCGCCGCTTTAAAAAAGCGGTCTTCAATCAGGATATTGTGCAAAGAGCCCGCGATCGCAGATACTATCAAAAGCCGTCTGAAGTTCGTGCTCAGAAAAATTCTGAGAAAAAACACTTACGTAAAAAGCTTAAGACATTAAAGAAAATGAAGAATGTTTCTCCTCAATCTTTGCGCAGACTCAGAGAAAAAATTAACAGTCTTTGAGCTTAATCCACCCCCATTAATTCCTCATTAATTTTTAAGTGAAGGACTAGGTTTGCTTAAGGCGGATCTTGCTTTACTCAACTTTCTTCGATTTCACTTTGGCTTTTATCTTAAACTCCCACTGATCACCTTCAGACGTATCAAAACTAGTTGAGTTAGTCAGCTGATGATAGTTGATGAGGTGGTTACTCAAGCTTTCTTCCAAATCCTTCTGATCATTTTTCATATCACGCAAATCTTCTTTAAGCTGCTTAACCTGTGGAGTTTCATTTAAAGTGGTCTTTCTTTGACGCCACTGCTGATAAACTTCATCTTTTTGTTCTGCCACATCTTGGAAAGTAGCATCGTTTTCAAAAACGTCTTTGACCATCTGACGCTTTTTTTTCATGGTCTGCTTAACACGCATTAGTTTACGAGCTTTGCTTTCAATCACATTCTCTAAAGAATGCAGAGTTTCTGCGAAATCATCAGATTTTTCTACCTCAGTGCGATCATCCTGACCATCACTTTTTTGACTACTACGGCCTAAAGCCTCAAGAGCCAAATCCTGGGCATCTTTTAATTTTTTAGGTTCTTCACCCTTAGGAAGGGCGTCTTTTTTTTGTTTGTTTTTATCTGTCATAAAAATATCCTTTCTGTAGAGTTTATATCAAGTTTAGAGTCGTTATTCAAGTTGCTTTTGATAAACCAATGATTCCCTCAAGCAATCACAACCTAATAAAATGAGTCCTATAATTATTTCTGTTTGTGGTATAATCAGTATTGGCGCAATCGGGTAGTGGCTCTGGTTTTACCAGAGAGGAAAGTCCGGACAGCCGAACAAAGGGTGCTCTGTGAAAACAGAGGGCTCGCATTAGCGAGGACAGTGAGAGCAACAGTGACGAACCGGGTGGCGCCGGGTGAAACGACCAAGCCTCTGGGTCAGTTGGCAACAACTGGGTAATCCTCCCTG
>CAZMMR010000019.1:0-12888 GCA_964567445.1 uncultured Pseudomonadales bacterium
CTTCTCACGGATATATGGTTCGCCGCTTCCTGCTCCGATGAGGAGGTGGAGAACACTGGCCAAAGATTGAGAGAGCGTTTGCCTGGGTGGGAAAATGTAGTCAGTTTAACTCAGCTTAAAGCACTCCCTCTTACTATTGCTAAGTTTATTTTTGGCCGTTCGAATTTAGAACTAGACTGGCCCCACATTATTTTGGGTTTGCTGATGTTGGTCTTAACTATTTATTCAATAGTAAAACTAGCAACTGTTAACAAAAATAAACAAAACAACAAGAAGCTACTATTAATTTTCTTGGCTACTACTTTACCGCTGTTATTATCCTGGTTGGTATCATTCTGGGTGCCAGTCGTCAGACCAAAGAGATTATTGTTTGTGCAACCGACATTATTTGTCTTTTTAGCCGCCGTAATAGTAGCTGGTTTTAGACAAGGAAAAAATTTGCTTTTGAAAAGAGCTGCTATCATACTCGCTTTACTTTTAGTCACCCTTAACATCATTAATAGTTATTATTACTTTAGTAATCCCAACCTGCAGCGAGAAAATTGGCGAGCGCTACATAACACCCTTCATCAACGTTTTCCTGCCAACCAGTCACTAGTTGTTATGTCATTTGGACAGGCTTTTGCTCCTTGGCGTTGGTACAACCAAGAATACACTCATCAATATCAAGCTCAGCCGTTGCCAGTCCTAACAACTGGTAAAGTAAATATCAAACATGTTCCTAATTTAGACGATAGGCTTAAACCTATCTACAGCTATGACTTTGTGCTAGTCTTTGATTATCTAAGAGACTTAACAGATCCAGACGATCTCTTGCTTAAAACAATAGAAAATTATGGTTACCAGCAAGTTGATGTCATCACGCAGCCAAACATCGGTTTCGTGCGTGTTTTTGTTAAAGACACTGGTAACATTACTGGCTAATAGACATATTACGTAACAAGTTTAGTGCACAACAAATCTAATACTAGAAAGTTTTTTTATGAAGATTGGCATCGATATCACCTCACTTATCTATGGGAGAGGAGTGTCTCGCTACACCAACAATTTAGTTAAGGCATTAGCTAAATATACTTCGGCCCGTTTAAGCTTGTTTGGAACCAGTTTCAGACAACATCGTTTTCTGCAAAATCAAGCCAAACAGTTACTCGATTTAAGGCGTCATCAACAAGAGATTAAAAAAATACCTCTCAGCCTCCATGCCCTTGCCTGGCGATTTGGTGTTAATAAATTAGGCAACTCATTTCCAGATTTAGATCTTTTTCATAGCTGGGATTGGCTGCAACCACCAGACAAAAATATACCTCTTGTCTCGACCATTCATGATTTAGCCATTTTAAAATATCCAGAAACCGCTCATTCTCGAGTCGTTAAGGCTCATCGCAGAAGTTGGGAGATTTTAAGAGAGCGCCAGGCCCACATTATTGCGGTTAGTTATGCCACCAAAAAAGATATTGTTGAACTCCTAAATTTCCCTAATTGGCTAATCCACGTTATACCCGAAGCTTTGCCTACCGAGATTAGGCAAGTTAGTGAAAACATGACAGAGGAAGAGTATGAGCAGATTAAAGATAAGCTACAATTAACTAAGCCATACATACTTTTTGTTGGTACTAGAGAACCGCGTAAAAATCTAGAACGATTAATAAAAGCCTGGCAACCATTGGCAAAAGACTTTGAATTAATTGTGGTTGGAGCTCGAGGTTGGGACAAGAGCCAGCAGATGAAACAACCACATTTAAGATTTTTAGGTCGAGTTAGCGATCGGCAATTAAATGTCTTATATGCACAGGCTGAAATGTTTGCCTATCCCAGTCTCTACGAGGGTTTTGGCCTGCCAATTTTAGAAGCTTTTTACCATGGCACCCCGGTCATTACCTCTGATTTATCGGCTATGATGGAAGTGGCTGGTAATGCTGCGCAGTTGGTAAATCCTGAGTCTGTTGCTAGTATTAGACAAGCAATCGAAACAATTGCCAATGAAACTCAGGAGGAACAACAAAAACGGTTACAGCGCATGATTATCAGGTTGCAAATGTTTAGTTGGCAAAAAGTAGCTCAGCAAACTATGGTTGTTTATCGGCAAGCTGTTGAGCACGCTGCTGACAGAGATCATGATAGTAATTAACAACCATTATTTCTACAACTAAATTATGGCCAATCCAATCCGAATCGCCATCGATGGTAATGAAGCCAATGTCAAAAATCGTGTTGGTAGTAACGGCTATGCTTTTAAAATAATTGAACATGTGGCTCAGTTAGTCAAAAAAAAGCAAAATCTGCAGGCCACAGTCTTACTCTCTCATTCGCCACTTCCTGATTTACCTAAGGAAACTAAAACTTGGCAGTATCGGGTAATAAAACCAGCTAAATTCTGGACACAGTTGGCTGCTCCTATTTATTTGTTCCTCAAACAACGTAAATTTGATGTTTTTTTTACACCTGGCCATTACGCACCGCGGTTGTGTCCTATCCCGTACATTAGTAGTGTCATGGATTTGGCTTTTTTGGATTATAAGCAGCAGTTTAAACAAAATGACTGGCTACAACTTAAAAACTGGACTAAATATAGTGTGCAAAAAGCAGCCAAAATAGTGGCTATTAGCAACTTTACCAAACATGAAATAGTTAGGCATTATCAAATTGACCCTAATAAAATTGTAGTGGCTTACCCTAACGTCTTTCTTGAAGAAAAAAACGCACCTGCAGTTAGAGTTAGAGCCTTTTTTAAAAAACACAATATTCAGCAACCATATTTTTTATTTGTTGGCACTCTCCAACCGCGCAAAAATTTACTTAACTTAATTACAGCTTACGAACTTTTCTGCCAAAACATGCAAGAGAACGAAATCCAACCACAATTAGTTATTGCTGGTAAGGTTGGCTGGTTGGCGCAACCAATCCTAGATAAAATTAAAAGTTCGCCTGTCCAAGACCAAATCGTTCTTACCGACTTTGTTCCTAATCAGCTTAAGAATACGCTTTATCAACAGGCCCTGGCCACTATTTTAATTGGTTTTTCTGAGGGTTTTGGTATGCCTCCACTAGAGTCGATGCATTTTAAAACATTACCAATCGTTAGTGATGGTAGCAGCTTGCCTGAAGTGGTGGGTGATGCTGGGCTTAAGGTTAATCCTTACAAACCAGAACTAGTTGCCGAAACTATGAGAGTAGTGTGGCAGATGAAGCCAAAAGAGAAGCAGCGCTACATCAAGCGCATGAACAAGCAAATCCACAAGTTTAGTTGGCAGGCAAGCGCTAATAAAATTTTAGATGAATTAGTAAAGATTGCCTTAGAAGAAAAGGGAGGCTAAATGCAAACATTTCTTGGTATCGATCCTGGTTATGGTCGTTTAGGCTGGGCTGTTGGTCGCTATGATGGTTCTAGTTGGCAAGAAATTGAACTGGATTGCATCCAAACTCCTAAAAGTGCTGATCTTTTTAGTCGCTATCAACAGCTAGAAGAAGAGTTGCAGGCTGTTATAGATCGTTATCAACCCACTCAAGCAGCAGTCGAAACTTTATTCTTTTCCAAAAATACTAAAACTGCCATGCAAGTTTCCGAAACCAGGGGTATTATTTTAGCTTGTTTAATTCGCAATCAGTTGCCGGTTAATCAATATAATCCCAATACCATTAAACAAACCGTTACCGGTAATGGCCACGCCGATAAGAAAGCAGTAGAAAAAATGATTAGAATGGAATTTAAACTCAGGAATGAAAAGATTGTCGACGATGCCATCGATGCTTTGGCGGTGGTTTTAACAGACAGTATTCAGTCGCGGACTAGGAAGTTTTATGCTTAAGGTAAACTGCAAGTTCATAGCAAATTAGTTTTGATTTCCTGTTAGCGGCCAGTAGGTATATTAGAATTAATAGATTTAAATTAAACAAAGGAATATTATGATCGGTTATTTACAAGGTGAGCCAAAGTTTTTTAATGATGATGTCATCATTGTCGTTAACGGTGTCGGCTATCGAGTAGAGGTAGGCAATCGCACCCGTAATATGATGACAGAGGAGGTGGTGGAGCTTTTTACCTATACCTATGTTCGTGAAGACCGTTTAGAACTATACGGCTTTATTTCCCGCGACCAACTCAAGCTGTTTGAACTAATGATTGGTGTGTCTGGGGTGGGGCCCAAAACTGGTCTTGATATTGTTGACCGCGATCCAGAAATGATTGTTGATGCGGTGCAAAATGCCAAAGTTTCATTTTTTAAAGCTGTGCCCAGAATTGGTAAGAAAACCGCTCAAAAGATTATTTTGGAATTAAAATCAAAGCTGGGTAGCTTAAAAGAGTTAAGTTTAGGCCCTCGTTCTAATGAGGAGCGAGATGTTTACGAAGCTCTGCTGGCTCTTGGTTATGATGAAGGCGACATTGCTGATAGAATTAACAAGATTGATTTGGAGGAGCTGTCTGTTGAAGAAGCAGTTAAGGCTGTTCTCAAGAGGCTAGGATAGACAATTGTCTTTCTTTATTTGGCAACAAGTCTATTATTGTTTCGCAACCACTTTAGTTATACTATGATATGCCTATGAGTCCCAATCAAGACACTCAAGTTAAACACAATCACGACGAGGACCATCTCCTTAACTCCTTGCGCGCCAGGGATTGGCAGGAATTCTTTGGCCAACCTTTAATTAAAAAGTCAATCCGCATTGCTATCAAAGCCACTAAGCAACGGAATGAACCCCTAGACCATATTTTGCTCTATGGCCCCCCAGGCTTAGGTAAGACTACCCTGTCACACCTGGTTGCTAAAGAACTAGAGGTTAACATTAAAGTAACCTCTGGCACAGCTCTGGCTAAAACCGGAGATTTGGCAGCTATTTTAACTAATCTTAAAGATGGCGATGTCTTATTTATCGACGAAATTCATCGCCTACCCAAGGCAGTTGAAGAAACTTTGTATCCAGCTATGGAAGATCATGCTCTTGATATTATCATCGGCAAAGGACCTTCTGCTCGCACTGTTCGCTTAGATTTACCCAAATTTACTTTAGTGGGAGCCACCACCCGTTTTGGTTTATTAGCTGGGCCTTTCCGAGATCGATTTGGCATCATTCATCGATTAAAATTCTATCAGCCCCAAGATTTAGTTCAGATATTAACTCGTGCTGCAGACAAATTACGGGTCAAGCTTGATGAACCAGCAGCGTTGGCTCTAGCCACTAGGTCTCGTGGTACGCCCAGGATTGCTCTCAAACTCTTAAAAAGAGTCCGTGACTTTGCCCAAGTTAATGAACACGAGCAAATCAGTACCAATTCCGTCAATAAAGCTCTCGATATGCTAGCCATTGATAAGTTAGGGTTGGATAATAATGAACGCTCTTTTTTATCTAAAATAATCAACAAACATGAAGGTGGCCCAGTCGGACTTAAAACTATTGCTGCTACTATTCATGAGGATCCTGGCACTGTTGAGGAGGTATTGGAGCCATATTTATTACAAATTGGCTTCATCCAACGTACGTCACAGGGTAGAGTCATCACTAAAAAAGCCTATCAGCATTTAAGTATCAACTATCCTAATAACTAATCATATTTATATGCCAATCACCGACAAAGATGGTCAATCTCTTAGTAGTAAGCAGGTTATAGATAAAATAATCAATCGCCTTCTGGCTTGGAAATTAGAGTTTATTACTGGTTTCCTGTGGTGGTGTGTAGGCAACATTCCCTTTCATAGTCTTAGAAAGCTGTTTTATAGGTTAGCCGGTATGAAAATTGGCCATGGTTCAACTGTCCATATGAAAGCCCGTATTTATGACCCGCACCATATTAAAATTGGCAGCAATACCTTAGTCGGTGAACGAGCAACTCTAGATGGTCGCCAACAGCTGCCCAACTCAAACGGAGGTTTAATCATTGGCAATCACGTCGATATTGCTTCTGAAGTTATGATTTGGACTAGTCAACATGACTTAACCAGCCCCACCATGCAAGCCATCGAAGCCAAGGTAACTATTGATGATTATGTTTTTATTGGTCCCAGAGCCATTATTTTACCTGGTGTTACCATTGGCAAAGGGGCAGTAGTTGCAGCAGGAGCAGTTGTTACTAAAGATGTTCCAGCCAAAACTATTGTTGCTGGCGTTCCTGCCAAAAAGATCGGTAACCGCGATGTCCAACAACTTAATTATCGCTTAGGACGACCCAGACTTTTCCAGTAGTATTAACAGCTATTATCATATTGCCCACAAACTCCGCACAAAATTATTTATTGAATATGGCACAATCCGATATCATTCTGTCCGTTATTATTGTTTCCTACAACACCGCTGATCTCACCACGCAAGCTGTTAAAAGCGTTATTGCTGAGTTAGAAATATCTCCGCAGTTTCAAGAAAAAGCAGAATTGATCGTAGTCGACAACAATTCAACAGACGAAACCCTCAAACAAATTACCCAAATCAAAGCCCATACCCCATATTTAAGAATTATTAAAAATAAAGAAAACCTTGGTTTTGCCAAAGCCAATAACATTGGCATTAACCAGAGTTTGGGAGAGATTGTTTTGCTGCTTAACTCAGACACTATTGTTAAAAATGGTGCCTTGCAGCAGCTAGTACAAACTTTTCAGCAACAACCAAAAAAAGATATCACTGCTACTTTAAGTTCTCATCGGGGAGAGTTAGACAAATTGGGAATTTTAGCTGCTTTATTACTCAATCCAGACGGAACAGTCCAATCTCAGGGTGGCTCCTTCCCCAGTCTGCTTTCAGTCGCTGTTCATATGCTGATGATCGATAAAATGCCACTACTGGGGCAAATTCTCCCTTCAACACAACATACTGGTCGCTCTTGTAAATCTCATAAAGTTAGCGCAAATCAAGAGAAGCTAGTGGCAAAGAATTGGGTGGGAGCAACAGCCATGGCAGTTAAAAAGCAAGTCTTTAACGAAATTGGTGTACTCGATTCCAACATCTTTATGTATGGTGAGGATGTTGAATTTTGCCTGAGAGCTCAACATCATCATTGGGATGTAGCCATCGATCCCAAAGCTCAGGTTATCCACTATGGCAGTGCCAGCTCTAACAACAAACAAGCCTTAATTGGAGAGTTTAAAGGCTATATTTACATTTGGGCTAAACACAAGCCTCACTGGCAAATGTTTCCCCTAAAAAGCCTGTTGATGATAGGAGCACTGTTGCGAATCTTAATTTTTGGTACAATTTTAGGAGATAAAAGTCGAGCTAGAGTTTACAAAAAGGCAATTAAAACTCTTGATTAGTTTTAAAAAGTGTTAGCTATACAATATTAGCTTTATAATATTAGTTTTATGTCAATTTATGTCAAACAAGATGTTAACTAAACTTAAACAACTCTTTCACTGGCTGGATGAACATATCCTACTTTTAATGAGTGGTTTCTTAATTGCTTTTATTCCTCTTTATCCAAAACTGCCTTTGCTCGAAGCAATTCCTGGTTATATAGTCCGCGTTCGACTTGAGGACGTCTTTGTCTTGTTGGCGGCTTTAATCTGGCTGGTGCAGGTGTTTAGAAAAAAAATCAGTTGGTGCAACATCGTCTTGTGGCTGATGGTTGCTTATGCCATCAGTGGCTTGCTGTCCGTTTTATCTGCTGTTTTCCTGATTAAAACCGTACCTCTAGAACTGATTCATGTGGGCAAAACAGCTCTGCACTTTTTCCGTTACATGGAATACTTCACTCTCTTCGTCATTACTTTTTCTGCCATTAAATCTAAAAAAGACGTGCAAACTTTGCTTACTATATTTACTTTGACGGTAGTAGCGGTAACAATTTATGGTTATGGCCAGAAGTTCTATTATTGGCCGGTTTTTTCAACCATGAACAGGGAATTTTCTAAAGGTATGCGCTTATATTTAACCGAACATGCTCGAGTGCAATCAACTTTCGGCGGTCATTACGACTTGGCTGCCTTTTTAGTGATTGCCCTATCAATGGTGCTTGCTTTGGCTTTTAAACAAGAAACTAAATGGAAAAAGTTGTGGTTTCACGGCATTCATTTAATCGGATTGTGGTTGTTGTTAATGACTGCTTCTCGGACATCATTTATTTCTTATTTATTTGGGGCTTTAGTGGTAGTAGTGATGGTGGCCAAGGAACAAAAAACCTTGGCAGATAAAATTAAGTGGGGAGCTGGTCGTTATGCTTTAATTTTAGTCATTTCCGGCATTATGACTATCGGTTTTGGCCAAGATATGTACGAGCGTTTTTTGCACGTGCTCAAAGGCTATCCTAACATCAATCATGCTTATCATACCGCCAATGATTATCGCAAACAAACCACACGCTGGGTGCTAGTTACTGTCGGCATAAAGGAGAGACCAGATCAAGATCGACAGCCGCCAGAAAACGGAATAGCAGTTGATGATGTCTTAACTGATACTGATCAGAGACCTGTTTCAGAAAAACCAGATGATGTTTATGTCGATGTTCCAGTCACAGAAAAAGTAGCCACTACTTCTGCCGATGGCACTGTCACCTATGTGAATCAAAAAGTTGCCCGTACTTGGTCTGCAAATGCTCTCAAATACGGCCTATCAACTGCCATCAGACTAGACACTCTCTGGCCCAATGCCATCAATGGCTTTTTGCAAAATCCGCTAGTTGGTAGCGGTTATGCCACTTTAAACAAGGATGGCAAATATCAATTTACGGAAGCTGAGAGTACTGATAACAACTTTTTAAGAACTTTAGGCGAAACCGGCTTAATGGGCTTTATCAGTTTTTATGGTATTGTAGCTGTTAGTATCTATTTAGCTTATAAGTTTCACCACGTCGATCGCTCATATACATCTGCCATTAGTGTTGGCTTCATTGGAGCTTCTATGGGCTTGCTGCTTAATGCCACTTATATTGATGTCTTCGCTGCTTCTAAGGTAGCCTTCACCTATTGGGCCTTAACCGGTATTGTCATGGCTCTTTATTACCTAGATCAAAACAAAAAGAAGTTAAAGCAAATGACTTTATTCGAACGCTGGCAAGCAATAAAAGCTAAGCTAGGATTTAAGCGTTATGAGTAACTCTTTAATTAAATGGCGCCAACTATTTTCTAACAATAAATTTTGGTTGCTGGTTATTCTTGTTTTAGCTTTTCTACTGAGGCTTTACCGGATCGACAACCCAGTTTTAGATTGGCATGCTTGGCGGCAAGCAGATACAGCTGCCGTTACCCACCATTATGTGCAAGAAGGGGTAGATCTCTTGCGCCCTCGGTATCACGATTTATCGAATATACCTTCTGGTCAAGACAATCCTCAGGGTTGGAGAATGGTTGAATTACCAATTATTAATGGCCTGGTAGCAGTTGTTGTCAGAGCTCTTCCTCAATTAGATCTTGTCATAACAAGTCGTTTCATTTCTATTTTATTTTCTTTAGGAGCTATTATCAGTTTATATTGGTTTATTAAGCAAATATCTAACAGTAGAGCCGCCATCCTCAGCGTTGCATTTATGGCATTTTTGCCTTTTTCTATTTATTACTCACGGGTCATTTTACCTGAGCCAGCCGTCATGTTTTTTAGTACTATTTCTTTGTCTTTATTTACTTCATTCCTTAAACAAAAAAAAGGATTACACTGGTGGCTGTCTTGGCTAGCTTTAGCGCTTGCCATCTTACTTAAACCATTTGTTGCTTTTTTTGCTCCAGTTTACTTAATTTTAATCCTTATTTATCAGGATAAACCATGGAAACAGATTAATTTATATTTGTATCCAATTTTAGCTTTTATGCCTTTAATGTACTGGAGGAGTTGGATTAAACAGTTTCCAGCAGGCATTCCTGCCTCGCAATGGCTATTTAATGGCAATGGTATTCGTTTGCGTCCGGCTTGGTTTAGATGGTTATTTTGGGAAAGGCTGACTAAACTATTGGCAGGAGTCGGAACAGTTATTTTTGGTTTGACTAACTTTCTTAAAAGAAATCGGGTGCTAGACATATTACTCAGTTGGTGGTTGGGGGTCATTACCTACTTTGTAGTGATTGCTACTGGTAATGTTACTCACGATTATTACCAAGTCTTAATTATTCCTTGTTTAAGCTTTACCCTCGGTCGAGGAGCGCTTGTTGCTTATGGATGGTTAAATTCAAAACTAAAAAACAAAATTATTTTAAACCAATACATTTCTGGAGCTGTCATTGCTGCGATCGCTATCATCAGCTTTATAATAGCTTGGCAGCAAGTAAAAGGCTACTTTAACATCAATCACTGGGAGTACCATAAGTTAGGAAGAGTGGTACAACAAATTCTGCCAGAAGATGCTCTGGTCATTGCTCCGGCTGGAGGAGATACTATGTTTTTATTTCAAACTAGAAGAAAAGGATGGCCTATTGGGCATAATATCAAAGAGAAAATTGATGTTGGTGCCACTCATTATGTGACTGCTAGTTACGATGATGAAGCTCGGGAATTAGAAAAACAGTATGCCACCGTTAAAAAAACTAATGATTATTTAATTCTAGATTTAAGAAAGAAAAAAAATGAAGAAATCTGATTCAAATTTATGCCAGTTGTATCTAGTAAGGCATGGAGAGACAGAGTGGAACTTGCAACACAGATTCCAGGGTCAGCAAGACTCAGCTTTAACTGACCAAGCAATTGCACAAGCCAAACAAAGAGCACGAGACTTAAAAGAAATTAACTTTGCTGCTGTTTTTTCATCTGATCTACTCAGAGCCAAAAAGACTGCTGAGATCCTAAAATTAGATCGCAAAATTGCCATTAAAACCTCTAATCTAATTAGGGAAAGACGACTGGGAGTGTTAGAGGGTAAAGACCGAGATCGTTTAAATCGGGAATTAAAAGACTTACTCAACCAACTTGGAAACAAGAAGTCTAAAAAAATCCAAAATGAATACAATATAGAGACAATAGAGAAGTTTAGCCAGCGCATTATCACTTTTTTAAGAGAAGTGTCGGTAGCATATGCTGGTCAGAAAGTGCTGGTTGTGACTCACAGCGGTGTCATCCATCACATTTTGTTAAAAATTGGATATCAAAACATAAAAAATTACTCTGATGTCTCAGTGGCTAATTTAGCCTACCTAATTTTAGCTTCAGATGGTGTTGATTTTTTTGTTAAAGAAACAGATGGTATTAGCCTGCGAAAATCTTAATCTATGAAAATCTTAATGCTGACTCCATATCTACCATATCCCTTACTCTCTGGAGGCCAGATTAGAACCTACAATCTGCTTAAAAAACTAGCAAATCAGCATGATATTACTCTTTTTTCATTAATAAAAGATGAGCAAGAACGGCAGCACATTACAGAACTTGAGTCTTTTTGTCATAAAGTCAAAGTTTTTAAGCGCTCTAAACGGCCCTTTACCACTAAAAACATTCTTAAAACAGCTTTTTCCTCATATCCCTTTTTAGTGATGCGCAACCATGTCCCAGAAACTATTAAAGCCGTGGAGCAGGAATTGGCAACTTATGATTATGACTTAATCCACGCCGAGACTTTTTATATGATGCCTCATATTCCTCAAACCAACATCCCCACTATCTTAGTAGAACAGACAATTGAATATCTTGGTTATGAATCATATGCCGGTAAAACTTTTTGGCCACTTAAACTATTACTTAATATCGATATTGCTAAAATTAAGCGTTGGGAACGACACTACTGGCACAAGGCTGACCGTTTAATTACCATGAGCCAAGATGATCGGCATTATATTCAAGAGTATCTTCAAGATAAAAGCAAAGTTAAGGTGGTGTCTAATGGTGTTGATACCGACTGGTTTGATCAGATAAAGAGACAAGAACAACAGCACCCAACAATTTTATACGTAGGCACTTTTAAGTGGCTGCCCAATATCGAGGCTGCTCAATTCTTGGTAGAAAAAGTGTGGCCCCTGATTAAAGCCAAGCAACCACAAGCTCAATTAAAAATCGTTGGCAATGCACCGACAAACAAAATCAAAAGTTACCAGAACCAAGACCCACGGATTGAGGTGACTGGTCGCGTGCCAGACATCAGACATGCTTTTAAACAAGCAGATGTCTTGGTGGCGCCTGTCTTTAGTGGTAAAGGCACACGCTACAAGATTTTGGAGGCTATGGCTTGCCGCACACCAATCGTAGCCAGCAAAACTGCTGTTGAGGGTTTAAACGTAGAAAACAAGCAACAAGTGCTGGTGGCTAATCAACCGAAGAAAATGGCGCACTTAACCAATCAGCTTTTAACTAACAAAAAACTATGGCATAAATTGGCTAAGAACGGCCATCAGTTTGTTAAAGGTCATTATGACTGGCAGATCATTTCTAAGAAGTTAGATAATATTTATCAATCTTTAGGGTAAAATAACAACATGTCACAAGCAAAATTAAGTTTAGTCATTCTTAACTACAATAGTCAGTTCTGGCTTGAGAAAACTCTAACCTCATTGCAGGAATTTTATCTTGATCAGACTGAAACAAAAGTTGATACTATTGTCGTCGACAATCACAGCCAGGATGAATCTGTGACTATGGTGCAAGAAGATTTTCCCTGGGCTAAATTGGTTGAGTTAGAAGATAACTTAGGCTATGCAGCCGGCAACAATCAGGTTCTAAAAAAGATTGGCACACGCTATGTCATGTTGCTTAATAATGATGTTGAGTTTACAGCTTTAACTGATCTGGACGCTCTATTAACATACATGGACAGCAATCCGCAAATTGCAGTCGCTACTCCCCAGGTTAAACTCGCTAACAATGATTTTGATTGGGCTTGTCATCGCGGCGAGCCCAAGCCCTGGGCAGCCTTTACTTATTTTACTGGCTTAGAAGATAAATTCCCTCAGTCTAAACTTTTTGGCCAATATCATCAAACTTATAAAGACTTAAGTCAATCTCATACAATTGATGCCTGTACTGGGGCAGCTATGATGGTACGCACCAAATATATGA
>CAZMMR010000020.1:0-12188 GCA_964567445.1 uncultured Pseudomonadales bacterium
ACGGGACTAGATCAAAATCTAGAAACAGCTATGGATGACACCATTAATTAGCAGGAATAAAGTCAGGTGGATACAATTAATTATGCTGGTTAACCAACATTTATTGGCAAGTTTCACCTTTTCTTCGCCTTGTCTTTACCCTAGAACTTCCCTTAAAGTAGATATAGGTAGTCAGAATGCTGGCGTTGGTTTAGTAGTAGATTTGGTATTTGGACCAACCGTTAGCAACAACAGAATTTAACTCTAATGTTTGGACATAATAAACAACCAAAACCAGTCATGCAGAAGAAAATCCCAACTATTTTGGGATTAATTATTTTAATCGCTGCTTTAGTAGCCGGTTTAATATTTTTTGGAGATGGAACTGGTGTCTTTGCTCCTAGAGCGACCCCAGAAACTACTCCTAAGAATGTTAAGGTTACCAATCTTAAGGACACCAGTTTTACTGTTAGTTTTTACACCGAAGAATCAACTTCTGGTTTTGTTAAGTATGGCACCGATGCAGGTAAACTTAACTCTCAGATTAGTGACGACCGCGATCAACTATCGGGAACCATTGAGGACTATAAGCTACATCATATAACTGTCAGAGGGCTAGAGCCTAACACGGAGTACTTTTATGTTCTGGGGACTGGTTCGAAAGCTGAGTTTGACAATGAAGGCCAGCCTTTTTCCATTACAACCAGCCAAGTTTCGCAAAGTGCTCCTGATGCTGAAACAATTTATGGTAGTGTTGCTAACCAAAGCGGAACACCAGCTGAGGGGAGTGTTATTTATGTCAGCGCCGCTGGCATGACACCCATGTC
Source organism: uncultured Pseudomonadales bacterium (assembly GCA_964567445.1). Taxonomy (GTDB): domain Bacteria; phylum Patescibacteriota; class Microgenomatia; order UBA1400; family PJMF01; genus CAZMMR01. Next base: position 807 of record CAZMMR010000020.1, read on the forward strand.
TTCTTTAGTTAAATCCTCTGGTAGTTGGGCTATCCCTATTAGTCAAGCTCGAACCAAACAGGGAGACAGCTATGCTCAACTCAAACCCAGTGATGCTATTAGTTTGTTGGTGCAGGGTATACCTATTAGCAAGCAACTCACTCATCAGACAACAATTGAAGAAGCTCAGCCAGTTCCAGAGCTTGTTTTAGGATCAGATACCGATGCAACAGCTGGTAAAACAGCTACGCCTTCGGCTACAGCTACGCCCGTTCAAGACGAAGAGGCTTCTCAAACGGCTCAAATTGACCAAGACCAGGACTCTTCTGTTAGTGGTACTTTGCAAGATTTATTAGATAGCGCCGAGCCATTGCCTAAGGATAGTACTGCCAGCAGTGAGCTATCTTTGGCCAGTGATGACGAAGCCACATCTTCAGCAGAACCAAAATATACTACTCAGCAGCCAAAAATTAAGGGCAAAGCCAAGCCTAATGTGGAGGTTAAAATCGAGGTTCACTCTGATAATCAGTATGAAAGCACCGTCACTGCTGATGAAAGTGGAGAGTTTGAATTAGATTTAGAAGCTTTGAAGGCAACTTTGGAGCCAGGAGAGCACACAGTTACTTACAGTTATATCGATCCAGATTCAGGTGAAGAGGTGATTAAAACAGAAACATTTTATGTTGAAGATCCAGATGCTGTGAAGGTGGCTGATGCTGTGGATAATAACAGCCAACAAACTGCTAGTGATGATTTGTATGGTGATACCACTACTAGTGATGATGGGTACAGTGAAGATGCTAGCTCTACAGAAGATATTCCCTATGGTTCTGGTAGCCCAGTTCCAATCTCAACTCCAACACCGACACCTTCAATAGTTGCAGGGAGTAGCTCGACAGCTGGAGCTCGAAAAGGATCTGTCGCTACTGATAGTAGTATGCAAGCTGGTTCGATAGAAGCGACTTTACTATTGGTCATTGGAGGTTTATTTTTCTTAATGATGGGTGGCTGGAGTTGGTGGTTGGCGAGTGAATTAGATGAGCCCAGCATTACTTAAAGCGGAGAGTATTATCTAAAGAAAGAATATTACCTAAAGCGAACGCCGATTTTAGTTGCAATCATAAGGTCTCTACAACTTCCCACAACTCCCGCGACTGTCCTTCGTAACCTAAAGCCCAAATAGCAACACCGGCTAAATCTAATTGCCTCACATATTCTAACTTGTAGCCAATTGATGTTGGGTTTTCATAATAGATGACGTAATCTTTACCATCTTCAACAAATGATAGATATGGACATAAGGCTTGATCATCCCAACCAGTTTCAATTTGATACTGATCTTTTTTAGTTAATAGCTCCTGTACTTGTTGGTAACTAGCAGCTACACCAGAATCAGGATATGTGTTAGCTTTTGGAATTTTAGAGTCAGTTTGCCATTGATATCCATAGAAAGGAATGCCGAGCAAGATTTTTTCATTTGGAACGTAGCGTAACAACTCTCTTAAATTTTGATGTATGTCTCCATCTGATTTAGCTTGACCACCAAATAAAGGAGCAACTGGTCCAGCTTGAGTTGAGCTAGTGCGATGAAAGTCGTACGCCATAACTATTATATAATCAACTGCGCGACTGATTCTGGGCATATCCCAGATTAGTTGGTTGGTAGCAGCTGTAGCGTAAACATCTATTGACAGCTGGACATGATTATACTTTTTATCCAAGTGTCGGCTGATTTTTTCGATGAGACTAGCAAAATCATCCCTTAATTCTGGCGTAACTTCGCCGCTGTACTCAATATCGATGTTGATACCGTTAACAGGATAGGCTAACAAAATTGAGTCTAAGGATCTAAGCAGATTTTGATGGGCTTCGGGGTTATTAGCTAATTTTTGAATTTTGTCGGGGTTAAATTGGACTAAAGCAATTTCAAAACTTTGCTTGTTTGCTTCTAGCTCTTGAGCTAGAAGTAGCATTTGGTCCGATGATAATTTGTTGTAGCCGGGATGTAAGTTACCATCTTCATCTCTGATAATAATGGTGCCATCATCATCAACGCCCAACCCGAAATAACTTAGATGAGTGAGTTCTGGCTGGATTTTGACCTGCCTAATATTCCAGTAAGGTAAAAAGCCGTAAATAACATAGTCACGACTAGAGGAAGAGCCCAAAATCTGATTTTGGGCTAAAAATTTAATTTGACTGATTGATGATAATGGTGAAACTAGATTTACATCCCACAAGTACCAAACTGTGAAAATAGCACTAAAAATCGTGATAATAAAAGCTGATAAAAGCAAGCGATTCCTGATTCTAATCGAATCAGTTTGGTTCTTTTTGAAAACCTTGCTACTATTTTTAGATAGACCTAACCTATTTCGTAGGCTCTGCCACCAAGTAGCGTCTCTGGATTTTTTATAACGAAGCATTCCCATATAAGTTAAATTAATTATCTACTACCGCTTTTCCATCTCTAATTTTAACTGTTTGTGATGGATACATAACCCGACCCTCTTCATTAGTTTCCCGATTACAGTTGGCGCAATATAAGCTAGTTACAGGATCTTTAAGCATCTCTTGCTCTACCAATTCGAGGCCATCTACTTGTTTATCAGGTGGTGGAGGCTGTCCTGTTGTGGGGTCAATCCAAAGTTTTTGCTTCACGAATTTAGCATTTGAGGGTTGGCCATTCTCCCAATAGATATCACGGTTCATTACCCGGCACTTGTCATCACTATATTTAGGAGGCATGCCATTGGCACAAACATCTCCTAAAGCAATGTCTGGTGGTTTTTCTTGCCAGACTGAGGGTTCCTCTTGCAGAATATGAGTCATGACGTCGTTAAAAATGGGGGCTGCTCCAACAATGCCTGAAGCCAAACTACTCATAGGAGTGTTGTCGTTGTTACCTACCCAAGTAACTGTTAAATATTCAGGGTTGAAGCCAATTGTCCAGTTATCCTTCATATCGTTAGTGGTACCAGTTTTAGCGCTAACTATTTGATCAGGAATTACTAAAGCAGAATTTGTGCCAAAAACGGTGGCGCGGGCTTGATTATCTTGCATAATATGACTTACTAGATAAGCTGGCGCTCGATCCATGACACGTTCTAAATCACCTTTACTGCCATTGCTCTTGTAGTTATTAAGATAAGAAAGATCATCTTTTCTATTTTGTGAATCTACTTCTGCCAAAACTTCACCTTTGTAGTTTTCGATTTTAGTGATGGGGGTAAGTGGTACCTTCACACCTTGATTGGCTAAAGTACCGAAAGCTTGTGCCATATCAATCATTTTTACTTCACCACCGCCCAAAGTTAAGGATAGCCCATAGTTTGCGGGATCTTTCCAGGTGCTAATTCCAAGTTTCTTGGCTTGATCCATAAACTGCTCAACGCCAACAGTAGCCAAAGCTTTAACTGCAGGAATATTTAAAGAATTGCCTAAGGCTCTTCTCACTGTTGTCATACCAGAAAAATTACCATTATAGTTACGAGGGCAGTATGGTTTTTGATAAGGCACTTCAAAGCAGGTGGGGACATCCATTAACAAAGTTGCAGGCTGTAATGTCTTTTTTTGAAAGGTGGTGGCATACATCAGAGGCTTAATCGAACTACCAGGCTGTCTTTCAACCAGGGTGACATTTACCTGACCATCGTTTTCGATGTCAAAATAATCCTTTGATCCCACCATAGCCAAAATTTCACCAGTATTAGGTTTTGTTACTAAAACAGCACCGTTACCAACTCGGTAACGGGTTAAACCATCTATTTCTGCAGCTACAATCTCTTGAATTTTGTTTTGTAACTCTAAATCGAGCGTGGTATATACACGCAACCCGCCTTTTTCCACTTTTTCTAATCCGTATTTATCATAAAGCCAATCACGAACATAAAAAACAAAGTGTGGCGCCTTAATTTCAGTTCTGCTTAGCGCATAATTGAGAGCTTGTTTTTTTGCCTGTTCCTCTTGTTCCTCATTAATAAAATCCTCTTCCCTCATCCTGCGCAACACCTCCGCTTGTCTCTGAGAAGCTCTTTTTGGCTCTGAGCCAAATGGCGAGTATAAGCTTGGAGCTTGAGGCAAGCCAGCAAGTAAAGCTGCTTCGGCAATGTCTAAATTTTGGACGCTTTTGTCAAAATATGATTGAGCGGCTGCTTCTATTCCGATTGATGTTCCTCCATAAGAAATATAGTTGAGATACATCTCTAAAATTTGATCTTTGCTATAAACGATTTCTGTCATGACAGCTAGCGTCGCCTCCTTAATTTTTCGGCTGAATGATCGTTCCGGTGTTAGTAAGGCATTTTTTACCAACTGTTGGGTAATAGTAGATCCGCCTTCTAAGTTGTCACTGGTCAGGTTGTTGCGGATGGCACGGATTACTCCTTGCAGGTCGATGCCAAAGTGCTGGTAAAAGTTTTTGTCTTCAATAGCGATGGTGGCTTGTATTACATGCTCGGGGATGTCTTCTACCTTAACTGGAATTCGGTTTTCATCAGCGTAAATTTCATACAAAAGAACATTGTTGCGGTCAAAGATTTGAGTGCTAACAGCATAATGGTCATCAGCGGTTAAGTTTTTAGTGGAGGGTAATTGGTTAATTAAATAAACGAAACCCACTATCACCAGCAAAGTTATAATTAAGATTAAATATCTGAAAAAAGGATTGATTAATGGGTAAAAGATCGTGGCCAAAACCTTAATTAGTTTAGGGTGCCTGTCATGGAAGCTATTTGGTTTGGGTTTAGGTAAAAAACGTTCGATACCGGTTTTCCTTTTAGTTTTGCTTTTTCCTAGCAATCTGTTCTTAATTGAATGCAAAAAACTACCATCTTTCTTTTTACTTTGAGACTGGTGGTTCTTCTTTTTTCTTCTAAACATATTCAACAATTATTATCAACAAATAAAATTGCCTGTGGTTGTAGGTTTCTATTATAGTTTAGACTTGATCGTGATGCCATGCGCGTTGTTTATAGGCACTAGTAAGGGACATTGATCTTGTCACTTATATCCTGGTCTAATTATAATGGAGTAGTTGTCCGAGAATTGTTTCTCGGATTAAATTTTTAATAATAAATATAAAAAATATGACGCCTTTTAACTCTCGTAATTGGTACAGTTACCTCACTGGTTGGCAAAAACAGTTGGTGGAAGTGACCCAAGAATTAGTGAGGAGGTACCAAAAAGATAAAGATTATTTAGTTGATTATTCTTTTTTGGTTTTTTCGATGTCTAAGGCCTATGAAGGCTTTTTAAAAAAATTCTTATATGATTTTAATTTGATTGATCGGAATACTTATGAAGGACATCGTTTCCGTATTGGTCGAGCTCTTAATCCAGATGTTCACAAACGTCAGCGTGATCAGTATTGGCTTTATGATGATGTGGCTCGTTTGTGTTCTCCAGAAACAGCTCGTCAATTATGGATGTCCTGGCTGGAGTGTCGCAATCGGGTTTTTCATTTTTTTCCTAAAGACAAAGGCTTGTTAACTTATAAGCAAGCTGTAAAAAAGATTGAGCAAGTTAGTGCTGCTATGTCGGCTGCGGTAGCTTGTTATCGTTCTCATCAGAAGTAGCATAATAGACTTGTTGCGAAATAGCTATTTCGCAACAAATCTAATATTAATAGCAAGTACTATAGAAAGATTATGATGAATAAGTATAAATATAAAAACATTACTATTTCAGGTTTGCCAGGATCGGGAACTACAACTTTACTCAATTTGTTAAAGCAAGAGTTAAAGTTTGATGGTTGGTCTGGATTTAGTGGCGGTGAGTTTATGCGTCAGTATGCTGTAGAAAAAGGACTTTATGATAATACAAACAAGATTCACCATGATGCTACGGCTTATGGGGAAGAGTTTGATCGCAAAATTGATTTGGGGATTAGAGAAAAGCTACAAATTAAAGAAAAATGGTTGATTGAATCTTGGTTGTCTGGCTTTATGGCTCAGGGTTTAGATGACGTCTTGAAAATTTTAGTTATTTGTAGTGAAGACTCTGTTCGGGTAGATCGGATTGTCAACCGTGATGAGGTAAAAGTAGTAGAAGCAAAGCGGCATATTACTCAACGTTATGAGACTAACCTTAAAAAATGGTCGCGGATGTATCAACAGCAATGGCAAAAATGGGTTATAAAAAGAGGCTTAGCTACTCCTGATGAGAAGATTGATTTTTGGAAGCCAGAGCTTTATGATTTAGTTATAAACACTTATTCACACAACAAACAACAAGCCCTAAAGGTTGCTCTTGAAAAAATCAAAGCTTAACACCGACCCTGAGTCTCGGACTCAGCCACAAACTGTTTTTATCAGCATCATATTCTTGAGTTTAATTCTTTGGTATTTATACCGGGGCCTGTTTGTATTCCCTGTTATTTTTGATGAAACTGTTGGTAAGCTCATCTTTTTTGGTCTGCCAGTCTGGATATATGCTACCATCACTCATAAGAATCACATTCTCGAATCATTGTCTTCAACCAAGCTGTTTTCTGGTTTGCTGAGAGGGCTGGTTTTTGGAGGTCTGTTTGGCTTTACAGCTGTTATTTTTGCTGCCATAAGCCACGGTGGACCAATTATTGCAGTCCCTTTATTTGTAGCTGATCAATTTTGGTTAGAATTGCTACAAGCAGCCTTAACTGCTTTCTGGGAGAGCTTATTCTTTTTTGCTTTTATCCAAACTACTTTAACTACTTTTTTTGATCATTTAATTATTAGCAAAAAGCTGTTGCTGGTGGCCCTCATCTTTTTAGTATTCCACATGCCAAATATAGTCTTACGTTTTACTGGTGTGGCAGTAGTTGTGCAAGTTTTGTTGCTGTTTTCATTCGCTTTAGGGCAGGCTTTATTATTTGAGAAAAACAAGAATGTTTATTTGTTGATTATGACCCATACCGTTTGGGGTCTGGTATTATTGCTTCATTTTTAGTACAGTACACGTCTAAAAATATTTTATGAAAATTTCGCGAATCTTTACTTCTAGTCTTTTTTTTCTATCGGGAGTGATGGTAGTGCTTATTTCATTAGTTTCTGTTAATCAGGTAAATTCTTATGAGGGCACGCAAGTTAGTAAGCGCACGTTTTATGTTGGCCAGCGTATTTTACCCGATCACATTTTATATCCAATGGTAGCTGTAGCAGATAGAGCATTACTAATAGTTGCGCCGACTCAAGAAAAAATTAAGCTTCAATTAGCTTATGGCAGGATTCGATTTACTTATGCTCGGGCTTTGTTGCGCAAGGGAGAAGTGGAAATGGCCTTGGCCGCTTTAACTAAATCTCAAAAGTATCATAGTTTAGCCGCTCAGCAGTTTCTGTCTAAATTCGAGGCAGAGCCGTTTCCTAGTGAGTTAAAACAGACAACAATCGATCATCTGCAACAAAATATCGAACAATCAAAACAATTAACTTTACAGTTTTCTCCAGATCAAACATCTTTAATCGACCAACTTAATCAGCACAACCAAGCACTATTGCAAAAACTGCAAGAAATATAAATGTTGATGATATTCTTTGTTATATTTAATAGTGTTGACACCACCTTTCGGTTGTGAGATTCTATTAATCCTCACCTTTTACAACCACAATATGTTGTAGTGACTTATCCGGGTGTGTACTACATGTTGTGTTTAAAACTATTAATAAATATTATTCTTAATCATCAATGATTTGTCCATATTGTTTTAGTAACGATACCGTTGTTATCGACTCACGTGACTCCGAGGAGGGTGAGGCAATCCGCCGCCGCCGTAAATGCGAACAGTGCCAGCGTCGTTTTACAACCTACGAACGAGTTGAAGGTTTAGATTTAAAAGTAATTAAAAAAGACGGTAGAAAAGAAGACTTTAATCGAGAAAAAATTAAAAAGGGTTTAATTAAAGCTACTTGGAAGCGACCTGTTTCTATTGCTGATATCGATTTGTTAGTAGATGAAGTTGAAAAAAAACTTAGGGCCAAAAATGACAAGGAAATAAAATCGTGGCAAATTGGCAATCTGGTTATCAACAGACTTAAAAAGGTGGATCGGCTGGGATATTTGTTGTTTGCCACTGTTTACCGTGATTTTGACAGTATACAAGATTTCCAACAGGAAATTAAAAAACTGCAAGAAGTTGAGTGAGGTCTCTCCCGCGGACTGAAGTTCGAGGTATGCTCACAAACTAATAATTACCATTTATTATTTATCAGTAATGACCAGAAAGAACCCATATGTCTCCTAAAAAGAGATCTAAAAGCAAGGACAGCAAGCAGTTGCCTAAGAAGAAGATGAAATTTATAGAAAGAGAGCTATCCAAAGGTTTAGGTAGGGCTGTAGCCAAGCGCACCTATTTAAGAACTGATGAAGATGGCAACTTAGAAAAGTGGCCAACAGTAGCAGAAAGAGTAGCATATGGTAATACGCGTTTAATACCAGAAGATCAGAAAAAACATCGAAAACAAGAGTTTAACATTTTGCGTAAACATATTGCTAATGCTTCTTTATTGTTAAGTGGTCGTCATCTTCAACATGGGGATAAGGATCAGCCTAGTAGAAACATGGAGGTCTTTACTAATTGTAGTACAGCCTCTAATTCGTACTTACTGTTCTATTTATTGCTAAATGGGTCTGGAGTTGGCCGTTCTTATGATGACGATTTAATGGTAGTTGATTGGGATTATATGCCTTCTATAAGAGTGGTTTTGGACGAGGAACATAAAGATTTTGAATGGGGAGAAGACGAAAGTGTTAAGGAAGCTAAGAAGAAATATAGAAATGCTCATTGGTTTGAAGTGCCTGATACCCGTGAGGGATGGGCTAAAGCTGTGGAAAAGTTGGAAATAATGGCTTATGAGCGTCGCTTTAGGGATGATATGTTAGTTTTAGACTTTTCACAGGTACGTCCTAGTGGCTCGAAAATTAAGGGTATGCAGAATCGTCCAGCGTCTGGGCCCAAACCTTTAATGAAAGCTTTTCAGAAGCTAGCTACTATTAAAAATGCAGGCATGAAGCCTTGGATGCAGGCAATGTTCGTAGATCACTATTTGTCTGAATGTGTTTTGGTTGGTGGTGCTCGTCGTGCTGCTCGCATTGCAGTTAAAACCTGGACTGATCCTGATATTCTTGATTTTATCTCTATTAAGAAGGGTGGGTTTTTATGGTCCGCTAATAATAGTGTAGCTGTTGATGAGAAATTTTGGGATCAAGATAATCATCATGCTCAAAATGTATTACAAACAATTCTAAAAGCGCAGTATTATGACCAAACTGGGGAGCCAGGCTTTGTTAACCAGCATAAACTTGTTCAGAATGATGATGGTTATGATGGCTATTTAGATGGAGAGTTTTCTAACAGCAAGAAATACAATCCTTTTCCTAACACTAAAAAAATGTTGTCGGACATTGCTAAACGAGCCAATGCCAAATACTATAGTCAAATTCCCAATCCTTGTGGAGAGATTTCTTTAAATATGTTAGGCGGTTACTGTGTTATTGCTGATGTTGTGCCTTATCATGCACCTACTTTAGATGACGCTGAAGAAGCTTTCCGAGCAGCAACCCGGGCTCTACTGCGAGTTAATACCATGGATTGTTTATATACCAGAGAAGTTAAGCGCACCAATCGCATCGGAGTTGGTATGACTGGCATTCATGAGTTTGCTTGGAATCAGTTTGGATATAGTTTTAAGGATTTGGTTGATGAGGATAAGTCGCGAGATTTCTGGGAGACTCTGTCTCGCTTTAAGCGGGTTGTGGTTGAGGAAGCACAGACTTACTCCAAAAAGATGGGTCAGAATGTTCCTCATACCAACACTACCATTAAGCCATCAGGCACTGTTTCTAAGCTGTTTGCTTTGTCTGAGGGAGCTCATTTGCCAGCTATGCGAGAATATATTCGTTGGGTGCAGTTTAAAGAGGACGATAAAGTAGTTAAGGAGTATCAAGAACACAACTATCCAATTAAGGAACTTAGAAGTTACCCAGGAACAATTGCTATCGGTTTTCCCACTCAACCAGAGATCTGTAAATTGGGTATGGGTGATAAACTGGTAACGGCTAGTGAGGCTACTCCTGAAGAGCAGTATAAATGGTTGATGTTATTAGAAAAATATTGGATTATAGGTGTTGATGAGAATGGTCAGCCTTTAGAAGATACTGGCAACCAGGTTTCTTATACTCTTAAATATGATCCTGACAACATTACTTTTGACAAGTACAAGCAAATTATTGCTAAATATCAACCTTTAGTTAAAACTTGCAGCATCATGCCTAAGATTGATAAGACTGCTTACGAATATCAACCAGAAGAATCTGTTAACAGCAATGACTTTATGAAGGTAATTAGGGAGATTAACTCTGCTAGTGAAGATGGGGGTGATATCCTTGAGGATATCAATTTAGAGCACCTTAAGTGTGAAAGTGGCGCTTGTCCTATTTAAGAGTCTGTTTTGTAAGAGCCTAAAACTTTTTAAGTTTCCCAACCACCAAAAGATAAACCGCGCCACTGACTAAGGCGCGGTTTTTTAATAGACTTGTTGTGAAATAGCCATCAAATAAGTTGTGCTGCCACCATCATCCGTCCGTCTTTTTCGTTAGCTTTCTTACTTCTGTAATGAGAAAAATATTGGTGAGGCTGACAAGCCGTACACTGGTTGTAATCGATAATATTATCAGTTGTAACGCCCAGTCTAGCTAGTTCGTTTTTAATGAATAGGGGTAAGTTAAGCGACCAACCTTTTGCGCTTTGGGAAATAGCTGGTTGCCACGATGGTAGCCGAGTCTGTATGGGCTGTTTTTGGAAATGATAACAACACGATCTAATTCCAGGTCCGATCCAAGCTTGGATGCGACTAACGTTGGCTTTAAATTGTAATTGCATGTCTAAAACTGTTAACTCGATAATATTTTGCAAAAGTGGTTTCCACCCACCGTGTGCTAAAGCTAAAATATTATGCTGTGGATCGTACAGGATGATGGGAAAACAGTCGGCTACGATCATTGCTAAGCAAACAGGTTGATTGGTGATGGCGGCATCAGCCCATGCTTTTTGTTTATAGTTTTTTAAACTTGCAATCACCCTGTGGGCTTGATGTTGGTGATGAAAATAACAAACAGGATCTTTTATCTGATTTGCCAGCAAATACTTACGAGCCATTTTCTCTGTATCAATTGAGCCTTCATTTTTTTCAGATAGGTAAATATTGTATTTAAGATGATGGTGTAGTGTAATCATATTATTTTGATACTATAAGTAATAGTAGTTGAGGCTTTGTAGATAAAATGATAAAATTTGGCAACTGTGAATTGGGATTTTTTTCGACATTTTCTAGAAAAAGTAAAGAAAACTACTGTATTAGCAGTAAGTTGTGTCAAATCATCGATTAAAACAGCGATAGATTGGTTGCGGTCATTGTTGCTAACATTTCG
>CAZMMR010000021.1:0-12002 GCA_964567445.1 uncultured Pseudomonadales bacterium
ACACTGCTAACTCAAAAGAGACAAAAGTTAAGTCGGTTTTGGTTGTGGGCGGTAATGCTATCGTTGTTGTTGGGAGCTCTGCCCTTTTTTAACCAAGCGGCTTATGTTGTTGCATTGTTAATGATAGTGGGTATGCTGCTATTAAATTTACGTCTACTTAAAAAGTGGGTGTGGATCTATGGCGCGGCCTTACTGCTTTCACTGCCTGGCTTCTACTATTTTTTAGGCCTAAGCCAATCAAATATAGCTTGGCATTTTGGTTTTCTTGCACAAAAACAGACTTTTATCGGCATTGTTGATTATTGGTGGCACAATTTAGGCTTGTATCTAGTTCTGTGGGTGATTCTCATGGTAGTTTTTCTGATTAAAGTGATAGTAAGCAAGGTTGGGCAAAAGGGGGTAGCTATGGTCAGATTAAAGTTATTGTTGCTGTTTTCTGGATTATTTGCTATGGCTAATCTTTGGCAATTATCAGCAGATATCATTAACAATCACAAACTAGTTAATTTTTTTCAGATTGGTTTGGTGATGATATTGGCCAGTCAGATGGTGCAAATTTGGCAACAGATTTGGTGGAAAAAAATTGTTGTGGCTGTGTTAATCCTACCCTTAACTCTATCCGGTTTTCTTGATGCTGCGGCAGTAGTTAACGATCGCTATCTTAAGATTGAAGACCCAGTTCAGAGTGAATTGGGTTATTGGGTTTTAGATAAAACAGAGCCAGACTCAGTTTTTGTCACTACCCAGTATTTATACAATCCTGTTCTCTTGTTGGGCAGAAAGACTTATTTAGATTATGGTTATTTTGCTTGGTCTTTAGGTTATCCTGATAAAGAACGCCGCGCTAACTTGGAGGAAATTTTTGCTAGTAATATCAGCCAAACTGATTGGTGCCAGTTGATGATGCAGGAAGGGATTGACTATGTCTTTGTTTCTAGTGGCGATGATGAGTTAGAGTTAAACTTGGAAAGCAGTTGGTTGTTGAAAGAAAATCAGCCTGAATTCAGCAGTCGTGAGCGAGGTAGTGTCTACCAAGTAAAGCAGATTTGTTCTAACAACGGTCGCTGATTATAATATAGCAAGTTTATGACAAAATTAGACGCACAACCTTTAAAAATAGGCTTCGATTTAGATGGGGTTCTACTTTACAACCCAGCTCGAGTCGTTCGTCCTTTCATTTCCTTACTTAAAAAGAAAAAAATCTTTAAACGCGAAGAGTTAGAATTTTATGTGCCAGAGCCTGGTATTCAGGAGTTATTTTGGGAGTTGTTGCACAAGTCCAGCCTTTGTTTAGCTCCTGGTTTTAACATTATTAAACAGCTTAAACAGCAAGGTTTAATCGAACCTTACCTTATTACTGGACGCTTCAATCATTTAAAAAAAGATTTTGAAAAATGGCAGCATCGCATGAATGCTGAAAAGCTTTTTGTTAATTGCTACATGAACTCCCAGGACGAGCAACCTCATCAATTCAAAGAAAAATTAATTAATCAGCTAGATCTAGACATTTTTATTGAAGATAATTGGGACATTGTCCGCTATCTAAATCATGATCATGTTAAGGCTGACGTTCTTTGGATTACCAATTTAGTCGATCGTCGCTTTGATTATCAACACAAGTATCTGACTTTAAAACAAGCTCTAACAGCAATTAAGCAAGATTATTTATGAAGGTATTGATTACGGGCGGAGTTGGCTTTATCGGCGCTAATGCAGCTGAATTTTTTGCTAAAAGAAACAACGAAGTGGTGGTGGTTGATAACTTCAGCCGCTTGGGTGTGGAGGTGAATGCTCAGCATTTGCAAGAGAATTATTCTCAAGTAAAAATCAATAAGGCTGATGTCCAGGATTTATCGTTGTACTTGCATGATTTAAAACAAGCAGATTTAATTTTGCATTTAGCCGGTCAGACTGCGGTTACTACTTCTATTGATAAGCCTGCTTATGATTTTGACAATAATTTGCAAGCTGGTTTTACTTTGTTGGAGGCGGTTCGCCAATATAATCGGCAGGCAACGGTTATTTTCGCTTCTACCAATAAGGTTTATGGCGATCTTAGCCACCAGCAACTGCAAAAAGATCAGGAGTTACAGCGGTATCGTAATTTAACGCGTCCTGAGGGTGTGGGTGAAGATGAGAGTTTGTCTTTTATCTCACCTTATGGTTGTTCTAAGGGTGCTGTGGATCAGTATTTTTTAGACTATGCTCGTAATTATGATTTAAAAACGGTAGTTTTTCGGCAGTCTTGTATTTATGGGCCTAAGCAGATGGGAGTTGAAGACCAGGGTTGGGTGGCGTTTTTTGCCCGACAATTTTTAAATCAACTGCCGATTACGATATTTGGTGATGGCTATCAAGTACGAGATTTGTTATTTGTCGATGATTTGCTGGAAGCTTATGTTTTAGCTCATGAGCAGATAGAAGTTACAGCTGGTGAGGTGTTTAATATTGGTGGTGGCCCGGATAATGCCTACTCATTGTTACAAGTGCTAGATCTACTGGATAATGAGACAAAATTGGAGGTGGAGATTAACCATGACTTGGCTCGTATTGGTGATCAGAGGTGGTTTGTGGCTGACAATAGTAAATTACAGAAATTGTTAAATTGGCAACCTAAAACTGCTTTCAAACAAGGTCTCAAAGAGATGATAGCGTGGCAAAAGAAACATTTGCAGTAGTATCTATTATTATGAATAAGATTCTTTTTTTTGGTACCTACTTTCATCCTTACCTCTCTGGAATTACCACTTACCCAAATCAAATCTTATCTGTTTTAGCTGAGGATCATGATATTACGGTTCTTACCTTTCGTCATCAAAAAGTTTTAAAAAAACAAGAACAATATCATGGTTTGACCATTAAACGCATGGATTTTTGGTTGCGGGTTTCTAAAGGCTTTCTCTCTCCTCAGTCATGGTTTTGTTTTCTAAAAGAAGTAAGGCGGCATGACGTAGTGTTACTTAATATCCCCAATGCCGAGGGTTTGCCTTTGGCTTTATTGGCTAAAATATGTGGCAAAAAAATTATTGCCATCTATCATTGTCAGGTTAGTTTTGAGCGTAGTTGGTTAAATAAAATTGCGGCTTTTTTACTTAATGCCTCTATCTCTTTACAGCTACTGATAGCTGATGAGATTGTGGCCTACACTCAAGATTATGTTCAGTCAAAAATGGCGGGCAAATTGCTGGCTGATAAATTTAGTTATGCTTTACCGCCAGTGCAAAAGCTGGCAGTGGATACAGAATTTCATCAGCAATTAATGTCTAAAAAAGGCAATGGCTGTTGGGTTGGTTTTGCTGGCCGGGTGGCCCGGGAAAAAGGTCTAGCTTATTTGATAGAAGCTCTAGCTCGGTTAGATTATGAGCGACCAATCAAGCTAATGCTGGCAGGCCCATATGGGGCTGATGTGGTTGGTGAGGCTGATTACTACCAGCGTATTTTAGCTTTACTAAAAAAGCATAATGTTGATTATCATTTTTTTGGAAGTTTAAATAATGGTAAATTAGGAGCTTTTTACCAGGCAATCGATGTACTGGCTTTACCTTCGGTTAATCAGACAGAAGCATTTGGTATGGTGCAGGCTGAGGCGATGTTGGCAGGGACACCGGTGGTAACCACCAACTTACCAGGAGTGAGAAGATTGGTGCAGCTAACTGGTATGGGAAAAATAGTGCCAGTACGCAATGTCGAACAACTGTCTCGGGCAATCGAACAAATTATCTCTGATTCTAGCTCTTACACTTTGTCCAAAAAAAGGAAAACAGTCGAAAAACTTTTTGCTCAACAGCCAGCCCTCCAGTTAATGAGAAAGTTAATTTCATCATGATAGAAATCGATCATCAAAAGCTTAATTTATTAACCAAGCGTTTTATGGCTGGGCGGCCACTTTTTTATAGTTTAATTAGACCGATAGAGATTTATTTAATGCAACAGGAATTGCAAAATGTGAAGGGTAGGGTTTTAGATTATGGTTGTGGAGATGGCTTTTTAACGGAGTTAATTTTTGAAGGGGTCGATGAGAACAAGTTTAACCTGACTGGTGTTGATTTAGCCACTAGTAGAATTAATGAGGCCCAAGATAAACAAATTTATGATGAATTAGTAGTTTATGATGGTCGACGCTTGCCATTTGCTGATAATAGTTTTGATGTAGTAATAAGCAACAGTGTTTTAGAACATATTCCAGATTTAGATCAAGCTCTGGTTGAGATGAGACGAGTGTTAAAGCCTGGTGGTGTGTTTTTAGCAACTGTTATGACCGACCAGTGGGAGCAATTCTTGCTTGGTAAAAAAGTTCTTGGAGATTTCTATTTACGCTGGTTACGCAAGAAACAAGAGCACCATCAGTTGCTCTCTGCCCAGAAGTGGCAGCAGCAGTTCGAAAAACATGGTTTTGCAGTTAAAAAGCAGGTTGGTTATTTACCAAAAAGACAGACTCGGTGGATTGAAGTGCTGCACTATTTATCTTTACCGTCTTTAGTGAGCTATAAGCTCTTTTGAAAGTGGGTGTTGTGGCCAGAGTATGGTCTGCACCACCCTCTCGCTAAGAAGATTGAGCAACTTAATCAAAATAATTTATTTGATACCAAGTTGGCATCGGGATTGTTCATCAGTTTGAAGAGTGTCTAGAAGGTTGAATGTTACCAGCCAACTGCCCTCTACTTCTTAATTTATCTATACTTATAGTCTTTATATCAGGATTGCTGTAATTAGGTCGGTATACCCAAGGATTACTGTTATGTCTATCAGGTAAAACACCATTCCTTGTAAGCAGCTCTCTGTCAGAACTCACTCTTTGGAAACTAAGAGCACTATCTTGCGGTAAACCACTCACATTTAATGTTGCTACTGGCGAAAATGTACCGCTTGTCCAGTCTTTTGGATTTGTGTTTTGATAGCTTAAATTCAGGTTAACCTCTACTTCTGTTGGGAGATTTGGATTAACCGCAAAAGGAAGTTGTCCTGCTGGGCTTGAATTTATACCAGTTGCATATGGGGTGTAATATACTTTCTCAAAATAAGCTGCACCTTCTTTGGTAGAATGGAATTGTACTCCTCCTGGATCTACCACAAATAGAGGAAGATCTTGACCGTTTGCGAGATGAATTTGAGTTCCTAATAGCTCTGCAAAAGTGTGGGCAAGATGACAGACTCCCTTACCATGATTCAGGTAAGTTTCATCACCAAAGCTAATTAGTTGCGCAAAAAATGTTCTTTCACCTGGTTTAAGAGTCAAGCCATTGCTGAATGTATTTTGAAAGATTCCAATAGCATTAAGTACGTTATGTAGTGGTGGAGTAAGATCTTCGCCTAATTCAGTAGTAATTCTTGGTCCATAATAAGCAGTGCTCAAGCTAATTGGTATGCCTGCTAATATCTTAAATTGTGTATTGTTTTCTCTAGTTATTACTTCTGTGTTGTAAGTTGTGCTTACATCGATGGTGCCAGGTTTTTTTTGCTCTTCTTCAACTTTCTCCTCCTCAGTCTCACTATCTTCCTCAGCTTTTTCTTCTTCTTCTTCAGCCTGTTCTTCTTCATCTACTGCTGCAGGATTTTCTTCTATGTTTTTTGTATCTGCGCTTTCCTCTAAGTTATCAGCCTGTTGTATTTTTGGGGAATCTTGACTTACTTGTTCTTGTGGATTCAGACTATGTTGGTTGTCATATTGATAATACTTAGAGTGTGTTGGCTCTGCCTCTCTAATGGTTGTTTGTTCAGAATCTATGTGATTTTCCGGATTAGCGACGGCCTTTGAATCTTTGGAGATCAACATTGGTAGTGCAGCTAGAGTTAAGCCGATTTTTGCTAGCGAATCCCAGCTAATCTTGGGTTTGAGTAATCCAAGGCGGTGCTTGAAGCATTGAATGCCAGCTTGTATTTTATGTCCGAATTTAAGGCCGTCTGCTTTTAAAATTTTATCGTTTTCATCTTCGACCTCAGCAGTTCTTTTTTCAATCCTTTTCGATACTTCCTCTCTTTTTAAGTCAGCTGCTTCTTGATACAAGTTAAAAGTTTCAGGGTCTTCAACTAACTCCTCCTTTAATTTCTTAGTTCTCATGAAAACCTGAGCCGCGTTATTAGCTTTCTCTTGCTCCTGGCGAGCAATACTGCACATCCAATCTTTATGGGCGTGATAAACAACTTTACCTCTAATTGACTTAACTAGCCTTCGAAGAAATGCATGTCTTGGATTAGGCTCTAGTGTTAGCAGTTTTTGATCTACTTGTCTTAATGATTTTAAAGTAAGATCGTAATTTCCGAGAGAAACAAATATCATCTCCTGATAGATCATTTCTGATCTTCTTTTTGTTTCTGAATTTAAATTACCGGAGTTGGTAATAAATTCTGATAATCTAAAGCTATCTTCGGGGAAGTGGCTATTAAATAATATTAGTAATTTTTTCTCTAAACCTAGAGTTTCTTTTGGTTCTGTATCTCCTATTTGTTCTTTTGTCATTATTATTAATCTAGCAGTTCATTAAAAGTTTTCTCTATGGAGATGAGAAAGATTTCATTAAAATTGGGAATGCAATGATAAATAAATGACTTAGCTTTTTGTAATTTGGTTTTTAATAAGTAGTGATACATTCTCTTTCTTTGGTTAGCATTCATTTTTCTTAATATAATATTTACAGCTAACTCATCTACATAGTTGGAAAGTGTGCTATTATCATATTCTAAGTCACAAAAAAGATCTTCAATGATTTGTTCTCTGATAAGTGTTTGTAGAGACTGTTTGTTCATATAATAGATGCTATCATATTTAGAGGGGAAGGTAACTAATAGTAATCTCTTTTTCTATAAATCATCACCTCCGGATGATCATAAACACTAAACGCCTCCTCTGCCCAACCATCTTCAACCGTTAAAGGAATACCAAGATACTCTAGACTAGGATAAGTGCTAAACTGAGCTACCTGCTTAAAATCTGTTTTACCAGCCAGTAACTCTTGATAAAACTGGCTCATGCGGGGATACTTATCTTGCAAACGCATAATGCTCCCCCAGCTACGGTTGGAAGAAAGAATGTAGTAATCACTACTATCTAAAATCTGTTCCATGGTTTGCCATTTGCGAATAGTATCTTGGCCAAAAACAGGTAGTTGCTGACTACGATATTTTTTTTGATAAAGAGGCATTCTGAGTGGTAAGCCGTCGTCCCAGTGTTCTGTAGCTAATTTGCTGTTAGAGGGAATATGTTGGTAAATCCAGTGCGAGGCCCTAATGCGAGTATGTGGCTGTAGGTAAATATTGAGGAACATTAAAGGCCAGATAAAAATAGCAATCATTATAATGACCTTCCCTAGAGTAAATGCAGTTTTGGAAATTGTATGAAGCTTGGTTAACAGCCAACTAATACTAATACTGGCTGCCATGGCTATGAATGGGTATAAGATCAGAAAATAGCGGATTGATTTAACAAACTGGCTAGATTGGTAAACAAAGAACGCTGCCACCCACCCTATCACCCCGGTTAAAATCAGTACTTGTTGGCAACTGTTTTTGATAAAAGCTTTAATATTTTGTTGTATCAGCAAGATAACACCGATTAAAGAAAGGATAAAAATTGGCAACCCGACCCCCACTATGCTTAAATTCTTAAGAGCGAACCAGACCGGCATGCGATTAATCCATTGTATAGCTGGTGGATACCACACCTTTGCTCCTTGCCAGGACTTAAGTTGCTCGATGTTGTCAAGAAATCCTAAGGCTAATTGCCAGTTAAAAAAGTTGTCAGTGGCAAACAAGTATGGAGAACTGATGCGCACAGTAAAGTAAGCGGCAGTAATGAACAGAATTAAGCTTAGCAGCAACTTTAGCAACAAAGTTTTGTGAGATATGATTCTTTTAAATATTTTTTTAAGAGATATCCATATTTGCTGTCTTTGCCAGCTGTTAAATAATTTCTTTCTTATTTTTTGATTAAAAACTAGCAACCAGATTAAAAGCGGTAAAATATAGATGGCACTAATTTTTGCTGCTATTGCTAGGCCAAAAGTAACGCCAGCCATAAGCAATGAAGATAGTTTTGCTTTAAAGAAGTAATGCAGGGCGAAATAAAAACTGGCAAAAACAAATAGATTTAAAAAAGTATCAGTGGTAAAAAAGTGAGCTTGCTGGATTGGTAGGACTAACAAAGCGTAAATTAAAGCAGCCCAGTATTTTGTACGTTTGTTAATTAGTTTTATTTCTGGATCTTGAACACCATGCTCAATTAACTTAACAGTTTTAAAAACAAGCAAGACAACTAATATTTCGGCTATGACAGATAGCTGGCGACCTTGGAGAATAATTTTAGACAGTCCTTTCAGCTGTCGCCAGTGACTCACATATTTATTTAAAGTTAAGGGCCAGTTGCCATAGACATAAAAATTATAATTATGATTGCGGGGATTGAGTGATGATTGTTCTGGGTCTAAATACTGTTGCCAACTACCGGGCAGTTTTATGTCATTAGTGACCATACCTAGAAAACGTTCATCTGGGTGTAGATAATGACCCTGGTCCCAGTTATGACCGGTTAATCTAAAAATGGTTGCAATTGTAATAATGATTAGTAGTGGCAGCCAAGTTTTAATAGATCTGGAGATTAGGTTGGTGGTCTTTTTCATTACTGTTTTATGGCAACAGGGTTAGTCTATTACTTATTTCACAACAAGTCTATTATACACACTGCTATACACACTGCGACTCATAGAACCACACATTTCTTGAGTTGCAGCATGTAGCCGGTTACAATAAACACCATGCTAGACTCACAACTCCTCTCAGACTTAACCCTTATTGTAAGTTCTTGGTTTCTATTAAGTTTATGGCAGGTCATCGGTTTTGCTTTTGTGTATCGTTTGTTTAAAGATAAGCTAAACGATGCTGGTTGGGCTTTGGGCCGCTTAACTTCTTGGCTTGTCATAGCAATCGTTATTTGGTTTGGGGCACATTTGAATTGGGCAATCAATACTAGGCAGTCAGTTTTTGTTATTTTCTTTTTGTTGACTGCTGTTGCTGTCGCTTTTTATCAACGGCATTGGCTAGAAATTAAGCAGTGGTTTGGCAAAAAATGGCGGTTAGTTTTATCGCAGGAGCTAATTTTTTTCATCTTTTTCTTTTTCTTAACTATAGTTCGGGGCTTTAATCCTCAAATTGAGGGCTTGGAGAAGTTTATGGATGCCGGGTTAATGATGACCTATCTGAAATCACCGACATTACCAGCGCCAGATATGTGGTTGGCTGGAGAAACCATCAACTATTACACTTTTGGGCACTTTCTCGGTGCTATTGCCACCCACTATTTGGGAATTTCGCTTGATCTTAGTTACAATTTGCTGCTTGGGTTTTTGATGGGTCTAATTGGCAGCCAGGTTTTTTCTTTGGTTGCGAATTTAATGGCAGCTGTTTCAGATAAGAAGAGAGAGGTATCATCTTCTGCAGTTATTAAGGCTGGATTTGTTGGTAGCTTGCTTGTGTTATTGGGTGGTAATGGTCAAGCTGCTTGGTATTGGTTAAAGAATTTGTCGTTTGAAGGTTACTGGTACCCGGATGCTACCAGATTTATCGAACGTACTATTCATGAATTTCCTGCCTACAGTTTTATTGTTAGTGATCTGCATGCTCATGTTTGGGATTTACCTTTAGTTTTGGGGTTACTGACTCTTATCTTTGTTTGGCTACAAGCTCTAATGAAAAATGGCATTCATGCCAATATTACCTTGGTTGAATTACTGAAGAAAAAATATTTCCATTGGGCAGGCTTAATAGGTTTTTTGTTGGGCTTGATGATGAGCACCAGTGCCTGGGATGTTTTAATTTATGGTTTGCTGTTGATTATCTTGGGAGTAGCCTTGTTAGTAAGAGATATTAAATACTTAATGCCTTTAGTATTTAGTGCTTTGTTGGTGGGTGTGATGGCGGCTATAGGTGCTGCTCCTTGGTTTTTACATTTTACATCTATTTCGGAAGGTTTTAAGATTGCGAATGAACACTCTCCTCTGTGGCAGCTGGCTGTGTTGTGGTTGCCACATATAGTAATTAGTCTTTTGGCTTTATTAGCTGCTAGATCTTGGTTGATGAAAAACGGGAGTTCGGGCAAACGACCTGCATCGGTAATGATTATTGCTATGGTGTTATTGTCCGGAATACTGATCGTTTTGCCAGAGCTTGTTTACATGCAGGATATTTACCCCAATCATCCTCGAGCCAACACCATGTTTAAACTCACTTTTCAGGCGATTACATTAATGAATGTGGTTATTGCTTGGTTGATTGGCACTATTAATTTTTTGAGTTGGCAAAGTTGGAAGAAGGTAGCTGGCAAAGTGCTGATAGCTGTATTTCTGATAACAGTTTTAATCTATCCTTATTTTGGTTACCGCGATTTTTATCATAAGCTTGACCATTATCGTGGCCTTAACGGTTTAAACTGGCTTCAGCAGCAACATCCAGATGATTATAAATTGGTTTTGTGGTTAAGAAAGCATGCAGTTGGCCAGCCGGTTATCTTAGAAGCAGTTGGAGAAAGTTATACTACTTATGCTCGGGTCTCTACTTTTACTGGCTTTCCGACAGTCCTTGGCTGGCGAGTGCACGAGTGGCTGTGGCGGGGTGGTTTTGAGATTCCTGGGCAACGGACGGAGGAGGTGAAAAAGATTTACACCAATCCTAATAACCCTCAGGCTAAGCAGTTGTTGTTACAATATCGTGTTAAATATATTATTGTTGGCGACAAAGAACGAGAAGCTTATCAGAACTTAGATGAGCCAGGTCTTAAAGATTTGGGTCGCATTATGTATCAGGTTGGTGATAATTATATTTTAGAAGTTCAGTTGTAACTTAAATTCAAAACTACAAGAGTCCAATACTTAACGAGGATTATTCTGTTGCTGTTGCTACTAATTGAGCATACTGACTACTGACCCAGCCTTCTTTATTTTCCTTATCGAGTGCGTCCTCAAATTCAATTTTAAACCAGCCGTTTTCTTCTTCGTTTAAGTAATTATATTTTTGGCCAGCTTCAACAAAACCAACCGAAACTCCGCCCGTGCCAGCTATATCTCGTACTCG
Organism: uncultured Pseudomonadales bacterium; assembly: GCA_964567445.1. Taxonomy (GTDB): domain Bacteria; phylum Patescibacteriota; class Microgenomatia; order UBA1400; family PJMF01; genus CAZMMR01. The sequence continues at coordinate 11,059 of CAZMMR010000021.1, forward strand.
TAATACTTCTACACCTTGTTGATAAAAATTGGTGGATTTAATTTCAATTTGAGATAGCTCGCCACCAACCAAGGCTTGAGCTCTGGCTGAACTGGGTCCAGACTCCTCTCCTTGTTGTTGCTCATCTTCTTCTTCTTCATCATCATCATTTTTATTGTCTTCTGGAGTCTGTTCGGCTGCTGTCGTTGCTTCTTGATTATCTACCATGGTTTCCTCTTTATTTTTATCTTGAAGTTCGAGAGGTTGAGTGGTCTGATGGCTTAGTTTAACCATGATGTTTAAGCGGTGGCCAGGTACTAGGTTGATAGTTTGCTGTTGGGCTTCATAAGAAGGCAACGTGACCTCGAAATCGTGTTTACCTGGCACTAACTCTTTCAGGATAGTGGGAGCAAAGATCTGTTCTCTGTTATCGAATTTAATGATGGCGCTATCTGGCTGAGTAACAAAGGATACTTCAGACTTCTTGCGATTACTAATTTCTTCCAGCTCGTAAATTACTCCACCACTAGTCTCAATAGTTGGGCCTGGCTTCCAAATGACCACTGTCAGCAAACCGCGGTTGAGTGTGACTTGAGTTTCATAAGCAGCCAAAGTATCATCATCTGGCGCAATTCTTAAAGTATACTCACCAGGCAGGATTTTTTTATTAATGTAAGGGGTTTTATCTAGATACTGGTCGTTAAGAAATAACGAGGCATTGCTCTCATGAGTAATAACTTGCAGACCAGATTTAATTTTGTTGCCAAACGGGTTAAATAAGTAAACTACTGCTGCTACTAGCAGTATTAGCATAAACAAAAAGAAGTAAGCGGCTTTTTTCCCCATAACTCTACTTTACCAATTAGCTTGAAAAAAGACTAGAATTGGTCTTGGGTAAAATTGATTTAATTTAGGGTCTTGCCCAGTTAACAGGAATTTAATTAGTAATTAATACCTGTATAATG
>CAZMMR010000022.1:0-11842 GCA_964567445.1 uncultured Pseudomonadales bacterium
TCGAGTGATGACATGTGCTGTTTAAGGTGAGTGTAAAGCTGATTTAAAAAATTCTTTTTTTGTCTGTCACCGGCAAAGAACCCCAGCCTGTTTTTACGGGCAATATCATTGACATTATCGGCGGTAACTACTTGATTAAAATCAGGAATGCTAATGGGACCTGTAATTTTAAGCATATCTTCAATTAGTGATAAATTTACAGCAATTAAAATGTCTGTTTTTCCTAAGCTGGTTTGGTCGATTAGAGATAGGATGTCTGGTCCTGCTAGAGTAAAATCAGCTTGCCAGTTGGCATCGGTAATCGCTAGGCGGCCACCACTACTTAAAAACTGTTGAGCTCCAGGTTGCGGAGGTAAGGTTGAGCTGTCAGTTTCACTCTGTTGCAATTGACCAGCAAGATCATAGATGTCACAGAATTTAACAGCGCTAAGTTGGCCCTCCATGAGACTGGTGCTAGCCACTGAACCCATAAAGCCACCGCTGGCTCTAATTTCATCATTATTTTGTAGTAAGAAGATAAGCTGATAGTCATTATCAGCTAGTAATGTGGTAAATTGTTGTAGATTTTGGGTTATGTCAGCGAGTCGAGTTAGTTCGCTTTTTTGCCGCTCGTTTACAATAAGTTTAGAGATTGCAGACTGGTTTGTGGCAGCAGATAGTTGTTGGAGATTGTCATTAATAGTGGCTAATAGCTCTAAATCATCCTGAGCAACGAGTGTCTGACTTGCCTGAGTAACAGCCTTTAACTTTGTTTGCAACTGCTCTTGTATATGAGGAGTAAGCTTGACTAAATTTAAAGTACATTGAGCTACCTGCAGAGCAGGTATCTGTTTCAGGGTTAAGTAGTGGCTAGGGCTGATTAAAATTTGGGTAGCTTGAGCTGAGTGTTTAGCCAGCATGAAATTACGCCGTTTAAGAGCTAGATAAGTTGTGCCAGCAAGAATAGTAGTCATTATCAGCCACAGTAAGCACAACCATACCATCTTGGTCAGAATAGATGATTGCTTAAACCATTTTTTTATGGCGAGGTAAAAATTACGAATAATGTTCTTAGTCATAGAGCTGTGAGTCTAACTCCATTATAATGGAGTTAGATATTTATGAACCACGAATCATCTCATCTACCGACAGTAGTTATTTTGCATGGTTGGAGTCAGCGCACGACAACTGAGCAAAAGTGGCAGCCGCTTATTAGCCAACTTGAAGACCAAGGTTTGCAGGTTAAATACTTAAATTTACCAGGATTATCAGCGCCATTGGAAGAAGTCTGGAATTTGCAAGACTACCGAGATTGGGTGTTGCAGCAGATTGAGGATATAGATTCGCTAACATTAATTGGTCATTCTTTTGGCGGTCAGATCGCAGCGGTTGTAGCTGCTAGTCAACCTGACAATCTTGATCGCTTGGTTCTAATTGGCCCGGCTGGAATCAGAGACCGTCGTTGGCATAAGGTTATTAAGCGTTTGATTTTTAAAGTTGCGGCTAAGTTAGGTAATTATGTTTTTGCTTGGTCGTCACTTAAGCAGTGGCTGCAAAAGTTGTTATACAAGTTGGCTCGAGAGCAAGATTACTATCAAGCCTCAGCGCTCTTAAAGCAAACTATGAAACAAGTTCTTAAGCAAGAGATACATGAACAACTGTTGCAGATAACAGTGCCAACACTGTTAATTTGGGGAGAAAAAGATCGAGCTACTCCTTTTGCTCACAGTCAAATTTTTCTAAATAATATTAACAACAGCCAGCTCAAATCACTGCCGCAATCAGGACATTGCCCTCATTATTATCATCCACAAGCGATTGCTAAAGATATCACCAACTTTCTTAGGGAAAACAACAATGCTTAAGCTGTTGTTTTTGGTTCTACTAGTACCAGCCTTAATTATTAGATGGCTGCGCTGGTTAGGGGTAGTGCAGCAAAAAGAGTATCGTTGCTATCGACTCAAGCACTTTATAATCACTGACGAAGGGAAGACTGAATTAAAACGACTTTTGCCTCAAAAAAAAGACTTTTCTCGCACTGGCTTAAAACGCCCTAAATTTACCAGTCGAATAATAATAATAGCTATATCTTCTCTTTTTCTAATGGGGTTAATTATTTGGTTTGGCTGGCGATGGCATTGGTTAATTTTTGCTTTGGGGTTGTTGCTGCTGTTAGCAATATTGCCGTTAGTAGTAATTATATCGGTTTTGCCAACCACAATTATTTTTCAGTATTGGGTGTTACATACTCTTGCGCAAGCGCAAAAAAAAATAAAACAGCAGCAACCAATTATTATTGGTATTACTGGTAGCTATGGTAAAACTAGTACCAAGCTAATTTGTCAGCATCTTCTTAGTCAGAAATATAAAGTTTTTGCTACGCCCAAATCTTACAATACTCGCTACAGTTTGGCCCGCAGTATTGTTCAGCACTTTCAGCAGCAGGAGTTAGCTATTATCGAATTTGCAGCCTACAAACCAGGCGAAATTGCTTATTTGGCAGATAAATTTCCGCCACAATTAGCGGTTATTACCGGTTTAACTGATCAGCATTTAGCTTTATTTGGTTCGCGGCAGGCAATTATAAAAGCTAAGTCAGAATTGGTGCAGGCTGTGCCCGAAGGTGGGCTAGTTTTTTACAACGGCGATGATTCAGGAGCTTTGCAAATTTGCCAACACGGTGGAGCTGGCAACATTAAAGACTATGCCGCTTCCAAAGCTGAGAACAACTTAAATAATGTAGCTATTAACCACAGAGGGCGGTTATCTTTTACCTATTGCGATCGATTAATCCAGACCAAGATCGTGGGTAAACAATATCTGAGTGCTCTCAAGGCTGCCATTACTTTAGGAGAACACTTTGCCTTAACTCAGAAGCAGATTATAAATGGTTTAGTTAGTTTTAGGCCGCCTGATTACTTCATTAGTTTTAACGATAGTCGTTTGGATTTTAAGGTTTTAGATGATGGCCGGACTAGCAACCCAGTTGGTTTTCAAGCTGTGATTAATCTTGCTCAGGAGCTAGCTCTAGCTCGCACTCACTATGGATGTAAGCCTGAAACGATGACTCTTATTACCGGCGGCATCATTGATTTGGGTCATCGCTCTCGTGCTATTCATAGTAATTTGGCGAAACAGGCTGATCATATTTTTGATCGGGTTTGTTATACTGGCATTGATGGCCGTGAGCAGTTTAGATCGGTTTTTGCTAATAGCATGCTCACTCATCAAAAGCAAATTAAGGATCACCTGCAAAAATTGCAGTACAATGACTTGGTAGTAATTGAGGGCAGGATTCCTTTATGGCTGAGAAATTTTTTACAAATTGTTAAGTAACTAATTATGTCTATTTTTAATAGTCTTGGTTCCAATTATGATTTACAAGATGCTTTATTGGCTTTTAAGCAGTTGGTTTGGCCAAACAGAAGACGGAAAAATAAGCTAAGGCGAATTTTGGCTGATCAGTTTCAGGGTAAAGTTAAATTACTGTTTAACGGCCGCGATGCGCTTGAATACGCGTTGGTTGCTTATGGGATTGCTGATGATGATCAAGTTCTCACTCAAGCTCTAACTTGTTCTTCTTTAGAAGAAGCGATTAACAGAACAGGAGCAGAGCCGGTATATTTTGATCTATCTCCAAACAGCTTACATGTTACTCTTCAACAAATTAAGATTGCTTATCAGCAGGCTCCTCAAGCTAAGGTAATTATTGTTCAGCATGGCTTAGGTTATGCTGATGACATTGAGGCTATTAGTCGTTTTTGCCAAGATCATGATTTATTATTGATTGAAGATTTAGCTCAAAGTGTTGGTGCTAGAGACAGTCACAATCGGCCGGTTGGAACTTTAGCAGATGTTGTCATTTTATCTTTTGGTCGAGACAAAATCTTAGATGCTGTGGCTGGAGGGGCAGTTGTCTTTAAAACTAGACCTCAGCAGTACCCACCAATCCCTAATTGGTTTGCTTTAAAACAGGATTTAGCTCACAAACGCCTAGTAGCCAAGCTGTGTTTATATCCCCTAACTACCTTTATCATTAGGCACACTTATTGCTTTGGTCTTGGCAAACTGATGCAAGTTGTGGCTAAAAAGTTAACCTTACTAGAGACTTCGATTAAAAGCCCCCATCAACACTATCGGTCAATGCCTGCCTATTTTGCACCAATGGCAATTAAGCGTTGCCAACAATTAGATCGGCAGTTAGCTCATCGAGCAAAAATCGCTCACTATTACTTTAACCGCTTACAAAAGATTGATGAGTTACAAATTCCCATAAGTAGGAGAGCCATTACTTTGGGGACTAATCTTCGTTTTCCTTTGTTAGTTAAGTCAAAACAACTCTCAGCACTACTGGAAACTTTCAAGGAGCACGGCATATTTATTTTTGATCGTTGGTATCGGCAACCTGTTGATAGCGGGCAGATAGAATTTAGCAGTGTTTATCAATCAGGCACTTGTCCGAGAGCCGAGCAACTAGCCAAACAGTTATTAAATCTTCCTACCCATCAGGACATTAATTTAGTTAAAGCCAACAAAATAGCAGACATTATTATTAATTGGAGCCAGAAACATTAGTTTATGTCAGCCATTAAAATTAAAAATCTTAACGATAAAAAACAGTGGGAAAAGTTTGTCTCGGCTCAAGATGAAGCTAATTTTCTGCAGTCTTACAACTGGGGTTTATTTCAAGCTAAGATTGGTAAAAAGTTTTTTCCATTGGGTATTTTTGAACGAGAGGCTCAGGTCGGGGCGGCCATGGTTATCAAAGAAGAAGCAAAAAGAGGTGATTATTTAACTATTGCCGGTGGACCATTATTAGCTTGGGATGATGAACATATTCAAGATCTTTTTAAGGTCTTTGTTACTTACTTAAAAAAATTGGCTAAACAAGAGGGTTGTCATTTTGTTCGTATTCGCCCTCAGGCGCTAGATACACTCAGCATTAGAAAAGTATTCGCAAAAGCTGGACTCAAGCCAGCTCCAATGCACTTAACTGCCGATTTAACCCTGCAGCTGGATCTTAATCAAGCTGATGACGAGCTGCTGATGCAAATGCGCAAAAATACTCGTTATTATATTCGTCGAGCTAAAAGGGATGGTGTGACCACTCAGGTTTTAACTGATCCTGACTTTATGGAGCAGTTCCATCGCTATCAACTTTATTTGGCAGACAAACACAATTTTGTACCCTTTAGTTTCAAGTTTTTAAAAGAACAGTTTGAAACTTTTTTAGTAGACGGGCAAGTAGCTTTTGTTAACTCTTATATGGAAGATAAGCTGCTCGCTTCAGCCTTTATTATTTTTTATAACCAAAAAGCTGTTTATCATTACGGTGTTTCAACCCCAGACAATGATGACTGGCCTGGGTCCTATGCCATTCAGTGGGCTGCTATTCAAGAGGCTAAGAAGAGGAATTGCAGCATCTATAATTTTTGGGGGATAGCGCCAGAGGACAAGCCCGATCATCGTTTTGCTGGAGTATCTCTGTTTAAGCGTGGTTTTGGAGGAAAAGAAGTGCCTTATTTACCCGCTTACGATTTGGGAGTGACGCCTTTTTATTGGTTAACTCGGGGCTTTGAGCTTATCAGAAAAAAAATAAGAGGGTTGTGATATTGGATTTTACTGGTTAGTTACGCTTAATATCATAACTAGTTAAATATTCTAAAAAGATGGCCGGCGGGTCTTCCAGTAAAAATTGTTGAAACTCTTGGTAGACAGTTAGTCTCTCTTTTTGTTCTAGGGTTTGTCTTCCTTTTTCCAGCAAGCTGTCAACACGAGTATTTTGATAGTTAGTGAAGTTAGTGGGCTGGTCTGAGTGCCAGAGAAAGTATTGATCGGGATCAACTGGAATTTCTTGACCCATTAGTAGTAACTCATAATTTTGTGTGTCTGGAAAGTTGCTAATTTTAATTTGGACTGAAATAGCAGCGTTATTGCACGAATCTTTATTTTCAATATCCTCATCTTGTTGGCAAGAAGCAACCGCTTGCCGCCCAAATTCTTCCCACTGTCTTTTAATATCTTCGGCTGTGTTAGCAAATATTGAAGTGGTAGTTAAGGTTAGATCTAATTTCTGGGGTGGAATTGTAGCCAGCAGTCTTTCTATAGCGCGGTCTAAATCTTTTTCGTAGCTTTTACTACTGTCAAGAAAAGCCCACGATTGGGGGTGGATTGGTCCTGTTGCCCGAGTTTCATCTTTGGGTTTATCCAACGCATAAGCTAATGCTTGGCGAATATTTTTACTAAAAACTGGTTGATTATTATTGAAAAAAACGGCTAGATACTGATTATAATTAATCTGAGGTTCTAAAATCGCATATTTGTCCTGCCACTCTTTAAGATCTTTGGGTTGGTTAATGTCTCTTAAGACGTCAACTTCGCCCTTTTTAAAACCATTAATTGCTTCTAATTCGGTTAAATAAAAGCGGTAAATTAAGCGGTTGTCAGGTCCATCTAGAACAATTTCTTGTAATCGTCCCCCTTTAGTTTGATAGTTATTAATTTTGTAGGGACCAATACCGATAATGTTTGGTTTTTTAAAAAATAGTAAATAACTTCCTTCAGTTTGCTTAAAAATTGGTTCAGTTACTACTGAAGGGAAGGGAGCAAAAGTATCTGGCAGTTTAAAAATAATGTCATTAGGGGTGCTGATTGTTTCAACGTCTTTAAAATTATAGTTAATGTCTTGTGGCTCTAATGGCTGGCCATCTTGCCAAGCAACATTTTTTTTGAGAGTAAAGCGATAAGTCCTGCCATCGTTTTCAGTAATCCAACGCTCAGCTAATAGTGGTTTAATAGACTGATCTTGCTCATCAACTTTAGTTAAACCCACACTAAGTTTGTTTTTAACCTCTTTCGGTAAAGACTGCAGATTATACTCACCAATGATGCCAATGTATTTTTTTTGTTTGATGGTAACTTTTTTACCTAGAATTGGAAGTAAAAATGAGAAGAAGACGACTGCTCCCAGCACTGACAAAATAAATGTCAAGCCATGTTTTTTGATATAGGCGGTAATATACCAATAAAATTTGCGCATGAATTAGTTAGCGAATGATATTAAGTACAGAGATGATAATAAAAAGGGCAATACCAACAATTGTGGCAATGAAGACAACTTTTTCTACTCCTTTTCTAGTATGATAGGTTTCTCCGCCACCAGTCCAGGTATTTCCTAAGCCTGTACCTTGGGCTTGAAGTAGTATTAGAGTTACTAGGAGAACAGAGATAACAATTTGAGTTATAGCTAAAGCTTTTTGCATAGATAGTTTAGTTTAGTTTAGTTTAGTATTGTAACTTAACTCTTATGGATATCTAGGATGGGATTTTACCCAGATGAGCTACTGTTATTTGGCAGTGGCTTGACCACGGATCTCACGGATAACGTTAACAATTACATTTCCTGGATAAGTCATTTTATTTTCTATTTTATCTTTAATTTTATTAGCTAGCACAGTGACATCGTTGTCTTTAGATTTTTCTGGATTAAGAAGAACTCTAATCTCACGGCCGGCCTTTACTGCATAAGCTTCTTCCACCTCTGAGTAGCTGGTAGCAATTTGTTCCAACTCCTCTAAGCGTTCCATATATTCTTCGATGTTTTCATAGCGAGCACCTGGTCTAGCTCCCGAAATTGCATCTGCAATATAAACTGCCATTTGCTCTGGACCGGTGAATGGCTCATCTTCGTGGTGTTGAGCAATGCATTTAACGACTTCATCTGGCATGTTATATTTTTTAGCAATTTTAACTCCTAATTCAACGTGACTGCCCTCTGGATTGTTTGAAACTTTACCAACATCATGCAGTAAGCAACCAATTTTAACTACATTGACATCTAGGTCTAGTTCATGAGCAATCTTGACTCCAATTTTGGTTTCCTCTAGGGTATGCTTAATCATATTTTGGCCATAAGAAAAACGATACTTAAAGCGGCCCAAAGTCTTAATTAAGCCGATGGGCAAGTTGTAAACACCAGCCCTTTGACATAAATCTTTACCAGCCTCAAACACCACTTGGTCAATCTCTTCTTTGACTTTTTTCACAGTTTTTTCTATTCTGGCAGGCTGAATGCGTCCGTCTTTGATTAGGCTTTCGAGAGCAATGCGCCCAATTTCCCTACGGACTGGATCAAAACAAGAGAGGCGAACTTCGCTGTCTGAGTAATCAAGATCAAGATCGACACCGGTCAAGCGCTCGAAGGCATGAATATTGCGACCAGATTTTCCAATGATCTTACCTTTAACATCTTGGGAAGGAATTTTAATGATTGAAACTGTATATTCTGCGACATAATCGGTGGCGCCATGTTTCATGGCGTCGATTAAAATTTCCTTAGTTTTTTCTTTAGCCACTTGTTGTGTTTGCTCTTCCTTTTCTCGGATGAGTTTAGCCATGTCTTGTGTTAGCTTTTTTTCTAGGCCGTCTAACAATACTTTCTTGGCTTCTTGCTCAGTCATGCCAGAGATCTCTTCAAGTCTCTCGAGCATCTTATCTTTAGTGTTAGTTAAAGACTGTTTAAGTTTAGTAAGCTTTTGTTGCTTAGAGCTAATTCGCTCCTCTTTACGACTAATTTGATCTAAACGGCTATCAATTTTATCAATCTTTTTATCTAAAGCTCGACTTCTTTGGTTTAGCTTTTCCTCTTCTTTCCTCGCTTCTCTTTCTGTATTAGCTTTAATTTGCAACGCTTCATCTTTGGCTTCTACAATGATTTCACGGGCTTGAGCTCTTGCCTCGCGCATTGAACTGTCGGCTTCTTGTTTAGCAGACTTAATTTCTGCTTGCAGCCGTTGTTTCTTCTTCTTTAATTCTGCAATTTCTTGTTGAAATTGAGCCTGAGTCTTTTGAGGTTTAGCTGGTTGCTGAGGCTGCTTTTGAGGTTGAGCCTGTTGTTTAGAATGAGGTTGCTTTGCTTGTTTGCTTCTCTTCTGGCCAGTTTGCTTTGTTTCTTTAGATTTAGTTTGTTTGCGCTGCTTGCGCCTCTGCTTGTCTTGAGTGGTTTTTGTTTCTCTTGCTTTGGAAAAAAGCGAAGAAATATTGGAAAAAAATGTCATGGTTTTGTCCTTTATAGTTAGTTAACGTCATCATCAATACAATCACAACTAGTGATTACAATCGCATGAGTGACGGAACAAAACCTATGGGTTTAATAACCCAAGACAGCTGAAGAATTAATCTAGATCTGAGTTAAGACGAGAACAACACATGTTAGGTAATTGTCGCTTTAGATCTAAACTCATGAGTAATTTAATAAAAATAAATTGTTTCAAGTTAATTAATGTCTTTAGCATCTTACGAGGCGAGTTCACGCCACTACTAAAACATTATACTTCTTTGAAGTTAAGCAGTCAATTTTAAACTTGTATCTGGATTAAATAAAAAAAGCTTGATAAACAGTTCTTTTTATTTAGAAGTTTTTGCTTTAATTTTATCCCAAATCTGATTTTCAATCTTCTTCATCAGCTTATTATTATTTTCCAATTCCTCTTTGGTGGCTTCTCGGCCTTGAGCAATTACTTCATCATTATATTTATAGAAACTGCCCGCTCTTTCAATTACATCTAAATCAACACCAATGTCGAGGACGTCGCCGCTACGAGAAATACCATTTTCATCCATATCAAACTCAGTTTTCCTAAAAGGAGGGGCCACTTTGTTTTTCTTGACCTTAACACGATGACGGCTGCCGACTACTTCATCGCCTTCCTTAATAGTGCCAATACGGCGAATATCCAGTCTTTGTGAGGCATAGAATTTAAGAGCGCGACCGCCAGATGTTGTTTCTGGGTTGCCAAACATAATGCCAATTTTCATTCTGATTTGGTTGGTGAAAATGACTAAAGTATTAGTTTTGTTGATAGCAGCTGACAGTTTGCGCATGGCTTGCGACATAAGCCTAGCCTGAACGCCAACTTGGGCATCGCCCATTTCACCTTCTATCTCAGATTTTGGTACCAGAGCTGCGACTGAATCAATAACAACGATATCTACTCCACCAGAGCGAATTAGTTTTTCCGCAATTTCTAAAGCCTGTTCACCAAAGTCTGGCTGAGAGATAAGCATCTCATCTAAATCAACACCGATTAAGTTAGCCCGAACTGGATCTAAAGCGTGCTCGACGTCGATGAAGGCAGCCACGCCGCCTTCTTTTTGAACCTCGGCGATAGCATGTAAACAGAGAGTGGTTTTACCTGATGCTTCTGGTCCATAAATTTCGACAATGCGGCCCTTAGGATAGCCACCAATACCCAAGGCTAGATCTAAAGAGATCGAGCCAGTAGGAATAGAGGGGATGTCCTCAAGATTTTCTAGGGAGCGGCCCATCTTCATGATTGAGCCCTTACCATACTCTTTTTCAATTTGCTTCATAGCAATATTAACTGCTTTGGACTTTTGCGAGTCCTGCTTCTTGTCTTTTTTGTCTTCCTTTTTAGACTTTTTGGATTTTTTAGCCATAATTTCCTTTTTGTTAGTGATTAGTATTAATAGAGTTTTGGTTTTTGTTCACTATCCACTATACTTAAGAAAATTTAAGAATTGAATAGTGAATTTTAGTTTAACCTGGTTTAAAATATGATTGCTGATTAAGTTGGTTGATTAAATAGATAATAAAATAGAAAACTGACGTTTTGTTGAATTTTAAGAAATTGATAGGATTGACAAGTCTACTAATAACGGGCTGTGGCTCAGATGGCTAGAGCGCGCGCCTGGGGGGCGTGAGATCGCTGGTTCAAGTCCAGTCAGCCCGACATATTTCTAAAAAAATGGGTATTATCCCATTTTTTTAGCAACAGGGTTGGCTAGGAGGCGAGCCAATGTTCCGCCCTTCAAGCGAACCTGACTTAAGATCAAGCGAGCCTGAGAAGTACTGGGAGCGAGTCCCGCGAAGCGGGATGAGCGAGCAGTGAAGTCCAGTCGTCATTATTTCAACAGTTTCTCAAGGTAGCAATCTTTTTATAAGGGACTCTTGATATCTTTCAGTTTTGGATTAGTGACTTGTGTGTATTTCTGAGTTGTTTTGATATTTTGATGGCCAAGTAATTCTTGGACATAACGCACATCAACCCCATCTTCTAAAAGATGGGTGGCAAAGCTGTGGCGAAGCGAATGAAAAGTAGCATCCTTTTTAATTTCGGCTTTTTTCAAGGAATATTTAAATACTTTTTGTGCTGTTCTTGTAGAAAGCTTACCTCCTCGCTGGCTAGAAAAGACAAAGTTATCTTTACTTTTTCCAGTAGTGAAGTTTTTCAGTTGAACCCTAAGTTTATCTGGAAGAATAGTGATTCTATCCTTTTTACCTTTAGATTTTTTAAGATGAATAGTTAGCTCCTCTAAATTAAGATCTTTGACTTTAAGGTTTACTGCTTCACTGACACGCAACCCAGCCCCATAGGTGAGAGACAGAAGAAGTTTGTGCTTAAGATTATTTGTTTGATTGATGAGAGCTTTGATCTCGCCTCTAGACAAAACTACTGGTAGTGATTTCGTAGTTTTTGCTGATTGGATGTTAATATTGCGATTGGTTTTTACAACATTGTGATAATAAAACTTAATCGCACTGAGGTAAAGATTTCGAGTCTGACCAGAAATATTATTTATTTTGGCGTTAAGTAAAAAATCCTTAATATTTTCTATGTCCAAATCTTGCAAGTGTGATTTTTTAAAGAAAAAATATTTTTGAAGACCATATAAATAGCTTTTAACAGTCTTGAAACTATAATCTCTGATTTTAAGCTCTTTTTTAAGTTGATTAAGTTGTTTTTGCATATATTATCTTTAGTAGGTAGAATGTAAAGTATAAAATAGCAGACAATACTTACAATAAACTGAAATTTTATCCGCTTATTAAATATTTTTATAT
>CAZMMR010000023.1:0-8744 GCA_964567445.1 uncultured Pseudomonadales bacterium
GCTAATTTAACTGAAAATGGTATTGTTCGTATTGGTAGTGAAGTTGACTCAGGAGACATTTTAGTTGGCAAAGTTGCGCCTAAAGGAGAAACAGAGTTAGGTCCTGAGGAAAGATTATTGAGAGCTATTTTTGGCGAAAAATCCAAAGAAGTTCGTGATACCTCCTTACGGATGCCTCATGGCGAACGAGGAACAGTGATTGATGTTCAGGTTTTAGACAGAGCCAATGGCGATGAACTTAATTCGGGTGTATTAAAAGAGGTAACAGTAAGAGTAGCAGAGAAAAGAAAAATTAAGATTGGAGACAAACTAGCCGGTCGTCATGGTAATAAGGGTGTAATTTCTAAAATTGTGCCTCAAGAGGATATGCCACATCTGGAAAATGGCAATCCAGTTGATATCATCATCTCTCCGTTATCAGTTTTGGCTCGTATGAATTTAGGTCAGTTGCTAGAGGCCCATTTAGGATGGGCTGCCGACAGACTGGGTTATAAGGTGGCTTTGCCTGTTTTTGAAAAAATTAATGAGGAGCGTATTTGGGACGAACTAGAAAAGTCTGGTTTGCCAAGATCTGGCAAGGTGCAGCTCTTTGATGGACGAACCGGTCAGCCTTATAACGAAAAGACTGCCGTTGGTATTACCTATATGCTTAAGTTATCTCACATGGTGGATGATAAAGTTCACGCTCGTTCAACCGGTCCTTACTCTCTTGTTACTCAACAACCTTTGGGTGGTAAAGCCCAAATGGGTGGTCAGAGATTAGGAGAAATGGAAGTTTGGGCACTAGAGTCTCATAAGGCGGCATATACATTACAAGAAATGTTAACTATTAAATCTGACGATATTAGAGGTAGATCTAAAGCATTTAAGGCTATGGTCAAAGGTGTAGATATTCCTGCTCCGACTGTTCCAGAGTCGTTCCGAGTTTTGATGAGAGAATTAAACTCTCTAGCTTTAGACGTGATTCCTTTAGATTTGCAAGAAGCTGAAGATGAAGAGGACATTAGTGAGCAGCAGATTGAAAAAGATGCCGCTAAGTTTTTCTCTGAAGGCGCTGATGATGACAAGGATGATGATAAAGATGAAGATCAGGAGTAAATAAAAACTAATAACGAATCATAAAGGAATTACACTTAATAGTCAGCAATTACCTAAAATAAGACTTATATTATGAAAAATATTATTGATTTCTCAGCGCTTCAAATAAAAATGGCTTCTAAAGACCAAATTCTTGATTGGTCATATGGTGAAGTTAAAGAGCCAGAAACGATTAATTATCGTTCACTAAAACCAGAAAAAGATGGCTTATTTGATGAGGAAATTTTTGGTCCTGTGAAAGATTATGAATGTCACTGTGGCAAGTATAAGAGACGTCGTTATAAAGGCATTGTTTGTGATAAATGTGGCGTTGAGGTCACTCATTCTCGAGTAAGAAGAGAAAGAATGGGTCATATTGATTTAGCCGTTCCAGTTGCTCACAACTGGTATTTTAGAGGAGCGCCTTCTAAGATCTCTCGTTTGCTGAATGTCTCTCCTAGAGATTTGAGTGCAGTTATGTATTTTTCTCAATATATCGTTTTATCAGTTGATGAAGCCAAACGAACTTCAATCTACGATAATTTAGATGTAGAAAAAGTAAAAGCTGAAGAGAATTTAAGAGCTCAAGCTGAAGAGAAAATTAAGAAGATTAAAGAAGATTTACAACAAGAAATCAAAGATTTAAAAGAAAAAATCGACAAAGAAGAAACTTTGGGAATTAAGATAGAAGCTAAAAAGATTAAAGCCAAGAAGGCAATTGTTCAAGCCAAGCAAGATTTGGAAGAACAAATTGAACAGAATAGTGAGATTTTTGACACTATTAAGTCGATGGTAAAAAAGATTGAGAAAAAATCTGTTATGAGTGAGGATGAATACATCAAACTCATGGATTATCAAGCCGAAAGTTTTATCCGGGTTGGTATGGGTGCAGAAAGTGTTTTGAAATTAGTACAAGAAATAGATCTGATTGAGCTCGAAGATTACTTACGCGAGCAACTAGATGAGTATAAAGGCATGACTAAAGCTGCTGGGTTTATTAAAAGACTTAAAGTGGTTGAGGGTTTCCGTAAGGCAGAATTAGATCCAGAGAATATGTTTTTAGAAGTTTTGCCGGTATTGCCTCCAGACTTAAGACCAATGGTTCAATTGTCTGGTGGACGTTTTGCCTCTTCCGATTCAAATGATCTTTACCGCAGAGTTATCAACCGCAACAATCGTCTTAAGCACCTAATAGAACTAGGCGCTCCGAATATTATTTTAAGAAACGAAAAGAGAATGTTGCAGGAAGCGGTCGATTCTTTAATTGACACTAAAGCTAGTCGCCGCCGCCGCTCTTCTCGCCGAGAACTTAAGTCATTATCAGACATGCTCAAAGGCAAAAAGGGAAGGTTCCGCCGCAATTTGTTAGGTAAGCGCGTTGACTATTCCGGTCGTAGTGTCATTATTGTTGGCCCAGATCTTAAACTTAACGAGTGTGGTTTACCCAAAGATATGGCTTTAGAAATGTTTAAGCCTTATGTCTTTCATGAGCTCATTCTAAGAGGGGTAGCCCCTAATGTTAAGAGTGCTCGTAATTTGGTCGATCAGAAGGTGCCCGAAGTTTACGATGTTTTAGAAAAAGTAACTAAGAACCATCCTGTTTTACTCAACCGTGCTCCAACTTTGCACAAATTGGGAATCCAAGCTTTCTATCCAAAACTGATTGATGGTCGCGCTATTAAGATTCACCCTTGTGTCTGTGCTGGTTATAATGCTGACTTTGATGGCGATCAAATGGCTGTTCATTTGCCTCTTACCAAACAGTCGCAAAAAGAAGCTGAAGAGTTAATGATGTCAACTCAGAATTTACTTAAGCCTGCTAACAGTCAGCCGATTATACTTCCTAATAAAGAGATGGCTATGGGCGTTTATTATCACACCATGATGAATAATAATTTGGAGGAGTATCCTCATATCTTTTCTGATGTTGATGAGGCGACTCATGCCTATCAGATTGGCAAGCTAGATTTAAGACAACCGATGCAACTGCGTTTAACTCGTAATGGAGAGTCTAATATTATTAAAACCACTTTGGGCAGAGTGCAATTTAATAGTATTTTTCCCGATGAATTGTCTTTCATTAACGAAGCAGTAGGCGCTGGCAAAATTAAAGAAGTGGTGACTGATGCTATCGAGACTCTAGACCAGGATGTCATTGTGCAAATTATTGATGATATTAAGGATTTGGGTTTTAAAGCTGCTACTCTCTCCGGTATTTCAGTCGGTGTGACGGATTGTGAGATTGTAAATAAAAAAGATGTTATTATCGAGGAGGCTAATCAGCAAGTGGAAAAGCTTCATAATAATTATCAGCAAGGTCTTATCACTGATAGCGAGCGTAAGAAAAATAACTTTGATATTTGGATGGATACTACAGCTGAAGTTGCTGATTTAACTTGGGAGTCATATGACACTCATAATGCTGTGAAAGTTATCATTAATTCTGGCGGCACACGTGCTTCTAAAGATCAGGTTAAGCAGTTGGCAGCCATGAGAGGTCTAGTGGTTGACCCTTTGGGCAATATTGTTGAAATGCCAACGAAATCTAACTTTCGTCAGGGGTTAACTATTTTTGAATATGTAAACTCTGCACGTGGTTCTCGTAAGGGTTTAACAGACTCCGCTCTTAAAACTGCTGATGCCGGTTATTTAACTCGCCGTCTAGTTGATGTTTCGCATGACGTGATTGTACGGCAAGAAGATTGTGGTACTAGTGAAGGGATTGAGATTAACAAGGATGTTAGGCCAGAAGTTTTTGCAAAAAGAATTGCAGGTAGATTTGTTTTAGAAGATATTGAGATAGATAATAAGGTAGTCGTTAAAGCTGGAGAAATTATTCAGCCTAAGGTTGCAGAAGAACTTGATAAGCAAGGTCTGGAAAGAGTAAAAGTTCGCTCTCCCTTAACTTGTGAGGCTCGTAAAGGTATGTGTGCTAAATGTTATGGTCGTGACTTTTCTAGTAGAGAATTGGTTACCATTGGTAGCCCAGTTGGAGTTGTAGCTGCTCAGTCAATTGGTGAACCCGGTACACAGTTAACCATGAGAACTAAGCACTCAGCTGGTATTGTTGGTTTGGATGTAACCCAAGGTTTACCCAGGGTGGAAGAATTATTCGAAGCTAGAACACCTAAGTCAAAGTCGGTTATTTCTGAAATTGCTGGTAAAGTTAAGATTAAAGAAAAAGATGGAACCACGATTATCGAAGTACAATCAACTACTGGTGATGAATTCGAGAGTTATCCTCTACCGGCCAATGGTAAGCTCAATGTTGAAGAAGATGAGCTAGTGCCTGCTGGTCACAAATTGACGAAGGGCTCGATTGACCACTCGGAACTGTTGGCTGTTAAAGGTTTGTTAAAAACACAGCTTAATATTATTACTGGATTACAAGCTGTTTATGAGTCTCAGGGTATTAGTATTAATGATCGCCACTTTGAAACAATTGTGCGCAAAATGGGTGATAAGGTTAAGATTAAAGACTCTGGTGATACATCTGTTTTAACTGGAGAGGTGGTAGTGCGCAGTAATTTCTTGGATATTAATGATGACACCTTGGCAGCTGGTGGTGAGCCAGCTACAGCAGAAGTGCAATTACTTGGTATTACTCGTAGTGCGCTTTATACTGATTCTTGGTTGTCCGCCGCGTCTTTCCAGCATACTAAGCGTGTTTTAACGGATGCTGCTGCCGCCGGAAGCATTGATTATCTAGAAGGTCTAAAAGAAAATGTTATTATTGGTCGGTTAATTCCAACCACCAAAGAACGAGCGCAGGCAGAATAGAAGTAAAGAGAAAATAGACAGGACTGCTCTAGAACAGTCTCAGAGTTTGTGTTAAAATTTGACTCTTAAAACAAGTAACTAATCAGGATATTAAAGAAAATATAAAAGATTTATGCCAACCATTAACCAATTGATCCGCAAGGGACGCAAGAAAAAGAAAAAAAGAGTGAAGGCTACTGCTTTACGCAAGAACTACAACTCTAACACTGGTCAGATTACCAAGAACCCCAATCCACAAAAGCGTGGTGTTTGTACTGTAGTTAAAACCATGACACCCAAGAAACCTAACTCTGCTTTGCGTAAGGTGGCTAGGGTCAGGTTGTCTAACAAGACAGAAGTGACTGCTTATATTCCTGGTGAAGGTCACAACTTAGCTGAACACAGCATCGTTCTGGTAAGAGGTGGTCGTGTTAAAGACTTGCCTGGTGTTAAGTACCATATTATTCGTGGAGTTTATGATTGCGCTGGAGTTGATGGTCGTAAGACCAGTCGTAGTAAGTATGGTGTAAAAAAACCCTAATAATAACTTTTAAAAATAATCTTTCTCATGAGAACTAAAAAAAATCACCACAGAACTATTGATCCCGATCCCAAATATAAGTCAGTTTTAATTGCGAAGTTGATCAATCGTACTATGCAAGACGGTAAAAAGACAATTGCCATGAAACATGTTTATCAAGCTTTAGAAACTGTTGCTAAGAAAAAGAAGATGAAATCGATAGAATTGATGCAACAATTGATTGATATGATTGCTCCTAAAATGGAAGTCCGTTCTCGCCGTGTTGGTGGGGCCTCTTATCAGATCCCAACTCCAGTCGAAAGCCGCAGAGCAAATTCTCTGGCTATTCGTTGGTTGGTAGTTGAGGCTAATAAAAGACCAAATAGCAAATATCATAGTTTTACAGACAAGTTAACAGCAGAAATGTTTGATGCCCTCAAAGAAGAGGGCGGTGCTATTGCACGTCGAGATCACTCTCATCGGATGGCTGAAGCCAACAAGGCTTTTGCCCACTTCCGTTGGTAAATTATTATGATTTATACTTCGTGAGTCTGTCTGCCGATAGGTAGACTTGTCTCGAGTAATAAATTAGAATGGGGTTCTAAGGGGATTCCCCTTAGTGGAGCTTCAGGGTCTAATACCCTGTAAGCGACAGGGGAGCAGGCTTTGTCCATATCTAATGGACAAAACGCTGAGGGGCTTGCCCCTCAGAAATGAGCTCCTAAATCTTATATCAATTTGCGAGTTTTTCTTATATTTTTGCTTGAGGCCAAGGAGACACCTTGGTTGTCATTCTGCTGCTGGTACATCAACTGTTAAATTTGATCTAATTTTTATATACTAATTACTTTTGAATAATTAACAAATACTTATTAATCTAAATCTTATATAATTTATTTTGATAAAGGATTTATTTAAGGACTAATATGGCAGACAAAAACAGCTATCACAAACAGGTTCCACTTAAGCGAATCAGAAACATTGGCATCATTGCCCATATCGATGCTGGTAAAACTACTACCACTGAGAGAATCTTATTCTACACTGGTCGTAACTATAAGATTGGCGAAGTTCATGAGGGTGAAGCGACTATGGACTGGATGGAGCAAGAACAGGAACGCGGTATCACTATTCAATCTGCTGCTACTACCACTTTCTGGAAGCAGTATTTTGATTCCTACCTCCCCCAAAAAGATTACCGCATCAATATTATTGATACACCAGGACACGTTGATTTTACAGCTGAGGTAGAGCGATCACTGCGCGTCTTAGATGGTGGTATTACTGTTTTAGATGCTAGTGAAGGTGTCCAGTCTCAGTCCGAAACTGTTTGGCGTCAGGCAGATAAGTATGATGTCCCTCGCATTTGTTGGGTTAACAAGATGGACAAACTTGGAGCAGATTTTCAGATGACTTTAGATGATATTAGAGATAAATTTGGTGTAGTTCCAGCGGTAATGGTTTGGCCCATGGGTGTTGAAGATAACTTTCAAGGAGTGATCCAGTTGTTAGAGAGAAGAGCCTTATTTTGGGAAGATAAAGTTGCTAATACTGAGCCAGAAGTAGGCGATATTCCTGAAGAATATCAAGAGATTATGGAAGAAAAACGAGCGCAATTAGTTGAAGCCATTGCTTCTACAGATGAAAAATTGATGGATAAATTTTTAATGGAAGAAGAGATTGGTGTTAATGAGCTCAAGGCAGCTTTGCGTGCTGCTACAATCAGTTATGAGTTGGTGCCGACTTTTGCAGGTAGCTCTCTTAAGAACACTGGCGTTCAAGTTTTACTAGATGCTGTCATTGAATATCTCCCTTCGCCTTTAGACATAGATGAAATTACTGGTAAAAATCCAGAAACTGAAGAAGAAGAGACACGCGAATTAATCCCGGATGAAAATTTCTGCGCTTTAGCTTTTAAGATTCAAACCGATCCCCACGTGGGAACTCTAACTTATGCTCGCGTTTACTCTGGAGTGCTAAAGGCTGGTTCCTATGTTTATAACTCTAGTACTGATAATAAAGAAAGAGTGGGACGGTTGTTGCTGATGCATGCTAATGACCGTGAGGAAATAGAAGAGGCTCGTGCTGGAGAAATTGTAGCTATTATCGGCATTAGCGATACCGCTACTGGTGATACTCTCTGCGATGAAGAACACCCGATCGAATTAGAAAGGATTACTTTTGCTGAGCCTGTTATTTATTTAGCTATTGAACCTAAAACGAAAGCCGACCAGGAAAAGATGGGTGTGGCTTTAAACAAACTTAGCAATGAAGATCCTACTTTTGAGATTAAGGTTGACCCCGAAACAGGGCAAACTTTAATTGGAGGTATGGGCGAGTTGCACTTAGAAGTCTTGGTAGAAAGAATGCGCCGTGAATTTGATGTTGATGCTAACACTGGCAAACCTCAAGTTGCTTATCGTTAAACAATCATGGAAGAATCAGAGGGAGAAGGTAAGTATATTAAGCAGTCTGGTGGCCGTGGCCAATATGGACATGTTTATTTAAGAGTCAAGCCTAAAGACCGTGGTACTGGCTATGAGTTTGTCGATGAAATTAAAGGCGGAGCTATTCCCCGAGAATTTATTAATCCTGTTGATAAAGGTATTAAAGAACAAATGGAGCGTGGGTTTTTAGCAGACTACCCTTTAACTGATATGGAAGTAGTTTTATACGATGGTTCTTATCACGATGTTGATTCCAGTGAAGTAGCTTTTAAGATGGCTGGTGCCAAAGGTTTGCGCATTGCCCTGTCTCATAATAAAGTGGTGTTGCTCGAGCCGGTAATGAAAGTTGAGGTTACCACCCCCGAAGAGTTTATGGGAGATATTATTGGTGATTTAGGTGGTCGTCGGGCACAGATAAAAGGCACTAAGAATCGTGGTAATGTCGTTATTATTAACACCATCGTGCCTTTGTCTGAGATGCAGGGTTATGTCACAATTTTGCGTAGTATGACTCAGGGTCGGGCTAGCAGCGTTATGTTGCCATCTCACTATGATGTGGTACCTAGTAATATCACTAGAGAAATTGTGGAAGAGAGAAAAGGCAGCTAAACTAAGCGGCTTGTATCCAGGCAAAGACCAGATTTGCTCCTGACAGGAGATGAATTTTTCGATAAAATATAAGTTCGTCATTACAAAGATAATCGTAATTCATAATTAATAAACAAAATTAATTAATAACTAATAAAACAAGGAGAAAACAATGCCAGACAAGACAAAGTTCAAAAGAACTAAGCCTCATGTCAACATTGGCACCATTGGACACGTTGATCACGGTAAGACAACTCTTACTGCTGCTATGACTCACGTCTTGTCCCAAAAGATGCCAAGCGACATCAATCAACCTCTCAACTATGAGGATGTTGAGTGCAGTGAGGAAGAGG
>CAZMMR010000023.1:8754-11766 GCA_964567445.1 uncultured Pseudomonadales bacterium
CTCGCGGCATAACAATTAACATTAAGCACATTGAGTATGAGACGGAGAATCGTCACTATGCTCACATCGATGCTCCTGGTCATGAGGATTACATTAAGAACATGATTACAGGTGCTGCTCAGATGGATGGCGCTATTTTGGTAGTAGCCGCTACAGATGGTCCGATGCCACAAACTCGTGAGCATATTTTGCTTGCTAAGCAGGTCGATGTCCCTAAGATTGTGGTTGCACTCAATAAGACCGACATGGTGGATGATGAAGAGCTGCTTGACTTGGTCGAAATGGAAGTTCGTGAGCTCTTAACCAAATATGGTTATGATGGCGACGAGGCTCCAATTGTGAGACTATCTGCTTTGAAAGCTTTAGAGGGTGATGAGGAAGCGCAAGAGAATGTCATGAAGCTAATTGAAGCTGTTGACGAATACATTCCTCAACCAGAAAGAGATCTAGACAAGCCATTTTTAATGCCAATCGAAGATGTCTTCTCCATTAAGGGCCGTGGCACTGTTGTCACTGGTCGTATCGCCACCGGCAAAGTTGAAGTCAGTGAAGAAGTAGAAATCATTGGTTTTGACAATAACATGACGACTACCATTACCGGTGTTGAAATGTTCAGAAAGATGCTTGATGAAGGTCAAGCTGGTGATAATGTAGGCCTGCTTCTCAGAGGTATTAAAAAAGAAGATGTGCAGCGTGGACAAGTAATTGCTAAACCTGGCAGTATCGAAGGTCATTCCAAATTCGAGGCTGAGGTTTATATTCTAAAGAAGGAAGAAGGCGGACGCCATAAGCCATTCTTTAGCGGTTACAAGCCACAGTTCTATATTAGGACTACCGACGTTACTGGTGAAATTAAGCTTCCGGAGGGAGTGGAAATGGTCATGCCTGGCGATAATGCTAAGATGAGCGTCGAACTCATTGCTCCAGTTGCCTTAAATGAAGGACTCCGTTTTGCTATCCGTGAGGGTGGCATTACTGTCGGAGCCGGTGCAATTACAAAAGTAATTGAGTAATTAATAAATTTGGGAAACAGCCCCGCCATGATCGGCGGGGCTGTTTTTCTCTTAAGAAGTATTTGAATTTTGTCTTGATTTTAGTTGTCTGGACGCAAATAGAATTAAGTCAAGATTGGACTACCCAAAATACACTGTACAAGATAAAGAAAATTTATTATAATCACGGCCTGTCACTATAAGGGTAAATAGCACTTAACAGCGATTAAAAATTCAAAAAGTAATTATGGCAAAGAGCAAGAACAATAAAGATTATCAGAACAAAATTCGCGTTCGCCTAAAATCGTATGATCACCGAGTTATAGATGAAGCCAGTCGCAAGATTTTGCAAACTGCTTTGTCAACGGGAGCAAACGTGGTTGGCCCAATTCCTTTGCCAACTAAGACTAAAGGGTTTACTGTTTTAATTTCACCCAATGCTGATAAAGATGCGCAGGAGCATTATGAAATTAGAACTCATAAAAGATTAATAGATATTATTGAGCCAACTAACAAGACGATCGATTCATTAATGCACCTAGAGTTGCCAGCTGGAGTTGATATCCAAATTAAGATGTAAACATAGAGTTTACAACTCCTTTTTTTATAAGAGCTGTAAAGTAAAAAAGTGAATGTAAGAGGCAATCAGTTATTGCAATCTTTTTTAAAGATTGTACTTAAAAACACAAAATCTAAGATAAAAATCAACTATCATGTTAAATACAATTTTTGCTACCAAAAGAGGGATGTCTCAAGTCTGGACTGATCAGGGTAAAAGGATGCCAGTTACTAAATGTGACATTCAGTCTAACATAGTTGTTGGACAGCAAAAATGTGTGGCTGTTAATCGTGACACCAACGATCTTCAGCGACAACCCTGTATTATTTTTGAAATTGGTTATGGCAAAAAGAAACTAAAAAACATGACAAAGCCGCTTAGAACTAAAATTAAAAAAAGCGGTTTTTCTTTTGGCATTGAGCAAATAAAAGGCGTTAAACAGTTTTTAAAAAACGACGACGAAAGTGCTCAAGATTTAAAAGTAGGAGATATACTTAAGCCCACAGAAATTTTAGCAGTTGGTGATATTGTAAAAGTCCAAGGAGTTAGTAAAGGACATGGATTTACTGGTGTTGTTAAGCGTTATGGTATGGCCGGCGGTCCTCGTACTCATGGCCAGAGAGATAGAGAAAGGGCTGTTGGTTCTATTGGGGCAATGACTTATCCTGGTAGAGTTTGGAAGGGGAAGAAGATGCCTGGTCATCATGGTAATGAAGTTAAAACAATTACCAATTTAACTGTTCTTCATGTTAGCAACGATAGTTTATGGTTGAGTGGCCCCATTCCTGGTTTCAGAGGCAGTACTATACGGATTATTAAGACAGGTGATAAAAAAGAAATTAAGTTAAATGAGGTTGCTTCTGGATTAAACAATAAAGTGCAAAAAGAAGTTGAAGGAAAAGAAGATCGAAGCAAAAAACACAAAAAAACTAAGCAAGCGAATAAAAAATAGATTATGAAATTAAGAGTTGTTAGAACCACCAGTAGAGATAGCCATGTTAGCGTCAACGATCATATTTTTGGTAGTTTAAATCCAAAATTGTTGGCTCAGGCTATCAGAGTTTATCTGTCTAATAAAAGACAAGGAACCAGCCAAACTCAAAATCGTTCTCGAGTTAATCGCACTACAAGGAAGTGGTATCGTCAAAAAGGAACGGGTAATGCTCGTCATGGTGCTAGAGATGCCAATATTTTTGTTGGCGGAGCGGTGGCTCATGGTCCAACAGGAGAAGAAAATTGGAAATTGAGTTTAAATAAAAGTTCAAAAAAACAGGCTACAGTGGCAGCTCTGTCTGCTCAAGTAGATAACATTGTTTTAAATGATGAGATTGATGAGCTTGAAGGAAAGACTAAAGAAGCTTATCAACTACTTAACGATATTAGTCTGAAATATGATGAAGAAGACTTAGTGTTCGATAATACTAAATTCTTAATTATTGCTGATGAGCGGCGACCACTAGT
>CAZMMR010000024.1:0-10965 GCA_964567445.1 uncultured Pseudomonadales bacterium
ACTGGCGGTTTAGGCGGTATGATGGGTCAACTAGGCCAATAGCAGCCGAAGACTTTTACTCCCTCATGGCTTTATTATTTGCTACTCATAACCAGGGTAAGTTAAATGAGATTAAAAAAATCTTAGCAGACTTGCCTATGACCGTTGTTTCTCTTGACGATGTTAATGATGAGTGTTCAGTTGATTTAAATAAATTTGATGTTGAAGAAACTGGAAATACTTTTGCTGACAATGCTCTTCTTAAGGCTCGGGGTTTTGCCCAAGTGACAAATTCTTTGACAGCTGCTGATGATTCTGGTCTAGTGGTTAGGACTCTAGATGGTTTCCCTGGTGTGAAATCTGCCAGGTGGTTAAAAGGTAGTGATCGTGAGCGTAATTTGGGTTTGCTGGAAAAGTTACAGGATGTTGAGGATCGCAAGGCTAAATTTGTGACTGTGATTTGCCTGTTTGATCCCCAAACAGACAAGAAACATTTTTTTACAGGAGAAGTAAGCGGTACGATTGCTCTAGAAGAAAGGGGCGCAGCTGGTTTTGGTTATGATCCCATTTTTATTCCAGACGGTTGTGGGCAAACTTTTGCGCAGTTAGGAGTAGCAGAGAAAAACAAGATGAGTCATAGACGAAAAGCTTTAGAGAAGTTAAAAAAGTTTTTTAACTATTTTTGAAGTATATCAATTTATATGATATACTAACAAATAATAATATAGATTTATATATCATTATGTCTATACAAGAAAGATATTTCACCACTGGTAAGGAAATGGTAGGGGGTAGTATGGCCAAAGTTTACAACTTCGCTCTTGCTATGTATTTTGGCCTTCTTGAATCAATTGGTTACGAAAATGCTAAAGAAGCTATTTTAGCACAAAATGATGATGATGAAACTCCGAGTTCAGCTGGATGGTTGTATGTCTGGTTGTATGTAGAAGCTTTCTTAGCAGGATCTCAGGATAATTTTAAAAATGATTTTCCAGAATATGCACATCTTAATATGTTGGATATTATATTTTTTGCTTTAACAGAACTGGGAGTTGATCAAGTTCCTGCTCTAAATTTATTTCTTGCTACAGAGACTGATTTGTTAGTTTCTAGTGTAGATAAAGCTGATTGGAAACCTGATAAAATCAGGGATGCCCAAAAAACTGCCAATGATAATTCGAGTTTTCTTTCAAGTATAAATAGGTAACTATTCTATTAATCAAGAATATTCTTTCTCGTATAATTAGTAATTGATTAGGCTGTGACCCCCAATGATTCTAAGCCAACCCAATCTCCTCCTCCAAATACACATCTTGAACTGCATGTAAAATGGCAATACCTTCTTCCATAGGACGGCTAAAAGCTTTTCTCCCCATAATTAGACCTTGCCCACCAGCCCTCTTGTTTATGACTGCACTCTTAACGGCTTGACTTAAATCATTATCGGCATCAGTGGCTCCTCCAGAATTCAATAAGCCAACCTTGCCAGCATAAGCGTGTAAGACTTGGAAGCGCACCATATCAATGGGGTGCTTGGTTAACAACTTCTGATACATAATGTCACTATATTTAGCAAAATCAACAGCTTTAAAACCAGCCATACTGGTAGGCATTTTCTGCTTAACGATATCAGCCTCGATTGTTACCCCTAAGCGTATGGCTTGAGCAGTAATATCGGCAGAGCGCTCATAATTAGTTTTTTGAGTATGAAAAGCTTCATTGCGTGGATAACACCACAAGATTGTGGCTAGACCTAGCTCGTGGGCTTGAGCAAAAGCCCATGACACTTCCTCGATCTGCCTATTAGAATGTTTGGAACCAAAATAAATTGTAGCTCCAACCGCTACCGCACCCATATTGGCTGCTTGCTGAACTTGGGCAAACATGTGCTGATCGTGTTTCGTGGGATAGGTGAGAAGTTCGTTATGGTTAAGCTTAACAATAAAAGGGAGATCCTTAGCATAACTGGCTACCAGACCTAAAGTACCTAAAGTTGAGGCAACACCATTACAGCCACCCTCAATTGCGAGCTTCACCACATTTTCTGGATCAAAATAGATAGGATTATGATAGAAGCTATAGGCTGCAGTGTGTTCAATATCTTGATCGACTGGCAAGATTGACAGATAACCAGTGCCAGATAAACGACCATGATGATAAAGTCTTTTTAAACTCTTGATTACTGCTGGTGAACGGTCTGAGTACTTGAAAACCTGGCCCATGCTTTTGGGTCCAGGAGCGGTAATTAAATCTTTACTTATTTTTGAGCACTGATGATTAAGAAGATTGTCTGCCTCATCTTTTAATATAGAAGTAATTTCGTTATAAGTCATGATTGGGCATTGTTGATGATTAATATTCGATTGGTTATCTTTACTTTAGCAAAAATTCTAAGATGATGACAGAGAGAGTCAGGTTAAAGGTGTATAATGACTGCAATAACTAATCCAAACGATAGAAATAATTAATCCCGGTCTATGTCTTTTTTGCAAAAAACACCTTTTTGGGAGCAGACTTTAAAACAGTTAGTCCTTAAAGATCTGTACTGTCAGCGTTTTAATAGTCTCTATAAACATCACAGTGAACAGACTGTGGCTTGGGCAAAAAAGTTCTCTCAGGAAGTTCAATTAAATACTTCACAGAAGAAAGTTCTTGTGGCTGGCGCTTATGCCTATGACTACGGCTGTAGTAATTTAGCTAATGGCCTTGATCAAAAACATGAGGGAGCAGACCAGCATCTACCGGCTTGTTTTAAATATGCTGGTAGCAAGATTGAAAGGTTAATCACTTACCGTTGTGGACGTGAATTTAAGCAGGCAGAGTTGTTGCAGTTAGTGGACATATTAGAAGACCAGGTCGCCCCTGCTAAATATCTACAAAAAAACGAACACTCTCAGTTGTCGCAATTATTGTTTGAGGCTTCATTTCTAGCCTGGTTGCAATTAGCTAAGAAAAGCAGTACTTATTTGGATTATCAACACTTAAAACAACAAGTTAAAAACCTTCCGCTGCAATTGGTGCGAACCGAAGCAGCTTTAATTATTGCTGGTGGCTAATTTACTTTGTTTCCTCTGTAAATTGGTTTCTCAAACTCTTGCAATTAGCAGACAACCATCATAGACTGATAATAGTGGTTAACAAACACAACAAGGAGGATTTTATGTCCCAACTATTTGATTTATCTAAGAAAGTGGCTGTAGTAACTGGTGCCTCCAGCGGTCTAGGGGTACAAATGGCTCATGCTTTGGCAGATCAGGGTGCAGATGTGGCCATTATGGCCAGAAGAGAAGAACGCTTAAAACAAGTTAAGCAGGACTTAGAAGAAATGCATAAAATTGAAGCTTTGGCAGTGGAGTGCGATGTGACGGTTGAAGATCAAGTACAACAAGCTGCCGACAAAGTTGTTGATCATTTTGGTAAAGTTGATATTTTAGTTAATAATGCTGGAGTAGGAGGACAAGGCCTAGCACAAGATATGACTCTTGAGGCCTGGCAAAAGGTAATCGCAGTTAATTTAACTGGCGTTTATCTTTGCTCTAGAGTTTTTGGGCAATATATGATCGAGCAAGAGTATGGCAAGATTATTAACACCGCTTCGATTTTTGGAAAGGTGGGTAATATGGTTTTTCCCGTGGTCGCTTATCATGCTAGTAAGGGTGGGGTGGTTAATATGACGAGAGCATTAGCCGCTGAATGGGCTAAATACAATATTACTGTTAATGCTATTGGACCTGGATTTTTTGAAAGCGAGATGACCGAAGCTATTCAAGATAACACAGAGGCCAATCAATTTATTGTGGGTGGTAACCCCATGCACCGTTGGGGTAAGGCTGGAGAACTGGATGGGGTAATGATTTTGCTAGCTTCAGATGCATCTAGTTATATTACAGGACAAACGATTTATGTAGACGGCGGTTGGACGGCAGTTTAAAGTTATAGGAAAAGATATAGGAGTAATTATAAGACTAATTGCAATAAAGTCTTATAGTAATTACTAATCATTTATTATTATAGGCAAAGTTATAAGATTATTTGTTAACAATTAAAAATATAGGAGGAATTATGGGACAAACAGGAACCAAAGTCGTGAAAGTCGACGTTAAACAATTACTAACTAAACTCAACAAGGCATATGCCGATGAGTGGTTGGCACACTATCAATACTGGGTAGGAGCTAAAGTAGCGGTGGGCATGATGAGACCGCAAGTAGTAGCTGAGTTAATTGAACATGCTACCGATGAACTGAGGCACGCTGATTTAGTTGCAGAAAGAATGATTCAGCTTGGTGGCGAGCCAATCCTTGAACCTAAGGATTGGTATGAAGAGACCAACTGTGGTTATGAAACACCGAGTGACCCTAATACTAAAACTTTAGTCAAACAAAATATTAAAGGTGAGAGATGTGCTATTGAAGTCTATTCTGAACTGCTTGATTTTGTGCAGGGAAAAGACAGCGTGACCGAGGAGATGGTGAGAGAAATTTTGGCTGATGAGATTGAACATGAGGAAGACCTTGAGGCAATTCAAGATGATATGCAAATGGAGTAAGTCATAGAAGAGAATTTAAAAAGCCGGCTTAACTGCCGGCTTTTTTTATATAAAGATAATTTATATCTATTTTAGATTGAGCTAAGGGGTAAAAGTTTCGATTTTAGTGATGAAGCTAACGCCGAAGCTAAAAGTATTACTTTGAGAATAAAGATGAGAAAGAAAAAATAGTTTATGAGTGACTCCGCTTAATTCTTCTTCAATATCTTACTTCTAATTTTTCGTACCTCTTGCCAGTATTTTTCTACTTCTCCGGTTTCTAAATAGCGGGCAATTGGCTTACCACATTTAACACATTTTCCTTTGAGGATTACGTCATCCAAGTGGTTAATAAAAACTTGATAATCCACAATAGTGGTAGTTAATTGATCCCCATGAGGACAATAGGCATTGGGAATAATTTTTTCTTCAAAATCGTGATAGTCGCTACTAAAGATTTGCTTTAAATCATTTTTTGAAATTTTGATTTGCTTTTTGTTTGACATTTTACGAATATTATAATCGCAGCTGTCAGGTAGGTCTACTTATTATAGACGGAGATGGTATCTACTACTCGTCGCTCTTTTGAGCTCCTCCCATCACTACTCAGGCCTGCCTGCCGGCAGGTAGGCTCACTTGGCTATTAGCCATGTTCGCTTGAAGATCGGAACTGGCTTATTCTTATCTTGCAAGGTATATTTTAGATCAGTTCGAGCTATCTTTTCTAATTTTTCACGAGAGATTAATTTAATCATCTAAGTCTTCTTCTAATATTGAATGATAGTAAAGTCTCCATTTATTGTTAAACTTATCAGCTTTTTTAGACATTCTCGAGGTAGATTTTTTATTTATGAGGCTGTTTATTTTTTTTGTATCAACATTATTAAAATCCAGGAGCAAACCTAGTGTTTTAGCTGTAAGTTGGGAATAACTCTTTATATATGAATTAAATTTATCAAGGTCAAAATCGCTTAAATTATTTTTAATGATATTTTGGATCTGGCTTAAACTTGTTATAGATCTTTTATGCTCAATTATGTCTAGAATTGCGCGTTCTTTAGTTGCAATTCTAGCTATTCCTCCATCAACTTTATATTGTTCATACCCAAAATATTTGTCCTCAGCGATTTTCACATACTCATAGCTAATGTTTTCTATTGTTTTTGACAGATATTGCTTGGTAGAAATTGAAAGTATCTTTCTTAGTCCTTGATTAAAGTATCCATGATATTTTAGAGCACTCTTGCAGGATACAAACGAGTTGTTTCCTATTGCGTTAGCTATTATATAGTTTGATATTGATGTGTAACCCAGTGAACCTATCTTAGAAATGTAATATAGTCCTTTTTTTAAGTTTACTAAAAGGCCTTTTTCTGTAAGTTGAAAGATCTTATTGTTTACATCTTTGTATTTACTAAGTACCTCTTGAAGATCAGAATATTGTATAATGCGCCCCTTTTTAAGTAATAAATTTTCAACTATTTGTATATCTTTCATGTGTGAATTATAATAGATAATTGGATTTAGATCCAATTAGGTCATATGCTGGACACATAGTTGCAGTTATATTCATAGTAAACTTTATTTATGAAAAATTTCTCCTAAAAGTTACATAGCCAGGCTTGTTTTCTCCCATTGCAGTCACTAGGTAATCATCCTTTCAATTAATACTATCCTATAATGACACTAATACCATCATGACTGCTAATGCTAGATATGTCATAGACGAAATTCTGACAGACAAAAATTAAGAGAGTTTTAACTTGACTTAGGCACCAACAAATATTTGGTAGCTGGACCTTTTCCTTCAGTTATTAGAATTTTATTCTCTACCAACCTATGTAATCGTCTTTGTGTAGTTCTTCTTGTCAATTCTAATATGTCGACGGCTTCACTAATGGAAATTGTTCCAAACTCAAACACATAGTCTAGAATTTTCAGCTCTTCTTGACTCAGTCTTAACGGTTTTCCAGCATCGTCCGAAATCTTACCTGCTTTAATATAGTGACTAAGACTTTCAACGGAGTGGAGAAATCCTTTGGTGAAAAAATCAATAAATTTAGTTAAATCTGCTTCCATACGACCATCGAATGTTCGTCCCCTGCTTAAAGCATCATAATATGCTTGACGATGTTGTAAATAGTATGCATCCAGTGAAAGTGATTGGCGGAAATCGTAGTTTTGTGACTTTAAATAGTGGTAAGTAAGGAGTCGAGTTGTTCTTCCGTTACCGTCAGAAAATGGATGAATTGATACAAAAATGTAATGAATTAATCCAGCTAATAGCACTGGGTGGTATTTTTTTGTTTTTTGTTGAATTGATATCCACTTAAGAAAACTAGTAACTAGCTGTGGCAAATTATCAGCCTCTGGGCCAGTGTACTGGACTACTTCTTTCCCATCCATTTCGTCAACAATATAGATCAATCCTGGTCGCCAAATACCAGCTTTTTCTTTTGATAGCAAACCGGTCATTAATATGTGGTGAATTCTTAAAATATTATTTGTGGATAAAATATTAGACTGCTCAGTTTCTAGCCAATCCAGAGCTTTCTTGTAGTTAAGTACTTCCTTAATAGCATAATCTGGGGCAGAGACTGTGTTGCCATGAAGTATTTCTTTTACTTGCTGTTTGTTTAAAGGATTTCCTTCTATTGAGGTTGAACTATGTACAGACTCAACTGTGGCTCTAAATCTTAACCGGATTTCTAACTCAGGAAGAATTTTTGCTTGGCCTACAAGTACTTTTAATTTTTCAATTTGAGCAATTCTATTATTGATTTCTGGGGTGATCGTAAACTTTGGTTTAAACATAAATTTAGTATATCATAAAAACGCGCCATAATCACGACAAATATCGCGCCACATTGTTTTAGTTTGGAGTTGAATAGAGTGTTAAATTAGGGTGCATATATTATTTTTAATATAACTTTGCACTCGAAGGCAGAACCATTGGCTTCTTATCTAGCATCAGAACTTGCAAATACAAAGAAATTACCTAGGGGTGATTATTTTGTATCTGTGACCCCACGGGCCTGCCTGCCGGCAGGCAGGGAATACACTATTTGCTCGCTTTATCTTGTTTCGTTACTTTTTGCTTCCTTCTCCTCTTTAGCCTTATTCTGTTGCGCTTTTTTTGTTTTTTCCTTGCGTCGCTCGCTGCAAGTACTTCTCAGGCCTGCCTGCCGGCAGGCAGGCTCACTTGGCTATTAGCCATGTTCGCTTGAAGGTCGGAACTGGCTTCTCTGTCCAAATCCATGGAAACATATAAACAAAGAGAAGCACCTTATCGGTGCTTCTTTGTTCGTGTGACCCCACGGGGAATCGAACCCCGGTTTATAGGATGAGAACCTATTGTCCTGGTCCACTAGACGATGGGGCCTTTTTTTCTTCTATTTTTTTCTCCTACTTTTCAAGTTTAGCCATTATAACTACTTTTTCTCAACCCCTCAATAATCAGCCGCAAACAAAAAGCAGTTTCTCAAAATTCAACAAAATGAAAGTTTTGTTTTTTATGCTGTGGATATGAAAATAAATGCAACAGCTACCATTGGCATAATATTTTCCTGCATTGCTTTAAGCTTTGTTTTTTACTGCCATTTGTTAGGTTGCAAACTGTTCGTTCTCACTTCTGGTTCTATGGAGCCGGCTTTAAGTCCGGGAACTTTAATCGTTACGCAGCCACAACGACGCTACTACCCGGGTGAGGTTGTCACTTTTCGTCAATTAAAAACAGAACAGTTAGCTTTTAAGCAGGATCAGATTACCGTTACTCATCGAGTAGTTGCTTCCAATAAAGAAAAGAACAGCTTATCCTATATTACTAAAGGTGATGCCAATCGTTACAGTGATCGTGTAGCGGTTAATCATGATCAAGTCTATGGCAAAGCAATTTTAGCTTTTCCCATTATTGGTTTTCTCTTGCTTTGGCCGCATTCTCAACTAGGATTTTATTTTGTCGTCCTTTTGCCCGCTCTCTATATTATGACTCAGCAATTATTAAAGATTATTACTACTATCATCCATGCCAATCAAAATTAGACTTTTCATGACACTTGTAATTAGTTTTTTTGTCTTTAGTTTTGTATTGGCTCTTTCTGGGGCTAGCTGGCAAGATGTGGAGCAACTTTCTTTTACAGTTAGCTTGCAGGCTCAGAGTTTATCACCAGACCAAGAAAATAGTTTTGACATTAAGCTTTTTCAGGATGAGCAAGAAAGTATGCTTTCGGAACAAATCGCCAATGGGAACTTCATCTCCGATTTAACAGATTGGAGTTACACTGGTGATCTTGCAGTAAAAAATGATACTGATGGCTACTATTTGCAGCTGGGTGGTCCTCGCAGTTCAACTTTAATTACAGAAAACTGCATTAACCAAACGATTAATGTTAGCCAGTCTCTTAGTTTTTTATCATTTCAACATAGACTCCACTCACAGGAACAACTGCCAGGTTTTGATTCGGTCATTTTGCTGATAGCTATCGATGACAGGCCAGTTTATTTATTGCCAGCTCTGGACAGTGGTAGTTGGGAGCGAGAGACGATCCGGTTGCCGGAATCTGTAGCTGGTAATCATAAATTAACAGTTTGTGGTGGAAACAGTGGTGATCGTTTAGTAAATAGTTGGGTGGATCTCAAGCAGATCACCACTTTAGCAACTGCGGTGGATGATAATGATTCTTTAGAAATGCAAACTGATTTAGGTAATATGCTGACGGTCAACTATCAGCAGTCGGGTCAGGAGCAACAAGTTCAAGCTGAGCAGGTGGTTCTAAGCTTGACCGAAAAAATAGACGATGACTTACTTTATCTTCAGACATCTCATACAGAGGGGCAATTAATTGAGGAGGAGTTGATTGTCGACTATCAAAGTCAACTGCCTCAGCCTCTTACTAATTTGCAAGTCAGGCAAGCGCAAGAGAATTGTTATGTTTTGCAGTTTGACCACAATGACTATTTGACAAGTGACTATTTTGATGTCAGAGCTAGTAAAGCTGTTATCAATGAGACTAATTTCAGCCAGGCTCAGAAAATTAATAGAACTTTTCTCAGCCACGATTGGAGTTTGATCAGGCCCGTTTGTCTGTCGGAGCATTGTTTGCTGCCGATTTGTTTGGAAGCGGGAGCGGTAGATAATCCTCAATATTTAGCAATAAAAGCCTGCAATCCTGCCGCCAACTGTTCTCAATTAGAGACTATTAATGTTTCTGAGCCCAATCAACAGCAAGTTGTCATAAATGAGATTATGTTTAATCCTGATGGCAGTGATAACCAAGATGGTTATTTAGGAGAGTGGTTGGAACTTTATAATCCAGGCCAGACAGCCATAGATTTAAAAAACTGGCAAATTATCGATGCTGCTGATAATGACATTTTGCTGACCGCCAGCAATTGCGACACCAATGGACAAGCTAACGATGATGGAGAAACTACTATTTCAGCTCAGGGATATTTAGTTGTTTTCGCCGGGTACAGCTTATTTAACAACAGTGGTGATAATCTGCGTTTACTTGATGAAAATCAGGAGATAGTTGATCAAGTTGAATACCAAGCTACCAGTAATGATTTTAATACAGCTAGAGTTCCCGATGGTAGCGATAATTGGCAACTCAATGTGCCTACGACCCCACTTTCTGCCAATTCTTCTCAGTAAAAAAAAGCAATTTCTTAAAATTCAACAAAATGAAAGCTTTCTATTTTAACTTAGTAAATAGAAAGGAGGTGATAAACATGAAAAAAAATATTATAAAACAAATCACCTTAGCATTATTAATTATTCTAATCACGGGGGCTGCTACACTAGGTATTAGTAAAGCGGTGTTCCAAGATGAAGAGTTGGCTCAGTCCACTATTTCTTTGGGGACTCTTAACTTGCAGGTGGGCCAGTCGGATCCTATTAATGTACCTCTTGATTTCTCTGGCATGAGTGCTGGCGAAGAAAGGGTGTTTACGATGGATATCCAAAATACAGGACAGCTTGATGGCAACTTTTGGGTCCATGGTGAGATTACCAGTTCTACCGAGGGTGAAAACCCAGAGCCAGAAACGGATACTGAAGGTGAGGGAGAACTTGATGATTGCGCTCGGCTTACTGTTACTGTGGATGACACTCAGGGACAAACCCTCCCTGTAATTAATAATCTACTGCTTAAGGATATTACTGCTGATTTTGAGGAGGCAGACGGTAATACCATTGATCAGGCGATAAACAATGGTCCCACACAGATGCAGATTAAAGTTAACACTGATAATTGTGGTAATGATGCTATGGGTGATACTGCTAACATTAATTTACTGTTTTACTTATCTCAAAGTGTATAGCTGAAGATACAACCCAGCAGCTCGGGTTTGTCCCGGGCTGTTGGGCTGTGCAGTTGTTATCATTAATCTGGCTTCCCTGGCTCGGTAATTTGTAAATACATTTTCCCCACTTTGGTCAAAAAAATCATATTTTTGTGA
>CAZMMR010000025.1:0-10837 GCA_964567445.1 uncultured Pseudomonadales bacterium
AAAGTCGGTCTGCCTTTCTGGTAAAAACTTAAGATGAGATTGAACTCCAAAACCTAAACCTCGACCGTACATCTGTCCAGAGCCGACAGCAATGAGAGCCTGCCTGGCATTATAGGTAGCACTATCTTCTTGATCCTGGTAACCACCAATAAAAGTAGTAATTCTTCGTTTCTGATAGGGTTTAAGAATGACAGTCCAAGCTACAAGAGAAGCAATTACTGCTAAACCTGCTAGCACTAGTAAATGCTTAAACTTAACAGAGACAAGTAACAAACTGGCGCTGAGACTGACCAACAAGATAACCCCGGTACCAAAATCTGGTTCGACAAAAATAAGAATTGTGGGTAACAGAATCAAGCCCAACCAAGAGAGCAGCCCTAGCCATTTTTGAGTATTAATAGTTGACAGTTTCGTACCCAGAAAAATGGCGGAGATAGCCAAAGCAAACTGCGATGGTTGAATTTTAAAACCAGCAAAAAGATTAATCCAGCTGGTCACACCACGGGTGGTAGTTCCAATGATAAGCAAAGCAATAAGTATTATATTTAACAGGATATAACCCAGTGTGCTAAGTTTCTGCCAGCTTTTAAATTTAATTTTAGTACCCAGATAAAAAGCCAGGGCTCCAATGACAAAAAATAGTAGCCGTCTTGAAGCTAGATCGGGCGCAATACTGCGCAACGTAATGAGGCTAAGACTGGCTAGAATAGTGGTAATAGCAGGGATAAGCCATTTCATAAGTAAAACTCATTGCTGTAGCTTGCTTACTCAACCAATTTCATTGTATCACCTTTTTCCAGAGTGCTATTAGTCCGCTTCTGAATCTCTTCCGTCCAATCCTGAGGCCAATCTGGTAGTTGCACCACCACCTGATCATCTAATTTTAACTTAGCTTTCCTTCTTAGATTTTGAATCTCGCGGATCAAATCTCTGGCTTGTGCTTCCTCCTTGAGAGCAGGAGTTAACTCGTAATCATAGTCCACCTCCAGCTGATCCGAGTTTTCTTGCCAAACAACTTGTTTGACATTGAGCTCATTAAGCAATAACTGTTCCAGCTCATCACGATACTTAAGATTTTTCTTAAGCGAAACTTGTAAGCTGGCCAAAGGATGTCTTAACTTAATCTGTTTGTCTCTTCGCAAGCCACGACCTGTTTCCACAATCTGTTCGATGGTTTCCATTTCTGTCTCTAACTGCTCATCAACCAACTTTTCTTGCACCTCAGGCCAATCTGTTAGATGAATTGAGCTGTTTTCATCAACTAAATTATGATGAACCAATTCAGAAAAGAAAGGTGTGATCGGAGCATAAAGCTGAGCTAAATGATATAAAACACCACCAAAAACATGACTTACCAACTGATTATCAGTAGCTCTTAATCTATCTCTGCTTAAGCGCAAATACCAAGTCGAAAGAAGATTTACAAAAGCAATCAGCTCTCGGGAGGCTCGAACAATATCATACTCCTTGAGATGATGTGTCACTTCTTTAGTTAAACTGTTAAATTTACTCAACAACCAACGATCTAGAATGTGGTCTGCTGACTCTGGTAACTGTTGAGGATCAATGTCTTGCTGCGCAAACAGCTTAAAGAAAGAGATCATATTCCACCAAATCAAAAACACTTTCTTTCTTAAGTCAGAAACCTCCTTTTTATCAAATGATAAATTTTCGGCTTTCATGACCGTTGAGCTCATCAAGTATAAACGTAGCGAATCAACACCATATTCATTTATGACTTTCATGGGATCGGGGAAGTTTTTCTTGGATTTACTCATTTTAGCCTCATCTTTAGCTAGAATCGTTCCGGTTGTTAGGACATTCTCGAAAGCAGGCTTGCCAAAAATACCAACAGACATAACATGCATAGTATAAAACCAAGCTCTAGTCTGAGCTACATATTCCGATACATATTGAGCTGGATAATTCTCATTGAAAAACTCTTCATTCTCGAAAGGATAATGAACAGAAGCAAATGGCATCGAACCAGACTCAACCCAGCAATCAAATACTTCTGCAATTCTTTCTCCAACTACTGTCTTGTCATCATCGACATAAACTTTGATCGGATCAATCTGTTCTCGGTGTAAATCCATCTCAGACTTAATCTCTTCGGGATTAACCGCCCACTGCTTAAGCTCTTTGATCGAACCAATAATGCGCCGATACTGTTTGCCATCTTTTTCACCCTGCCAAATCGGCATTGGAGTTCCCCAATATCTAGTACGAGACACATTCCAATCTGGGGCATTTTTTAAACCCTTCAAAAACCGACCATGTTTTAGATGATCTGGCACCCAATTGATTTCTTCATTTTGATTAATAAGCTCGTCTTTAATAGCCTGAACATCAATAAACCAGGCTGGCACAGGTGAATAGTAAAGGCGTGTGCCACAACGATAGCAAACTGGAACGCTATGAAAGTGCTGATGGCCATCATAAACCAAACCCCTTTCTTTTAAATCAGCATTAATTTTAGAATTAGCTTGTAAAATATCCATTCCAGCCCAAGGCTTAACTTCTTCTTTCAGCTTACCCTCATCGTCAACGTGAATTACTATTTGAATGTTGTTGTCTTTCATAACTTGATAGTCTTCTTCTCCATAAGCAGCTAAGGTTACCACTCCCGTACCGGTATCATCAGTTACAAAATCGTCAACCACTACTACACCAGCTCTTTCATCTTGATTGCAATCGGGGTAAAAGTCATAGTGCAGTTCAAACTGCCAACCATCTAGCTCTTGGCCCTGATACTCAGCCACAACTTTGTAGTCCGAATCATCTTTTAACATTTCTAACCGACTCTTAGCCAAAACATAATATTCCTCACCTTGTTTGACTTTGGCATAGGTAAAGTTGGGGTTAACAGCCAGAGCAGGAGTCGCTAACTTATTCCAAGGAGTAGTTGACCAAGCTAACAAATAAGTATTCTCTTGGTCCTTAAGTGGATATTTATAAACGTTTGCAATGTCATTAGTATCTTTATAGCTATGATCCATAGCAATCTCGAAATTGGAGAGCGGAGTAGAGCAGCGCGGACAATAAAGAATAACTCTGCGACCCTGATAAACTAGCCCCTTTTCATACAACTGTTTAAAACCCCACCAAACAGACTCCATATAGGATTTATCCATTGTCTTGTAATTGTGCTCAAAATCTACCCACCGGCCTAACCGACCAATAATCTTTTCCCATTCCTCATCTAGTCTTAAAACTTCAGCCCGACAGGCTTGGTTAAATTTATCAATACCCATATCTTCAATACCTTGCTTACCACCCTGAATATCAAGCTTTTTTTCGATCATGTTTTCGATCGGCAAACCATGACAATCCCAGCCCCAAACACGCTCCACTCTTTTTCCAAGCATTGTTTGAAAGCGAGGAATGACATCCTTAGCCGTTGACCCAAGCAGATGTCCATAGTGAGGCATGCCCGTAGCAAAAGGCGGACCATCATAAAAGACAAAGGCATTATCTTTAGATCTCTCTTCAACCGATTTTTCAAATATTTTATTTTCCTCCCACCACTTTTGGATTTCTTGTTCCAGTTTTGGTAGATCTGGTGTTTTTCTAAAGGTTTTAACTTTTGGCATATATCCCTTTTACTAGATGATTGATACAAAAAAAGCCCTCTTAGTCACACTTAATTAAAAATGTAACTGAGAGGGCCTACTTAAATAGTGGCGGTACCACCTCTGTTGATAACCAAAATGGTTATATCTCATTACAGCTATTTCGGGCTTACCCGGCTTGGTCTAGTTTTTGGTAAATCACCAAAGTTCTGCAAGCATCGCATTCTAGATCAATCTAAAATTCGCTGGTGATAGCAGCTGATAGCGAACAAGTCTAATGTAAATTATACATGAGTGACGAGCGATATGTAAAGCAAAGTTGGCGATTTACTCTTCAATCACCCTCCTCCCGAACACCAACAGTCGCTTATCAGTCGTTCCAGGAGGCCAGCAAGTCTGCAGGACAATTGTTTCCTGATTATAGTTATCATGTAAAAAACTAACATCGTTAGCTTCTGTCACAGTTGTCTCATACACTAAGTACTTAAACTTTTCACTATCATGCCAAATAATAATTTCGTCATCAGCCTCCAACTTGCCCAACAGATAAAAGACTGCATTGTATTGCGTCCTCATCTCCTGACTAGAAGAATGAGCAAAGTAGTAACCAACACCAGCATTATCAGGAAAAACGGTACTGGAGGCATGGGCAATGCCTTGTTTTAAAGCCCGCCTGTATTCATCGGGATTATTGGGGTCAACATTAAACACTACTGGCTCATCAAGATAAATAGCGGGAATTCTAATACCATAATCTCGATAAGAGCTACGTTCTGCTAAATTAAACCAACTGAAGTCAGGTACGATTAGTTCTTTGAGATTGCTCACTTGAAAGGTATTTTCTAAAGTTTTTCGATACTGATATTTTGCTTCGACAGAGGCCACCGGAATAACAGTAGTCCATATCCAACGAATAAAAAGGCCAAACAACACTAGAGAAACTAAGGTGAAAATTACTTTTATCGAAAACAGCTGTTGCAGAAAAGAGTTCGTCTTGAACCAGATGCCGCCTGTAGACTGACCTGTGTGTTTATCCATACTACTCCTAATCTAACAGACAACTGCTTATTTACCCAGTCGTCTTTTAATAGTCTGCAAAGCTATACCAGACATGCCAGCTAATAAGCTACCTAAGGAGACAAAAGTCGGAGTCCCAGTATCAGGTTGGGATGTAATGGGTTCGGTCTTAACATAAACTGTGCCCTTGCATTCATCGTCACCACCCTTCCAATTTCCATTTGAGTCTTTAATATAAGCTCGAACAGTATAGGTTCCAGGGTTATCATAACGATGACTAAAATCATTATTATCTTTTTGCTGAGATTTAACATCTCCAGTGCCAAAATCAATCTTATAACCTTGCAAATCACCTTTGTTGTCATAACCGGTAACAGTAAAATCGACATCGGCAGGAGCAAATGCATTATTACTACCAGTGATAAACAAGTTGCTACAAGCAGATTTATGAGTTTCTACCGGTGACGATTCGATTGTGACACCAGTTGTACAAGCATAACTAGTTTTCCAGTTGCCAACTGAGTCTTTCACTTTGACCCTAACATCAAAATTGCCAGAAACCTGGTATTCGTGTTCAACTACATTATCTATTGTTTTGATATCTTCTCCGTCTCCAAAGAAAAAATGATACTGTTGAATATCACCCAGGTTATCTGAACCTCGCGCCTCAAAAGTAACTGTGGCTGGCACTAGGGCATTGTCGCCACTAACCACTCTTAAATTATCACAGGAACTTTCCTGTTCAATTCTAGTAGGGGAAGGAGTGACGGTTGCGGTTGGTGTCGGTTGAGGTGTAGTGGTAGCAGTTGGGATTGGGGTATTTGTTGGAACAGGAGTGGAAGTAGGAGCGGGCGTATTAGTTGGAACTGGGGTGCTTGTTGGAACAGGTGTTGCAGTCGGTACTGGTGTTGAGGTTGGATCGGGTGGTTGTGTTGGACAAGGTCCTGTATACCAAACCATATAGTCTTGAATATCTTGGTAGTTATCACCTGCAAAGACATCAATTTGAATAGTAGTGTTACATTGCTCGCCACTGATACTCTGAAATGAGGTAGGGCCATAAGAAGCAAAGGGAGTATCTCCGCCTCCACCACACTCGGTCGTCCTACCAAAACAAACAAACTTGTAAACATAGTTGCCAGAACAAGACATAGAACCTTGATCACAACCAAAACACTGGCCATCACGACCAGTCCAGTCAGCAGCATAACCACTGCCACAAACATTAGTCCATTCAGCATTAACTTCATGAGCAGAAATGCTCATAGCAGATAAAATAAACACTAACGATAAAACTATCACTCGATATAATCTATTCATAACGTATCAATTATATCATATTGATATAGGATAACAAACTCGAAAGGATCTATGAACCACTTGATGAATAATCAATTTTAAAACTTGATGAGAAATCAATGTCAAAAACGACTTGTTTTACTTATTGCGCAAAAAGGCTGGAACTTCGAATTCATCCTCAAAATCTTGAGAATCAGATTGATTAAGCTGCTTTTTCTCTTGAGGCACTTCAGTCTGAGCTGTTTTACTCTGATTACGAATCTCTTCGCTAATTTTATTTTGAGTCTTAATAAATGGCGAACTTACTCGGCTTTTAGCTTTAGGCTGGTTATTGTTGACTGCATCATCATTCTGTTGAGCTCTTTGAGCTTTGGTAACAGGCTGAGTAAAACCATTAGGCGCTCGATCGATTTTATTATTATTTTCATCAACTTCATTAAGCTTTTTCTGGGAACGCTGACTGTAAGCACCAAACATACCTCTTTTTGCTGGACCAATACCCAATTCATCTTCTTCAAAACCAGTAGCAATGACGCTAATTTTCATTTTATCACCCATATCGTCATCGATATTTGCACCAAAAATAATGTTAGCATCGGGATCAGAAGCGTTGGAAATAATTGCGGAAGCATCAGAAACTTCCGTCATTGTTAAATTACTGCCGCCAGTAATGTTATAAAGCACACCTTTGGCTCCATCTACAGATACTTCTAATAAAGGAGAGGAGATAGCCATACGAGCTGAATTGACAGCCCGGTCGCTACCAGATGCCTCACCAATACCCATCAGAGCAGTGCCAGAATCCTGCATAATAGTTTTAACATCAGCAAAATCTACATTGATTAAACCAGGAACAGTAATTAAGTCTGAGATACCTTTCACACCTTGCCCTAGAACATTGTCTGCTAAACGGAAAGCATCGATTAAGGTCATCTTTTTATCAACCACCTCCATTAATCTTTGGTTAGGAATAACAATTAAGGTATCGACACTATCTTTAAGAATTTCGATACCTTCTTCTGCGGTCTGCATGCGTCGCACCCCTTCAAAAGAAAAAGGTTTAGTCACTACGGCCACAGTTAGAGCTCCTGCCTCTTTAGCAACTCGAGCAATAATTGGAGCAGCACCAGTTCCCGTTCCGCCTCCCATACCAGCAGTGATGAAGACCATATCACTATCAAAAAGCATGTCCTTGATCTTTTCCTCACTTTCCTCAGCAGCTGTACGACCAACTTCTGGATCAGCTCCTGCACCTAAACCCCGAGTAAAATTACTACCAATTTGCAGTTTGGAATCTGCCTTGGATGTCAGCAAGGCTTGAGCATCAGTATTAACTGAGATAAATTCAACTCCATCAATCTGATTTGATTCAATCATGGAGTTAACAGCGTT
Organism: uncultured Pseudomonadales bacterium; assembly: GCA_964567445.1. Classification (GTDB taxonomy): domain Bacteria; phylum Patescibacteriota; class Microgenomatia; order UBA1400; family PJMF01; genus CAZMMR01. The sequence goes on from CAZMMR010000025.1 coordinate 7,281, forward strand.
GCCACCACCACCCCCAACTCCTAAAACTTTAATTTTAGCAAAGGTATTATTGGCTGGTTTAACTAATCCCATAAATAGATATGTGGTTAATAAAAAAATTAAATTTCAAAAAGCGAAGCTAATTAGCTTTCTTAGACAGTGCGAGTTAATCTGACAATTTATATCAAAGTCTACCATCAATCTTGACAGTTTCCAAGTAAGAAAAAGAGCTTAGATGATAGTTACAAACTAAGGTAGGAGTTTGCGGACAAGAGCCACCATTTTTTGACCAAGATGTCCTAAATTAAGACCTTTAAAAATCTCACCGATTTTAAGTCCGCCACCTAATTTTTGCCCACCACCTTGCCTTTTTCCATAAACAAGCAAGCCAACACTAGTGGCATAACTGGGGCTACCAATTTCACTGACTAAACCTGGTAACTGTTTAGCCTGACCAACTCTAGCTGGTAAACCTAATACTTTTTTTGCAATTGCTACTAAATCAACTGTTTCAGCACCACCACCAGAAATGACAACGCCAGCTGGAATGTCTGGAATCAGCCTTTCTGCATCTAGCCTTTCACCTAACATAGTAATAACCTCTTGCATCCTCGGATACATAATTCTTTTAACAATAAAAGTCTTCGATAGTTCTTCACTCGCTTCACTAACTCCAATTTGTCTCAAATTTAACTTGTCTGCTGCTTTTTTCCTTTTACTAAAATCTTTTTTTGATTCTCCGGCTCGAGGCTTAAGCTTTTCATCCTTGTGATCAGATAAATAGAGCTTAATCTTCTCTGCGTTTTCGATACTTATTTGACAACCTAAGGCAATATCTTGGGTGATGTGGCGGGCACCAACTGGCAGTGAGCCAGAAAACTCTAAAGCGCCATCAATATAAACGCAAAAGGAGCTAGTCCCTGCGCCTATGTCCAAAGCCACAACTCCCAACTCTTTCTCTGTCTCAGACAAGGTCACTTCAGCAGCTGCCAAACCAGAAAATACGAATCCGTCCACCGATACTCCCAAATCGTTAATGCACTTACTGAGGTTACGGATAGTAGTCGACATGCCAGTGATAATATGAGCCTCAGATTCAAGCCTAACACCAGTCATACCCACAGGATCGCGGATCCCATCTTGGCTATCAACTTTAAAGTAACGAGGTACGACATGAATAATTTCTCTTTCTGGAGGCACGGATACTGCCCGTGCTGCTTCGATTACCCTTTCAACATCTTGGGAAACAATTTCTTGCTCTGGATTAGCAACCGCCACAACACCTTTAGAATTACGAGAGTGAATATGGCTACCAGTGATAGAAACATAAGCACTGTTAATACTAAGGCCAGCCATGCGCTCCGCTGCGTTTAGACTTTGTTCGATGGCCGTCAGAGCAGATTCTAAATTAACAATCATGCTTTTTTTAATACCAGCAGATGAAACAGCTGAAACACCAACCACCTTAAGGTTGGGATCTTCGCCGCCATAGATAGCAATAAGAGTTACGACTTTGTCGCTGCCCACATCAATTGCTGTAATCACATTTTCTTTACTCATAGAGATCAGTTAAACGAGGCTGTCTTCGGCCAAGACTAACTAAATTAACTATAGCAAACTTCAGGCTATTCTGTCGAGCAGAATTAAATACTTATTGTGTCGCTCCTTCTAAAACACTGCTATCAGTTGCCGAATTATTAACCGACTCAACCTCAATATCTGCTGAACTAGTACTAGTTAAAGTTACATTCTCTTGATCATTTTCCACAACCGGTAAATCAAAGCGAAGATCAATCTCATTATAATCAGGCACTTGTTCTCGAATATAGTCAAGATTGGCAACAATAGTTTTCATTTTAGCTGTTAAAACAGAAAAATCAGCCTCATCCTCAAAAATAAATCTAGTCTGATCGACTTGCAAATATGACTGATGTTGATCTAAAAAAATCTCCTTTGGGTGCAAATCATTACGCTCCAAGTACTTAAGCAACAGTTGAATATTGCTGTTAAGCTGAGAATCTAGTTTGTCACCCTTGATTAGATGGTCATAATTAGAACTTACAGAAACCAAAGTTAAGTCGAAGCTATCATCATCCTGACCCAAGAAATCATTAGAATTTATTAAGTAGGTTTCATCACGCCATTGCAGTCGATATAAAGGATCTTCTTGTTGAAATCGAATAATAATGGTGCTAGGGAGCTTTTTACTAATTTTCTTTGGAATAAATATTTGACCTTGCTCATTTTTAATAGGATTAGTAAAAAGTGGTGTTTTTTCGAAATTAGTAAAAAATAATGACTTATTATGCAGAAATTTTAGTTGTTGCTGGGGAAACTGTTGAGCTGCAACACCCTCAACTTTAACTTGTTTAATGCGGAAAGCAAAAGTAAGAACAAATAATGTCATGCTTACTAAAACAACTACGATTACAGCACACTTTATGACTCGCTGCAAAAAGGGGTTATTATTACGACGCGTCATTTAAAACTGAAGTTAGTAACTGGTAGATGGAAGTAGCCGGCTGCTTCGGTTGCAGTCGCGATAACTCCTGTAAACTATTTTTGAATGCTTGGTAATTGTGCTCAATTTCAGCTGCTTTGTTCAAAAAATTAGTAAGGTTAAGCTTCACCTGAGATAAGACCACAGCTCCGTTTAGGTGAGCAACAAACTGAGCATTAAGTCTTTGCTCATCAAAATGAGCGTGTGGTAGTGGCACCAAAATCGCCGGTACATGATGATAGATGAGTTCTTCGATAGTATTAGCTCCGGCACGAGTAAGCGCAAACCGAGTATGTTGATATAACCAGTTTAACTCATAACCTTCAATCCACGGTCGACACAAATATCTATCAGTAGAAATACTGTGCTGCCAGGCTGTCCGTTGTAGCTGTTGTTGATAATTATCTCTAAGATTAGGTCGACCACACTGATGAATCACCAACCACTTGTCACTTAGCTGAGGCAAACACCGCTTGATAAAATCATTAATAGCTTTTGAGCCTTGATTGCCTCCCAGAACCAACAATATATCTCTATTTTCCACTTCTGTCTTCAACCAAGTTGGTTTTTGGGCTAAATCTTTATTAACAATCACTTGCCGCAGAGGAGTCCCTGTTTTAACTGCAGGCTTTTTAAGATTTGCTAAATCAAAGTTAGTAACATCCTCAAAACTGTATGCCACAGCATTAGCCAACCTGATTAAAATATGATTAGCCAAACCTAAAACCCGAGTACCCTCGTGAGTTACCACGGGTATCCCATTCATCCTTGCCGCAATAACAAGAGGCACAGCTACGTAACCACCAAAAGAAAGAACAACTTCTGGCTGATTCTGTTTAAGGATATGCCAAGCTTGTTTTAAACTCTTAATAAACAAGAAACATTTTTTTAATATAGTAAACAAATTCTCTCTACCAATTTTAATCGTTTTCAAGGGGATAAATACTACATTGCGCTTACTTACCTCATGGGCTTCAACTGCTTTTTGCTTGAGCTTATCTTGACTGTAAATTCGACCCACAAACAGCACTTCATCTTGATTGTGATTAACTTGTAACCAATCAATAAAACCAAGGGC
>CAZMMR010000026.1:0-2394 GCA_964567445.1 uncultured Pseudomonadales bacterium
TCCGTGTGCCTTACTACCAATTACCGTTTACAATGTTGTGAAACTTGACACTTAAACAAATTAACCAATCTAAAAAAGATACACATCTTAGCTACTTTCTATTAACATTCTTTGCAAGTTTGGGTTTTCACTTTTCTACAGCTTATGCAATTTTTTATCCTGTCATTATTATCGCTTATTTCATTCTTAATAAAATCAAAATTAGGTGGCAGCATTCATGGCGAATGCTAATTGGTTTTGTCTTACCATTTGTACCCCAAATTTTATTTGAACTGAAAAATAATTTTATTGAGGCACAAGCTGTTATCGATTACTTATCTCAGCCAGATCAAATAGAGACAAGTTCCTTAGCTATATGGCAATATGTTACAGTAGTTTTATCAGAGTTAAAATTAAGTTTTAATCCAGAAATCTATTCGATAAGTGATAATCTCAGAAACGATATTAATTTAATACTGCTAGTTACCACCTTATCGTTACTAATTTATGGTTTAGCGCAGCACATTAATAAGAGACACCACCATCTTCTTAAGCAGTGGGTTTGCTTGTTGTTATTGTGGGTGGTTATACCGGCAATCGCTTTTTTCTTTTTACACTTTAATGTTTGGTATCTGTTGGGTATGGCGCCAGTTGTGGTAGTGGTTGTTGGACAAATTCTGCAGAATTTACCAGTGAAGATTAAGTATGTTTTTGTTGCCTTACTGCTGACGACTGCTGTTAGTAAGGTTGCCTACTATTATCAATATGACCGCCAGCAGCTAATGAATGATAAAAATTTCTTACCAGCCAAAATGTCAGCTTTAGATGAAGTTAATAATAGAGCTGATGGGCGCACTTTTTGGTCCTATCACTATGCGTCCGACATTTACGATTACCCCTATCAGTATTTGTATTTTTGGCGAGCGCTACAAGGTAAAAAATTACCTGTTAAATTTAGCTACCAACATCAAACTTTTAATTATGTGGTACAAAAGTCAGATTTGCTATCATATTTTTCTTCTCGAAATTTGCAGCAGACAAATCCTCCTCACAAAATATTCTTTATTATAGAAAGACCCGCCAATCCAGATTATTTGCGATCTTGGTGGCAAAAACAGGTTGATCATCAAGTGATAAACCGCCAATGGGTGGTACCCGAACTTGAGTTAGTTGAAGCTCAACCGCTAGAACAGTGAGTGCATGAAAGTATCTTTAAATTCTTACCTTCAACAGTAAGTTAGCAAAAAAGAAACAAATTACAGAGAATAAATGACTAACAAGAAACAACCAGAGCCTAGATACGAACTAAAGTATTTAATCAAAGATCACAAGCCTTGTGAGTTACAGACTTTAATTAAACTGCACCCGTTTCATTTTAGCGAAATTTATCATGAAAGAGCAATTAATAATGTTTATTGTGATGATTTTAGATTGAGCAACTACTACCAAAATTTAAATGGAATTGGCCACCGCTCCAAAGTGAGGTGGCGTTGGTATTCACAACTGTTGCTGCAACAGCAGTTGCAAATATCCAAGCAGCTTCGAGCTCAGAATTTACCTCATTTAGAAATCAAGGTTAAAGAAGCAGATTTAGTGAAAAAGTATTTATTTGCCTGGAATCAAATCAGGATGGGGAATAGCTGGCGCATGTTGCCAGCTAAAGTTAAGGCCTTATTTCAGGAACGCTCTAGCGAGCAATCTAAGCAACAGTTACTATTAGGAACGGATAAAAAGCCATCTTCACAAGACTCAGCCTTACTAACACAAACTTCTTTACTGCAGCCTGTTTTACTTAATTCCTACTATCGGCGCTATTTTTTATCTGCTGATGGTAAAATTCGTTTAACAATCGATACCAATATTATTTTCTTTAGAGTTAAGAACAGCGGTGTTAATTGGCAGCAGTATTGGCAGTTGCCGGCCACAGTTTTAGAAATGAAAGCTGATATTAAGCGACACAAACACTTAAGCCAAGCTGCCAAGCACTTCCCTTTTACTTTAAGTCGTTGCTCAAAATATGTTTTGGGTATTAGTAGTTGTTATCCAGATTTGGAGGCACCTTACTACCAAATACCAGTTCATCCTCAACTTACTTATGATTATTAAACAATTGCAACCAAACCAAACTGGTTTAGTTAAAACAACACTTGCTAGTGTTAGGGAGCTACTAAATAAATTTAGGCGGTATTTGTTGCCTATTTTAGGATTGATTGTGTTAGTGGCCCTCCTCATCTCTCAGTCTCATTTGCTTAATCCGCAGATTGAGGTTGTTCCAGACAAGCACTTTTTCCAGAAAGCAGCAACGATCAAATTAAGGAAAGTTGGAGCTGGTTCTAACACTGACATTAGATATACCACTGATGGTAGCTTACCCACTCAAGATAGTAATATCTACCAAGATCAACCTCTCACTTT
>CAZMMR010000026.1:2404-10827 GCA_964567445.1 uncultured Pseudomonadales bacterium
TAGTGTTAAGGATGGCGCTATTTAAAGACAGCAAACAAATTGGGGCGGTTAAAAATCATGATGTTTTTGTTGAGGCTAGTCACGATTTGCCCGTAATTTCACTAATAACTGAGCCCAAAAACTTATGGGATGATGAGATTGGTATTTATGCTGTTGGTAACCATAACAACTACAATCGTAGTGGTAGCGAATGGGAAAGGGCAGCAGTCTTTCATTATTACGATCAAGAGCAAAACCTAAGATTAAAACACAAAATTGGATTGCGCTTACATGGTGGGGGTTCGCGCGGGTTGCCACAGAAGCCATTTCGTTTATATGCCGACTATTACAACGACAAAGAACGATTTCACTACAATTTTTTCGAGGAATCTGATGTAGATACTTTTCGCACCTTAATTTTGCGCAACTCAGCTACAGATTGGAATAAGTCGTATATGCGCGATGTTGTTTCTCAGCGGATAGCAAGAAAAAATACAACTTTAGATACTCAGGCAGACCAGCCGGTAGTGGTATATTTAAACGGCCAATATTGGGGGCTGTATTTTTTAAGAGAGAGGTTTGATCAGGATTATTTTCATCAAAAGTATGGGGTTGAAGAAAATAGAGTAGCCTTGCTTGACGTACCTCATGACGTTGGCGAGAAGCGGGGAGAAGTTAGGTTAAATGAAGGCGACTACCAGAGTGATGTTACTACCTACAATAAATTACTGAAAGAGGCGCGTAAATGTAAAGACTGTGCAAATTATAATTTTTTCAATCAACATCTAGATCTTCAGAATCTTATTGATTACTATATCTACGAATTGCACTTTGCCAATTTTGACTGGCCCTATGGTAATATGAAAGTTTGGCGTTACCACAATGGGTTAGTTCAGGAAAATCCCTCTTTATCATTAAAATTACCACCAGGTTTAGATGGTCGTTATCGATGGTTATTATATGATTTAGATGTAGGTTTTGGTTCAGCTGATGAAACTCATGAAAAAATTAAAAGAGCTGCAGAGAATGGTGACTACGGAATCTTAATCGATGATAAGTTTCCTTTTCGCAATCTTTTCTACAATCGCACCTTTCAAGAAAACTATTTTAACCGCTATGCTCACTTATTAAATACAAACCTAAGCACGGAATCTGTTTTGGCTGAAATTGACAAGTTTGTAGCTGAGATTGAAACAGAAATGCCACGTCAGATCGATCGTTGGTCTGATGAAGTCGGCGCAGCCGATGAGAAGCTAGTTGATTCTATGGATGAATGGCGGTATGAAGTTGACTTACTTAGAACATATGCTCAGCATCGTACAGATGCCATGAGAGTCAACACTTTAGAAGAATTTTCGGGGGCTTTCCAGGGTTTTAAGATGATTACGCTTAACTTAAATGTTAAACAACAACAAACAGGTACGATCCAAGTTCATCACACTCCGTTAGAGTCAGAACAGTTACCCTTTAGTGGAATGTATTTCCCTAATTTCAGAATTAGTATTACAGCCTTGCCCGCTAGTGGCTATCGGTTTAGTCATTGGGAGGGTGATTTATCTCAAGCGCAGCGCAATAATCAAACTTTACGGCTATTATTAATCCAAGATTATCAACTAACAGCTGTTTTTGAAAAGAAGCTGTTAATCTGATTTAATAAGACAATACTTTCGTTAAATAAAAAATTATCAACTACATTATATTTATATGAATCTAGATCAACTCAACTCCCTTAGCGACTATTTTGACATGGCAGACGTTGGCGCCAGCTTGCAAGATATGTTAGTTAACACGCTAGTACTAATAGTGTTAAATATGTTGTTGGCGCTAATTTATATCAAGACGGCTAATACTCATTCTAATCGGAAGCGACTCGCAGCTATTTTTCCTCTACTGAGCATGACTACCATGATGATTATCAGTGTCATTAAATCGTCATTGGCTTTATCATTGGGAATGGTAGGTGCTTTATCGATTGTGCGTTTTCGCAGTGCCATCAAAGAACCAGAAGAATTAACCTATATTTTCCTTGCCATCAGCTTAGGTTTGGGTATGGGCGCTGGACAACAGGAAATAACCCTCGCATTTTTCATAATTGTTGGCCTTTACTTAGTTGGTAAGAACTTACTAAGTGGTAAGATTCAACTCTTTAATCTTAAAACAGACCAGAGTTTGTACTTAACCTTTGCTACTTCTTCATCAGATATTAAGATGCACCAAGTTATTAGCATCTTAGAAAAACACTGCCACTTTGTTGATTTAAAGAGGAGTGACAGTGCGGATGGTAGCCAAGAATATTTGTTTGTGGTTAAGATTAACAACCATCAGCAGCTTATAAATCTACGACAAGAGTTGTTGGCGTTAGACCAACAAGCTCAGCTGTCTATACTTAATGACGAAAAGCTTTTTGCTTAGTAGTAATTTTTATATCATATTCCTAATAAAATGAGAGAATTTATTAAAAAATTTGACCAGCAGATTATACTCTTCCTTATTTTCTTGGGATTTGGTGTCTTGTTTTTAGACGCTATCTTCTACGCAGGTTTCTTTAGCAAGCATTTTTTTATTGACAACAAACTAGTAGTGTTTATCATCGTTGCTCTTCTGGTAACTTTAAAAATCGCTTATAAATCCCAGTTAAATAGCAAAATTAGACAAGTGAATTTTTATGGTGTTTTGCCGCTTTTCTTTTTTATGCAAGTGGTGGGCATTTTAGGAGAATATTTATTTCACAGCAATTTTCTTTACGGTTATATTCATCTTGACGTTTACCAGTTTGTATATGTGGTAGCGTTTAGCTGGATGGTGGCGGTTTTATATCCGCTCAAAAAAGACTGGTTTTATCCAGCTTTGGTATTCATCGCTGGTTTGTTGGCTACTGCAACCGGCGTCATGCACAGGATTCGTGGTCCCTGGTACTTTCGTTTATTGATGGGGACTACTGGCCAGGATGATAGTTGGACAGAGAATTTGCAATTTTTTTTATATTTGGTTAGTGCTGTTTTTAGTGGATTCATTACAGTTGTCTTTAAAAGAAAGAAGAGGTCGCTACTGTTAATTGTTGCTTATACATTTATTTCTTTAGGTTTATTTTTGGTAGCAGGAGAGGAGATTTCCTGGGGGCAGCGCTTACTTGGTTTGGAAACCCCGGAGCAGATTGCAGCTAGTAATACTCAAGGAGAGTTTAATCTGCACAATCACGAAGTAATTTTTGGGTATGTTTATCGTGCCTATGTCTATCTAACTGCTTATTATTCTTTTGCTTGGGTAGTTAATTATCTTAGAAAGTTATTACCCCCAAAGTTTAATCATGAATTAAATTGGTTGCAATATTTTGTACCACCTGTTTATATAATGAGCTTCTTTTTCACCAGTTTTATTATGTTTTATTTATATCGCGTCCAAAATATACCACTTGGAGAGTTGGAGGAGTACAGCGAACTGATGCTAGCTGCTGGTTTAGCTATTTTCTTTGGAAATAATCTGCTGCAAGTAAAAGACATCAAGGCAGTCTATGCTAATTGAAAAATGATCACGAAATGTTTTTTAAGAGCGTGGGTCAAATGGCTTTTGTTTATCCTTTCATTTTGTTAATTTTATCAAAAATTTTAGTTTCTTGTTTTCTCATTTTTAAAACAAATTCATTATCAGATTCTTGGTAAGCAATTTTATCTAATAGCTTAAAGCTCAAACCTGGTTTTAAAAAGTTTTGTTTTAACTTGCAACTGACTTCTTTAAGTTTTCCATAAGGCGTAGTAGCTTGGCCATAGACTCGGTGAGTTCTACCATTGCTATCCACCTTCTCCTGTGTTATATACAAACAAGGTCGATGATAGTTGAGATAGATGTTGAAGTATTCCTCAAAGAAATCAGAGATGTCACAAGCTGCTTTAAAGCTGATGTGGGTATAACCCATGTTTTTGCGAATAACTGTACCATTCTTGCTCTCCACTAAAGCATTGTCATTAGAGTGACGGGATCTACTTTTGGTCTGTTCAATTAGTAGTTTGTTGAGTAGTTTAGCCACGATGTGATTGATAAACTCACTACCTCTATCAGAGTGGAAGTTAAAGATTTTGAAGGGAAACTGCTTGAGTAATCTGATTAGGGCGGGTAGTAAGTAGCGCTCACTAATCTGGGGGACACAGACTACCACTTCCCACTGGGTAATTTCACAAACAGCATTTATGTAGTACACATCCCTCTGGTGGACGGTATCAACTCTAATACTACCTGGTTTGCCATTGGGTTGGGGTTCTTGAGTTTTGCCAATATTTATCTCACGAGCTTTAGTACCATTTACCCAAAACTGACGATACTTGTTGGTCTTTCTTAAGTTATCAATATGTGAAGGTGAAATTTGGGCAATATTGGCATACTCACTTTTACCAAAAAGCTCCGTTTCCCTTCTAAAAATTTCTTTAGTAGCTAAACGATTTAACCTTCTGTGCAGAGCATCAGTTTTCTCCAGCAACTTAATATCTTCCTTTGTATATTTGCAATGAGTGTGTTTTCTATGATACTTTTCTCTCTTTAACTTACCCTGACAAGCTTTCTTGAGTAAACGGGTCAACTGTGCTTTTTGATACCCAGTTAACCTAGCCAGGTAGATACGCACAATGTGTTTATCTTTTTTCTTGAGTTTGTGATACTTAAACTTTTTAACTGTCTTATTAATTAACTCATACCTATCTTCGATAGTTTCAAGTTTAAACTCAATCTTTTTTGAGCTGTTTACAAATGCCTTTAGTTGGGCAATACTATTAATGCGTGAGTCGTTCATGGTGATTTTCATACAAAAACCATTATCGGCTCACGCTCTTTTTTTGACAACTACAGACTCATTTTTCAATTAGTTGCAAGATTTTTTGGTGATCATTTTTGATTAGCTAAGACTCTAGCTTGTTGACCTCTCTTATTCAGTTACAATAAAGCTAAGTTGCGTAAGACAACCTTAGTTTGCACTATTTACAACGTCTCAATGCTAACCCAACTCAAAAACCTATCTAAACTATTTCTCAAAAACACCAAGTGGCTAGAGAAGAAGCAAAATTCCATTCTGTCCGCCGCCTTAATCATTACTGGCGCCAACATCGCCTCTTCTGTTTCTGGCCTAATCCGGGAACGTCTGCTTATCTCGTCCTACTTCAACACCGAAGCTAGCCAAAAAGCCTACGAAGCCTTCCAGATTGCCTTTCAGATTCCCGACATGTTGTTCCAGTTGATCATTTTGGGGGCTTTGTCGGCGGCTTTCATCCCCATCTTTACTAAATACAAGAAAAAAGATGAAAGCGAGGCTTTTAAGGTAGCCTCTAGTGTTATGAATGTCTTAACCTTGGCTTTTTTACTTATTTCAGTGGTTGTCTTTATTTTCTCTAAAGAAATTACTGCTTGGCGTACTGGTGGTGCTTTTACCCCCCGCCAAATCCAGATTGCGGCCAATCTAACCCGGTTAATGTTGTTGGCTCAAATTTTCTTTGCTGTTTCTAATTTTTTAACTGGAATTTTGCAGTCCTATCAGCGTTTTATTGCTCCAGCTATTGCACCCATCATTTATAATTTTGGGATTCTATTAGGAGTATTTTTTTTCAGCAATCAGTTTGGAATTTATGGTGCTGGATTGGGAGTAATTATTGGTGCTTTTTTACATATGTTAATTCAGCTGCCGTTTGTTTTTAGATTGGGCTTTCGTTTTCACTTTAATCTTAACTTAAAGCATCCAGGGGTTAGATCAATTTTTAAGATGATTCCCCCTCGCATGTTAACTTTAGGCGTTAATGAGTTGCGCAATCTAGCTTTAGGCTTTTTTGCCACTAGTATTGGTAATCTTAGTTTTGTTGTTATTAAGCTGGGTTTACGTCTTATGTCTTTGCCAATTCGTCTGTTTGGTGTTCCCATTAGTCAGGCATCACTGCCTTTTTTATCAGAAGAGAGTAGCGACCAGAAACTTAAAAAATTTCGTACACTAGTCTTGCAATCGGTTCACCAAATTGCTTTTTTAGCTATGCCGGCCTCAGTTTTATTATTAATTTTAAGAATTCCGATTGTTCGTCTGGTGTTTGGCACTCAAAATTTTCCTTGGCAAACCACTCTAATGACAGGTAGAGTAGTGGCGATCATCTCTCTTTCTGTTGCCCTACAAGCTATGGTTCACCTTTTAATTCGAGCCTTTCATGCTCTTAAAGATACTGCCACTCCTTTTTATATCATTACATCTTCAGCTTTAATTTATCTTTTTACTTCTTGGTTTTTCGTCTTTCAGTTAGACAGCTCTGTTGCCGGTATTGCTATTGCTACTACTGTTTCTGCTGTCTTTGAAGGACTGTTCTTCCTTGTCTTATTAGAGAAGAAGATAGGCAATCTCTTTTTTAATCGCAGCTTTATTTTAGAACAAGCAAAAATTTTAGTAAGTTCGTTTTTAATGGCAGTCTTTATATACTTGCCGTTTCGGATTTTTGATGAGCTCATTTTTGATACCACCCGTACCATAGAATTGATTGGTCTAACTGTGACTACCAGTACGATAGGTGTATTAGTTTATCTTTATTTTTCAGTTCTTTTTGAAGTAAATGAACTAAATTATTTTGTGACGATGTTTGAAAAGTTTGGTAAATGGCAGCAGCCACTGGCAGCTACCGAAGAAGTAATTATTGATTCGGGTGCAGAAGGCGAAGAAGTTTAACTTGTTCTAACTAACCCAAACTTTTACCAAAAATAAACAACAACCGAGACTTCCCCATTGCCTATCAACTTATCTGGTTCTAAAATACAGATAGGCTTGTATAGAGAGTTTTGTTTTAATCACACTCACTTGTCTCAGGCTTACTGCCTTATGTCTAGAAAATCAATTAATTACGAGATTAACCTTCTTCCCCAAGATCCTTTTTTTGAGACGCACTTAGGTCGTGTTTTAAATTGGGCTATAAATATTGGTCGTTATATCTTAATTTTCACCGAGTTCATTGTTATTGCTAGTTTTGGTGCCCGTTTTACTATCGATCGTAAAATTACTGATTTAAATAATAAAATTCATCAGAAATCGGCTCTGATTCAGTCTCAACGACAGTTTGAGTCCACCTTCCGGCTTGCACAGGCTAAAATTAAAAATTATCAACAGATTGAACAACAAGATAATTTGGTCGATATTTTTCCTACTTTGCAATCGGTGGTGCCCTCAGATTTTTATATGAACAGACTCACTATTGGGCAGCAAGATCTATCTGTTGAAGGGGTGGCGCTATCAAACCGCGCCCTCAACTATTTTATTAGCAACCTTCAGCTGTCTCCGTATTTTAATAAAATTAGTGTCAGTAATATAGAAAGTAGTGATAGGAGTCAAAGAGGCTTTGCTGTGGTTATTAGTGGCAACTATCAGACAGCAGAGGAGGAAGAGATATAGCCATGGCTAGCAAACAGCGAAAAAATCTAGTTCAAGTTTTACATAGGTTTTATCATCGTCCAGTAACCAAGGTGTCACTAGAGTTATTCTTGTCTATTGGCGCCATTATCTTCTTTGCCATTTTTGCTATTCGGCCTACTTTACTTACGATGTCTGATTTAATTAAGGAGATTGAGGATAAGCAAAAACTCAATTCTCAATTACAGAGAAAAGCAGCTGCTTTATCGACTGCTCAAGAACAATATCAACGTATCGGTGATGATATTAGTTACTTAGATATGGCTATTCCTGAACAGCCTCAGTTAATTGAGTCTCTTAAGATTTTAGAAAAAATTGCTTTAGAAAACAGCATTTTAATCGATAGTTTAAGAGTGGCGATGATTCCAGATGAGAGTGGCAACCAGCTGCTATCCTATCAAACCATTGAGAGAATTGATTTGTATGTTACTTTAAGGGTGATGGGCGACTATCCGTCTATTAAGAGTTTCATAGAAGATTTGCACCAGGTGCAAAGAAGTTTCGTAGTAGATGAGGTTAGTTTTGTTATTGATGAGCAGGGTCAGCAACAGGCTTTAAAAGCTAATATGTCAGTGCGCATACCATATTTTGGAGATCAAGATGACCAACAAATTCAAGCAACAACTAAATAAACTTAAGACACAACGCAAACTATTGATTGCTATCATTTTTGCTTTGGTGGCGGTGGTGGTGTGGATTGGGGTTAGCATTTTATCTTCTCAGCAAAAACTGGGTATTACCCCAGAAATGAAGCAGTTGGCTGAGCCTCTAACGCCCAATCTAAACGAAAAGGTGTTAGCGCGAATTAAAAATAAGCGTGCTTTTACTACTGATCAGCTTAATAATTTCTCTATTTTTGGTTTGGTTGAGAATGAAGACGGTGCTGGTTACAGTTTAGTTGATGTAGTTGAGGGTGAGGTTGTTAAGAGTAATATTTCAAATCAAGAGTTGGAAATAGAAGTTGAGCCAACACCAGTTTTGAATGAAGGAGCTACGGAATCTGCCCAATTATCAACGGGACTAGATCAAA
>CAZMMR010000027.1:0-10607 GCA_964567445.1 uncultured Pseudomonadales bacterium
GACTAGAAGAGGGTGATTTAACCATGTTGAAAAGCCAGGCTAGAGATATTCGGGTTGGCTATTCAACGCTGTTAAGAATGTTGGTGCGCAGATTTTTAACTCAGCCTGACAGAATGGTGGGAACCTAAAATCATTCCCGGCTTTTTTGCATGCTGTGTTGGCTAGGGGGGTAAATTTTTTTGCTGGCACTAATTCCCATAACCCAATTCAACAAAACGAAAGTTTTGGCTATTAGGCTTGTTTTAAGATGGCATTGGAGAAAATTCAGCAATCACTAGCTATTTTAACCAACAGATTATTCAAGCAAATTAGTAGCTGGATGAGGCTTAACCAGCTTCAGCTTCAAGCTTTGGCTAATTTGTCTCAGGACCTGGCCCAAGTGTCGATGGCAGCGGTGGTGATTGAGCCATTAATAGCGCAAAGATCAAGTGTGGCTATCATTATTCCTGGACTGTTTTTTTACCTTGCTTTCGCTATAATTGAGTTATTAATTTGCAAAAGGATAAAAGATGGATCCCTCACTTGAAACGGTCATTTTGCTTAGATATATTGCCTTTGGTTTAATAGCAATAATATTCATTCTTCTGTTTTACGTTTCTGTAAAAACCAGCGAAACAGACCAAAAGTGAACTGGCTTCCTTTCGACTAGAAGAGGGTGATTTAACCATGTTGAAAAACCAACCTAGAAATATTGGAGTGGGTTACTAAACGTTGTTAACCTGTGTTTTTATCTTGCTTTCGCTATAATTGAGTTATTAATTTGCAAAAGGATAAAAGATGGATCCCTCACTTGAAACAGTTATTTTACTCAGATATATAGTTTTTACTTTGATTGGTATCGGTTTTATATTATTGTTTTACGTTTCTGTAAAAACCAGCGAAACAGACAAAAAGTAAGACTAGTAATTTTTAACTCCTTCTCTCACTAACACAAACACCCCTCTGTGTACTAACTGCATATTTTGTACGAGCAGTCATTTTGCTATAGTGATGCTAACACTAACTATTTATTTCACACTATGACTAAACAAGCTCAAAAGATTTCTACCACCGAAGCGCGCAATAATTTTGCCGACATTATTAACCAGGTTTTTTATCAGCAGCAGGAGTATGTTATTACTCGCCACGATGATGAAATGGCACGAATTGTACCAGCTGAACAAAAGAGTAAAAAAACCGCTCTTCAACAAGAAGAAGGAGAGGCAGAACAACCCCAGCAAGCTAAACAGCAACCGCGTAAAATTGATTTAAATGAGGATGATAAGTTGTCAGATGATAAAACAGTGAGTACAAAAGATGATCAAACTCAATCTTCTGCAGAGGCAACAAAAAGTACTCGGGTTCAAGTTAAGACGGAAACTAAAAAAACAACAGTGGCTGCTAAGCAGAAATCTGCTCGCGAGCAGTTGGAGGAGTTAATTAAAGCGGTAGAAATGCAGCGTCAGCAAGCTCAGGTAAAGACCAATCAAGTTGCTCAGCAAAAAGAGAAGGCTCAAGTAAAAACCACCCAACCTACTCAGCAAAAAAAGCAAGTGGGAGCACAACAGGAACAATCTGGCCCGCAGCAAGCGCAACAACCGCAGCGGCCTAAAAAGATTAATTTAGATGATGATAAGCTACAACGGCCAGCTGGTCTAAAACAAAAAAACGAGGCAGAAAAATTGGTTGTCTCAGAAAAGCCGGACAGCTCGGAAAAGACAGATAGGTCAGAAAAGACGGCTAGCTCAGAAAACCCGGTTTCCGGGGCCCAAACTCCACAAGGCAAACAAGTAGAGCATGATGAAAGAATGCGCAAAATTAGGGCTAGAATTACGAAGCTCTATCAGGAGCGTAGGAAATAATTCTTAGTTATTTTTTTAAATTCTTTTTTATAAAAAGATAAACCTTAATTAACTCTTAGTGAGAAAAAATTAGGTGGTTATGATTTATACTCCGCAACTCTACTTAACGTAATAGTTTTTAATTGGAGTGGTAGTTTATAGTGTGAAGACTATTTCGCAAAGAGTGTAAGCTAAGTAAGTGAATCATTCAATTGCAGGACATACAGCGTCATTAGAACAAAACCATTCACACGTTGCTTCGTTACAACAAGTTAAGTTAAAACAGTAGGGTTTATCTTTCTCAGGACAACAGCTACCAGATGTACAAGTTTCACCATCACAGTAGTAATCAGAATTAAAAGGGTTACAGTCTCCTTTTATGCATGAGCCAGAGCTACAAACTTCAAACGTTGAACAATAATCTAGATCATCATTAACGTAAGAGTTACAGGTACCACTTCCGTTGCAAGCATACAAATCTCTGCTTCTAGTGCAATTATTACTGCAACCCCAAGATCCAGAACCGCAACTACCAGAGACTTCGCTACCACCACTACATATTTTGCCACTGCTAATATAGTCCCATTCGGTGAAAGAAACTTGGCTACATGAATTGGAACCATTGCAAGTGTAAACGGGTCGTGATCTTTGGCAACTATTATCTTCACAGGACCAAGAGCCGTAACCGCACCTACCGCTAACAAACGATCCACTGCTACAGTAATCGCCTGCAGGAGCATTTTCATACTCCATATCACTGCTGCAACCACTAGACTCTCTTTGGCGCTGACAAGATCCATTGCACTCCCAAGCTCCAGGACTGCAGTCTGAGCAATGAGATGAATAAGTGTCGTTTGTTGGTGTTGATTTTGAAACTACTGGGTTGGAGTCACATGCTGTGGATGAATACCATAATATTGAGCCCGGTTTTAATTCACCACCCTCAATAATTGCAATTTGTCCACTATCACCAGAGAGATCGATTTGTCCTACAATGATTGTGTCTAGGGCATTGATGGTGACGGTTGCGCCTGAAGCGATAGTAATGGTGCTGGTGTTTGAGCCTCCAGACTCTTCGAGCACTCCTCTAACTGTATGGTCAGTAGCGGTGCCTGTGTCCATATCTGCTTTGGTGCCAAAATTATTAGACCAGGTGCAGTTGCTGCTGATGGTTCCGCTATCTATACGGCATTGAGCATAGATAGGGTTCACCTGAAGAATAGCAAATAAACTGACTAATATTACAGAAAAAGCAAGTTTTTTTATGATGTGATTAAATTGTTTTTCTTTCATCTAAGCATGATGGTTGCTTCTTGAGCATCCTCAGCATTACTTGCAGTTAGTTTGAGTTGGTAGTTTTGTTCGTAGCTATCATCAACAACCCAACTGCCTTCCCAAGTTCCGGTTGTTTCATCGCCACTAACTAGTGTCATTTGAATGTTTTGCTGTTGATTATCTGTACTGATAACACTGACTACTTTAGTAACCGGTGTTTGACTTTCAAGATTAATAGTGATTTTCTGTTTCTGGCCTTGCGCCGGGTCGTAAGGATCGATTGTTCCTTCTTTAAATTGGGGAGCAGCTTTTTTCCCTCCAGAAACATTAAAATTAGTCTTACCACTGGGAATTGGTTTGGGAGCAGGAGTGGGGCTCATGCGGATAATTTTTTGGGCAGTATCACTTTCTTTGAAAGAAGGAATGGTAGAGGGAGTGTTAACTTTGGTTTTAGCTTTATTTTGGTTAAGTGGTTCTTGAACTTTATCTATTTGAGGTTTAGGGGCAAAAAAGAGCAGCCAAGAGGCAAGGCCAATTAATACTAGCAACACTGTTAGCAAAGCAATAATGACAGGCGTTCTATTTTTTTTGTCAGGCATGTCGTTTATTTGGTCGACGGGGGGGGATTGTGGAGGTTGTTGTTGATTAACACCAGGTTTTATTTGAGGGGCAGATGGGTTATTAGACATGATTGTATGAGATATCCTAAGAATATTACAAAATTGGTTGACCTGTCAATAGAGCCTGTGCTTAGGGTTAAGGCTAGATTAATTAGTGTAATTTTGTGGTCTGTTGACAAGAAAAACAAAAACAAGCTATGATAGATTTATATGAATGTTGTCCAAAAAAAACCTTCTCGTGAACGGAAATTACCTATTACGATCATAATATTGCTAATTGCATTTTTACTTATCACTTTGGCTCTGGGCATATATTTTTTTGGTTTTAGTCAGGAAGGAAGATTATTTTTAGGTTTAAAGCCGATGGTCCAATCACCTAACAAGCAGCGGTTGGATCAGGAACAAGCGACCGCAAATTTAGTTGATGGTAGTAGAGTTAGAGAACAAGATTCTGACTCAGAGCAAGCTATTACTGAATACGAAGTGCAAGTATCAGAAAAAGAAACAGTTTCTCCTAACTCTACTGATGAAGCAATTGACTATAATGTTGGTAGAATTGATCTTACTGATTATCCTAATAAAATTGCTGCTGAAATTAAGGTTTTAGATTATACGAAAGAAATTGACAATATTTGTCAAGATTTTCAAGTTAGTTTTCTTTTTAAGCTACTAGAAACAGGTGAGCCATTTTTAGCTGAAGCTCTTTTTGTACAGGATGATTTTTTTGGTGATCAAGCTCGCTTCCTTTTTGATTTGGTTAGTGACGATATAGAAACAGAACAAGCATTTTTATTTAGGCTAAGCCAAGACGGCATTTTAATCAATGATTTTAGCTATGTTAATCCTGGTGATGAGGTAAAGTTGGTTGTTTCAGCTAAAAGAAAGATTGACTATTTCCTTCAAAATGGAGAGGGTGGCGGAGTTAGGTGGGAGAATCCTTTTGATGTGGTCGATGCTAATGGCACATATAATTTGCGTATTGAGACAGGTGTCTATAGGCCTGGTCGTAGCTTAATTTTTGGCAAATCAGACGCTTTTCCAGTAGCAGTTAATATCTACAGCGAATCTGACGTGTTAAAGCCTTGCCAATAATTGATTTAAGCGTGCTATACTAAAATTGAAATGAAAAACAAACCAGGCTTCTCTCTCATAGAAGTGTTAATAGTAATTGCCATTTTGGCAATTTTGTTAATTATTGGTTCAATTATTTACACGCGCTATCTTGACCAGGCTAGAGATACAGAGCGCAAATCCGATTTAGAACGGTTGCAGAAGATAATAGAGGGCTTTTATAACGATAATGGTTGTTATCCTCAGCCTACGGAAATTTGCTATGATGCTACCAGCGATGATGACAACCCTTGTTATATTTGTGGGTCTGAGGCTAACCCCATGCCTAATTATCAACTTCCTTGCAACCCTAACCACCCAACCATGAAATATTTATATGAAGTTGAAGATAACAGCTGTCCTAGTTGGTATCGGGTTTATACTGAGTTTGCCAATAAGGATAATGATATTTGCCCTCATAGCTTGTGTGGTCCCGGAGGTGGCGGATACGATTATGGGGTTAGCAGTCCTAATATAGCACTAGAAGTATCTGACGATTTATGGGGCTATGAGCCTGGTTGGCAATGTGTTAATTGCGGTGAAATGGCAGAGTGTGAAGAAGACTTACAAAGGGGGAAAATCAGTAATATTTATGGTTCAGAAACTACCTGTTGTGATGAAGAGCCACAAGCTGACAACTGTAACTGGGTGGGTTGGAGTTTAGCAGAGAACGATTGTATTACCTGTCATGGTACTCTTAACTATTGTGGGCCGCGGTTAGATGATTTGTATATGGATAAACCCGAGGGAACGGCTATGGAGCTGTGTTGTCAAGATCATTCTTCTGCTCCTAGTTGTCTGTGATTTTTTGGGTAGCTGTGGCTTAAACTCTTCTTAGTTTTATAAGATTGCCCGTAGTAACTAACTTCAGTTAACCAATCCCAGTTTTTGGTTCTAATTAATAATCCACCAGTTAAAGCTTACGTCTTGGCTGGCGGCCTGATCAAAACCAACCATAAACTGTCCTTCATTGTTGTCTTCTGTATTAGGATTGTCTGGAGTTTGGCTCTTAACGTACAGAACTTGGTTGTTGGTACTGCCCAGCGGTGTGACAAAGACTTGGGTGTCGTAGCCAATTTTTTCTGAGTTAATGATGAGTGCGGTGTCGCCGGCTTTAATTTTAGCCTTGCCTGACGATTTTTCTGCAGTAATTTCTGATGTGGTGGCAGAGCTAGTAGCTTCGGTGGCTTCGATTAGGGCGCTTAAGTCTTCGTTGTCTACGCCAATGCCGTCGGCAAAGTTTGCCTGGCCGGTGGCGGAAATGGTGGCAACTGGGTTGCCGCTTTCGTCGATAATCTCTAGGCGGGAGCGTTTCACTTCGCCTGTATCGGTAGTGACGCCAGCCACTTTAATGCGAGTTGGCTCGTCGTAGTTTTGGGAATCTAAAAGGTTGGTGAGGAGAGTCTTGGATTTAAGAGTGCCTTCAACCTCAGCATCACCAGTGATACCAACATTACCAGCAACTCTGAGATCGCCGTTGACCGCGACTTGACCGGTGTCTTCTATGGTCATAACCCCGGCCAGCAGGTTGATGGCGCCGCTACCCTGAGACTGCAGGTACAGAATCGATTCATGGTCCGGATTGCTGGCTACATAGTTAATAGTGTTGCTGCCAATCTTCATGCCGGCTCCGACCAGCAGATAATTGCCTACCCCCAGGGAATCGGCAATGTAGCCGCTGCCGTTAACTTGCAGGTATTTGTTGATGTAGGCAGCCTGCGGAGCAATGACCACATCATCTTGAGTTAAGCCTAGATCTGCTAGGTTATTTTGCAGCTCGTCAGCGCTGGCGGCATCGTAGCCGGCACTCTCTACTTCGGTAATGACTTCGCTGGTGCTAGCTACATCGGTCTCGCCTAGGATAGTGGCTAGGAGGGAAGGTTGGCGGAAGGCTCGAGCCACTTTTTCCTCAAAGCCATCGATGTTGTTGGCAAAGAGGGTGCCGCTGATGGTGGCGGTATTAAAGCTGGCTTGGTCGAAGCTGCCAATGCCAACGTTGGCGTTGTCAATATTTGCTTGGGCGATGTCTGCCTGGTTGGTGTGGGAACGGTTAACCCAGGCTTCATCGATATTGCCGTTGACAATGTTGGCAGTTTGGGTATTAATTTCTTCTACTTGAGCTAGCTGAGACTCGATGTAATCAAGGCGAGAGTTAGTAGCTTGTAAGCTTTGATCGATTTGTATATTTTGTGCAGTTAAGCCGGTGGTGGTGGCTTGGTCGGTGGTGATGGTAGTGGTGCTGATATTGTCGGTTTGAATATCGCTAGCTTGCATGCTGTCAGTCTGAATGTCGTCGGCCATAACCTGAGCTAGTTTGGTAGAGCCGGTGGCGGTTAAGTCTTGAGTCTTGACGTCATCGGCAATTAATTTACCTAATTTTGAACTGCCAGTGGCTGGGCTGGCTTGGGTGTTATTGAGAGTTGAATCTGGAGCGGTGATATTCCCTGTAATATTAGTATTGCCATCTTCATCAATGCTGGCGACAGGTTGACGATCCTGATTGCTAATATGCAGTTTGCCGTTTACCTCTTGCAATCTAAAGTTACCAAGCTTAATTTCATTAGTGGTTAGGTGGTCAATGCTGGCACGGGTAGCTGTTAGGGTGCTTGTGGTTAAATCTTCGATGGAAGCAGTGGCAGCTTCAAACTGTTGGGTAATAAGTTCTGTGATGTGACCAATTTGACCAGAAATACGATCACTTTCAATTTGTTTAAATTTAGCTTCTTGGCTGTCAATACTTTGAGCAAGGACCTGATCTAGCTCTGCTTGAGAAGCGGTGATATTGTCGCCGCTGGCTTGCTCAAATGTGATTTTGCCAGAATCAATATTAGCTGCAGTTAGTTGCTTAAGCCCAATTGTGTCTTGAATTCTATTATTATTGGCATCGTAGGTGTGATAGACACTGTCTCCATTGGTCTTGGTGTCATGGCGGATAGTAAACTGTTCCGGATTAAAATCATTATCTAGGTTACGAGTTTGTTTTAAATTGTCTAAACTGTCATTGTTAACAACTAATCCGTCAAATTGTGAGTCTCTGAAATTACTCCATTGCTCGTGATCGAAACGAGGAGCGGTTAAGCGGTAGGAGATGGTAGTGGGTTGAGCAGAGAAGATCTTAAGTATCATGTTATCTCGGTCAATTTCATACCATGTTTTGGTGCTCTTAGCGGGAGACAGTAGAACGACTAAATCGTTAATATTTTCTGTAAGATCTGTAATCTGAGCAAAAAGCCATAGATCAGAGCCAACCTCTTCTTCGACAAAATCGATCATGGCGACGTAACCAACTCCATCGATCATTTGTGTAGTTGCAATTTGTCCGACTACTTCTTCTTTAACACCTGGCAAAGAAGAGGTAAATGTAGAATATTTGCCACCGTTGATAGTGTAAGGGGGGTCGATGGTGTTGGCGTTAATCTTGTCTGCAGTTAGATCCTCGATGTTGGAAGAGCCATTGGGATTAAGGTAGTAACCGCTGGTGGTATCGCGGAACACATCAGCCTCGATGTCGCCATCGACGGAAAGGGCGTAGTCGGGGCTGTTGTCTCCGATGCCGACGTTGGCGCCCATGAGCTCGATGTCATTACCATCAGTGTCGAAAACAATGCGTTCGTTGCTGCTGATACCGATAAAACTATCGTCGGACATCAGAACATTTCCTTCGATATCAAGGTCTTCGGCTAAGTTAAGGCCACCGTTGGTATCGAAGTCGGTGCCAGCGTTGCCGATGTTGGTGATGATACTGCCGTCCATGTCGAGGGTGCCGCTCATTTTGTCGCCGCCCTCATTAACCCATTGATCAGTGCCATCGGGAACATTACCCCAACTATATCCATCCAGCAAATCCGCATTTAAGTTGGTGAATTTAGTGGTGGAGGAGACTGTGTGGGGGATGAGCGCTCCGCTGGAGTTGAAACGCTGATTGCCAGAAACATATAGTGAGGAGCCGATATTGGCGGTGCCGTTGACATCTAGCCAATAGCCTGTGTCTAGTGTGGTGCCATGATTAATAAGCAGGTTACCTTTGGCATTAACCAAGAACTTAGTGTTAGTGTTGTCTGTATGACCTTGCGGATCATCACTGAGGCGAATATTTAGGGCATAAAAATTATTACTACCCTGATCGTCGTCCATGTCCAGTAAAATGCCGTCATATGCTCCATTGGGACTGGCAATGTGGAATAGAGTGCTACCGCCAGGATCAAGAGTAATTGTATTATTGCCAGAGCCAAAGATGTGAGCGCTGGTGCTATTAGCATCAATTGTCCCACTAACATCCAAATCACCTGCTAAATTGAGGCCGCCGCTGGTATCAAAGTCGGTGCCAGCGTTGCCGATGTTGGTGATGATATTGGTGTTCATGTTGAGGGTGCCACTCATGGTATCTCCACCCTCATCAACCCATTCGTCAATAACGCTGCCGGAGTTGTTAATTGCCTCACGAATACCTTGCTCAGTAACCAGGTTGTTATCACTGCCAGTGGCACCGACGGTGGTGGCGATGTTATTGACGTTGGTGCCTGATTGCAAGCGAAAGTCGCCGCTCACGTGGAGGGTGGAGGAGGGGTTGGAAACTCCAATTCCCACTCTGTTGGTGGTAGTAATATTAAAAGCAGCATTGCCGATGTTGTTGATAGTTGGCGTGGAAGAAGTGCTACCCTGGATTTTAAAAGCATTGTCAGCATCATCAGCGCCCATTGCCCAGAAGTTATCTCCGTTAAGATCGTCTATGGATATTTGAGGACTGCCAGCGTTTGAGATATCTAAAAGAATGTGGGCTGTGTTACCCGCTTCAGTGCCGGCAAGGATGTTGCCAGCTACGTCGAGCTTGGCGTTAGGCGAGGAGTCCCCGATGCCGACGTTGCCACCGTCTTCTACAAAGAGACCATTGCCGCCATCATCGTATAGAGCTAAACCTGAGTTAGTTCTAGCTCTGATTTCACTAGATCTCAATCTACCTGATGAATCTGTAATTGCTGGTAAATTGCCTTTATCTACTTCGGCAACCCATTGTACGTTGGCAGTACTAGTTTCGGCTCGGCATTCTCTGGGATTAGTATCTAGATAACTGGGGTTACCATATGAAACCCAGTAGTAATCTACTGTGCTTGATCCGGTGCCGCTAGAGCCACATTTAGTTTGAGACCAGACATAAGTGCTATCGAAACCGCACCCTGTACCCTGTGCAACACCACCCTCGATTTCTTCTATTGTTGGTAGCCTAGCGCCAATACTTTCAGCAAGAGTTTGGGCTTCAGCATAGGTTTTTCCTGATTGACAGCCAAGACCAGCAGCATCTCTTTCGGCAGCAATATTGGCATCAATGTCGTTGTTACTATCCACGATAATTCCGATTTCACTTGCTGTTTTTATACTTGGTATGGGCTTTCTTGCTTCGAGATATGCGCGGCTAGTTCCAGATAGTCCGGAAGTGGTGCCAGTTCTTGTGGAGAAAATATGGCCATCGACGTCCAGTTCAGAGCGGGGAGTGGTGTGGCCAATGCCCACATTGCCGTTCATATAAATATCCTTGTCTGGATAAATTCTCATAGCATTGTCATTCCATGCATCGCCAAAGTATAGATATTCAAGAGTTAAGTCATCTGCATGACCTTTTGCTCCAATAGAAATCCAATCCGCAGAACCGTTATCATTTGAAATACCTAAATCAAAGATACTAAAAGCTACACCACCAGATGGACGAGTTGTTGTATATTTTGTAGTAGGAGTGCTTGCAGATATATGCAATTTGGTGTCTGGACTCGTCGTCCCAATCCCGACG
>CAZMMR010000028.1:0-9196 GCA_964567445.1 uncultured Pseudomonadales bacterium
TAGATTTATCATAGCATGTTAGTAAGGAGGAGTTAAGATTGGCGAGAATGTATAGGTTGTGGGCTGTTCTTGTTGTAGTCTATTAAATCTTATGCTGAGGTCATGTAAAATAGTTTTTACTCAAGAGTCTAAAAATTTGCAGGAATGGCACTCCTCTAAATTGAGTAATTTGAAGGAATGGTAATCCTGCAAATTGACAAAATTAGCAATTTTACTTACATTATTAGAATTTAGAGAACAAATGCCGGATTATGATATCAAGCAATCTTTGGAGAACTTGGGATCAACAGGAGATTGACTGGGTGGAAGAAAGACAAGGAAAGCTTTTTGGCTATGAAATCAAATGGAATAGCAATCGGCCACCTGCTCCAGAGGATTGGAAAAAGACTTATCAAGAAGCTCAATATCGGGTTATTAATCAAGATAACTTCTTGCGCTTTGTTGCCTAGTTGCCAAATTTTGAAAATTTGATTAATCGTTACTCTCCTACCAACGCTTTTCTTCTCAAGCGGGTATGCTGTTTTTTAGCAAAGCGGTGCGACTCATCCCTAATCTGTTGCACTAGCTGTAGGGTGGGATGATCATCGGCTAAGCGGATAATTTCATAGTCGATTTTAAGCCGGTTGGATCTTGAGTCTTGATAATGCTTGACTGGCACCACAATGCGATCAGGATCTTTGGCAATGCCAATAACGGGCGCCGACCATTGCCAAACCTGCAGTGTCGCTCTAACCTGACCTTTACCACCATCGATTACTAACAGATTTGGCTGTCCCCATTCTGGGTGGTTCTGCCTGCGGCTGATTGCCTCTTTTAACATCTGGTAGTCGTTGGGCGTGTCTAGCTCACGAATGTTAAACAATCGGTAATGTTTTTTGTTTGGCAAGCCGTCACTAAAACAGACCATCGATACTGCCGCACTTTGACCTTGAATATTGCTAACGTCGTAGCCCTCAATTCTTTTTAGTCGATACTGGCGTGGGATGTCGATTAAATCTATTAGGATTTTGCGTAGATGATCAACAGCATTGCGGTTGGTAGCATCGTGTAAAGCGGGTAGGATTAAGTCTGGTTTCAACCGGAATTTTTTGTGAGTAACGTCTTGAATAAGTTGGATTTTGCGCTTTATCTCTGCAGCTTGCTCAAATTTAAGCTCATCTGCTAATTGCTCCATTTTCTGTTGTAGATTGTTTATTACTTTTTGAGTTTTGCCTCTTAAAAATAGCAGCAGTTGTTCTAAGTTTTGTTGGTATTCGCTTGGTGTGATTTTACCTACACAAGCGCCTGGACAAAGATCTAAATGGTGATAAAAGCAAGCTTGCTGATAGTCAGACATTTTTTTAATAGCTTTTTGATCTAGCATCTTCTTCTTAATTTGATCTAAGTTTATTTTGTGAGCTCGGGCTTCAGCCTTATCACACCAAGGAAAAATTTTGCGGGCAATTTTTAAGACTTGTCGTAATTGGTAGGCGCTGCGAAATGGACCTAAGATAGTACCTGCTAGATTTTTGCGTAAAATATCTCTTTTGCGTACCAGCTTTACAGTTGGATAAATGTTTCCTGCCAAATGAATGTAAACTGGGCTTTTGTCGTCTTTGAGTAAAACATTAAATTCTGGCTGATGAAGACGAATTAACTCCGCCTCAATTAGAAGGGCCTTCACTTCGCTTTCTAAAACTTCGTGTTTGAGATTGGTGGCCTGCTTAACCATCCGTTTTTTACGCGGAGAAAGGTTGCTAGTTTTCGTGTAAGATCGAACTCTTTTTTTAAGATCTTTAGCCTTACCCACATAAAGAATTCTATCTTTTGCGTCGGTAAACCAATAAACTCCCGGTTGCGATGGCAAAGACGCCAGCGAAGATTGCCAAGCCAAACTTGATTTGGTTGGGTTTGATGGCGATTTGTCCAATGCTGCTTTCTTCTTCATTTTGGAACTTAATGTCGATGGGGCTGATGGTTGAGGTTGTGACTTGTTCTTCATAAGTGTAGTCTGATCCAGACAAGGTTAATTGTAACGTATCTTTTTTAGGCAGCCAGTGGTTGCGATTAAATACTCTAATAGCAATTGTTTTTTTCTGCCAAGGTAAGATATTAAACTCTTCCTCAGCAATGTTTGTAATAATTTCTGGTTGTGGTGAGACAGGTTGTAGATCAATTTGGTTCCGATACCAAGCTTGGCCGGTTAAATTCTCTACTGTTAACTCATAAAAACTGGGGATG
Source organism: uncultured Pseudomonadales bacterium (assembly GCA_964567445.1). Taxonomy (GTDB): domain Bacteria; phylum Patescibacteriota; class Microgenomatia; order UBA1400; family PJMF01; genus CAZMMR01. The sequence goes on from CAZMMR010000028.1 coordinate 2,221, forward strand.
GAAATGAGGTTTAATATTTTTTTGGGTGCTAGGCTAATATTAAAATCGGCCTTAGGCTGGTTAAATTCAGATTTAAAGTCCACCTTAACATCTTTAGTTTCTTGGTTAGGTAGTTTGTAATCGCCGGCTGCTAATGGATATTTACTAGAAATGCCGTTATAAGCAAAGACAACGTGTTTTAGGTCAAACTGCGAAAAATAATCAACGCCATCCATAGTATCTCCCCAAGTGGGATCGATGGGAATCCACTGTTTTTGTTGGCGATCATAATATTCGGGCCAAGCATGAAGAACGTCTTTTACCAGGCTAAGAGGTTGCAGCTGAGGGTCGTTGCTGTGGGCATAGCCGGTTGCTCTTCTAGTTGCAATGTTGTTGGCACGGGCTAGGGTAATAAAAACATCGCTAAATTCTTGGCAGGTGGCTTGCTGGGGTTGAGCTAAGGCATTTGTTGCTCCTAAGCGTTCAAAGTTTTGACTTAAATCTTCTTGAGTATAATCAAGTTGATCGATGGTAAATTGGTAAATGTCTTTAGCTTGTGTGTGCTGTTTGGCTAGTTGTTGAATATCAGTGTGGCTGACTGGCCAATAAGATTGCGCTTGGGTGTGTGCTGCTAATGGTTCAATATTTAACCAGGGATGAATTGGCTCTAAACTCACTAATACATCGGCCTCTATTTTCACCTCTGTTGTTTCATTGGCCGGGAGCTGATAGGTGGCAATCCAGTTGCCGTCTTCATCTATTTTAATTTGCTGTGGCCTAGGTTGCAGCTGGTGATAATTAACTTTTTGGTATGGAGTGTCTGGTGGTAGACTGACTTGGGTAATAGCAGTTTGATTATTGGGGTTGTTTAAGTGATAGCGCAAATTAAGATTAAAAATCTGCTGAAAGCCAAAAATAGCCGACACTCCCCTTCCTTGGATTTGGTCATAAGTGATGATGATGTTTTGCTCATCTTGAGTTAGTTGATAATTTTCGGGGGTGATGCGAGCTGGTTCTCCAAATTGGCTGGGTGTGACTAGTTTAACTTGATGTTGACTATAATTATCTTCGCTATGCATAGCAGGAATATGAGCTTCTAGCACTTGGCCGCTTACCTGGGCCATACTGGTATCGAGATAGGTAATGCTAAACTGGCGGACTTTATCTTTACCGACTAATTTATCGGGAAAATTAATTTGAATTTTAGTTAAACCTTCCTCCTGATTAACGTTTGGGTCCATGATCTGATTGTTGCTGATGACTTTAACATCGGAAATGTCATCAGATCCTAATTTGAGGCTGTATTTGCTGATGTAATATTCGGGAGAAAGGTTTTTAATGCGAAAAGCATGTTCGACTCGAGTAACGCCTTTTAGACCTACGCTGTAAGTGGTGACAAGACTGGTTTCGAAGTTGTTATCGGTTTGGGCTAAAGCGTTCCGAGTCCAACACAAAACTAAGCACAGATAAAAAATTACAACCAGCAGGTTTTTGATAGTTTTTTGCATTACTAGTTATTGTAACCGATGAATAAAACTGGTGAAATTCTAAATTTCCGCCAACTCTTCTTTTAAGTACAACCCAGTATAGGAGTTGTTATTATTGGCTACTTGTTTTGGAGTGCCAGTCGCTACCACTTCTCCCCCAGCTTCTCCGCCTTCGGGACCTAGGTCAATTATCCAATCAGCATTTTTGATGACATCTAAGTTGTGTTCGATGATGATAATGGTGTTGCCTTGGTCGACCAAACGGTGCAGGACATCTAATAATTTTTGGACATCAGCAAAGTGTAAACCAGTAGTTGGCTCATCGAGTAAATAAACAATGTGATCGGTGCGGCTAATAGCTAGTTCGCGCGAGATCTTCACTCTTTGGGCCTCACCGCCGCTTAAAGTGGGAGCGGGTTGGCCAAGCTCTAAATAGCCTAGACCAACATCAAGCAAAGTTTTTAGCTTTTGCTTAAGAGTACTGTGGTGTCTAAAAAAATGATAGGCTTCTTCAATCGTCATATCTAAGATATCAGCAATGGTTTTTCCTTGATACCTAACCTGAAGTGTTTCTTGGTTATAGCGTTGGCCATGACAAACATCGCATTTAACATAAACATCTGGTAAAAACTGCATCTCAATTTTAGTTTGACCATTGCCTTTACAGGCTTCACAGCGGCCGCCTTTAGTATTAAAGCTGAAACGACCAACTTTGTAGCCACGAATCTTAGCCTCTTTGGTATTGGCAAAGATTTTGCGGATGTAATCGAACACCTTAGTATAAGTGGCGGGATTAGAACGTGGAGTGCGGCCAATTGGGTTTTGATCTATCAGTTTAACTCGCCCCACTTTCTTAGGAACGGCTATGTTATTAATAGGACCAGGTTTTTCCTGGGTAGTACGGCCTAATTGTTTGAGTAAATGAAAATAGAGAGTATCATGAACTAAGGTAGATTTGCCTGAGCCAGAAACACCAGTGACGCATGTTAGTTTGTTAAGTGGGAACTGAACATCGATGGCTTTTAGATTGTGATGGTTGGCTCCTTGTAGTTGAATATGATGGTTGGCGGGCTCGTCTCTGAGTAGTTTACGAGCGCGCAGCACTTTTTTCTTTCTTGCTAAAAATTGACCGGTTAAAGAATGCTTGCTGTCTTTAATTTCTTCAGGTTTGCCTTGGGCCACTATTTGTCCACCTTGTTTGCCAGCTCTTGGTCCAAAATCAATGACTTCATCAGCACTAAGAATGACATCGCGGTCATGCTCTACTACTAAAACGGAATTACCCTTGTCTCTTAGGTTTTTAAGAGTTTCAATTAAACGTTGATTATCTCTTTGGTGAAGACCAATGGTTGGTTCGTCTAGTATGTATAAAATGCCAGTTAAGCCAGTGCCAATTTGGGAAGCCAGGCGAATTCTCTGAGCTTCTCCTCCGGCTAGAGTTCCAGCTTCGCGGCTTAGCGACAGGTAATCGAGGCCAACAGAATTTAGAAAGCCTAAACGAGAAATGATTTCTTTTAAAATTGGTTGGGCAATAGTGGTCTCTTTGGCGCTAAAAACATCCGAATCACGCAAGTCTTTGGCCCACTGCCAACAATCTTTAATGGTAAGAGAGGTGATATCATAAATATTAAAGTCATCGATGGTTACCGACAGTGCTTTAGGCTTAAGACGAGCGCCGTGACAAGCGGGACAAGTTACCTTCTTCTGATATTTCTCAATTTCATGGCGGACGTAATCGCTGTCTGTTTCTTCGTAGCGACGTTTGAGGTTGGGAATAAAGCCCTCCCACTCTCTGTGAATGGTGGTCATATGGCCTCGTCTGTTTTGACCAACAACCTCATACTCTTGGTCATCACCATACAGCAATAATTCTTGTATGTCTGAGGGAATGTCTGCGAAGGGTGTTTGTCTAAAATCGATTTTGTTAGTGTCAAGTTTAGAGATAACGGCTTTAACAGTGCGGGCAAACCAGGTGTCCTTGCTTAAGGTGCGAGCAAAAGGAATAAGCGCTCCTTCACTCAGAGTTAATTCGGGAGCAATAATTTTTTCGGGATCAACCTCCAAAATAACACCCAGGCCATTACAAGTGGGGCACGCTCCTTCTGGAGAATTAAAAGAAAATAAGCGAGGCTCTAGTTCTTGCAGAGAGATACCGCAGTCGCTGCAGGCTAAGTTTTCGCTGAATAAGCGGTCCTCAAACTGTTTGGGTTTTTCTGGGAAATTAAAGCTTTTATCTTGAATGAAGCCAATCATGACTAAGCCATCAGCTAACTTTAGAGCTTGTTCTACTGACTGGCTTAGGCGGCTACGAAGAGTTTGGCGCTCTTGTTTATCTTGCAATTGTTTTTTGGAAATTGAGACACGATCGACTATGGCTTCGATGTTGTGTTTGTTGGTTTTAATTAAGGTTAAATCAGTATCTAGATCATAAACACGGCCATCGATTCGGGCTCGGCTGTAACCCTTTTTTGCTAATGTTTCTAGTAGTTCGTTAAATTGGCCACGGCGGTTTTTTACTACAGGCGATAACACCATGAAACGTGTAGGCTGAGCCTGACTGCGTTGCTCTAATTCTGCCAAAATTTGTTCTAGAATTTGGTCGATGCTCTGGGTAGATATTTCTTGACCACATTGGGGACAATGGGGGTGACCGACTCGAGCAAATAACAAGCGAAAATAGTCATAAATTTCGGTAATGGTGCCGACAGTTGAGCGTGGATTGTGAGAAGTAGTTTTTTGATCAATAGAAATGGAGGGTGACAAACCCTCGATTTGATCAACTTCTGGTTTGTCCATCAGGCCTAAAAACTGTCTGGCGTATGAGCTTAAAGATTCTACATAGCGGCGCTGCCCTTCAGCATACAAAGTGTCGAAAGCTAAGGTTGATTTGCCGCTGCCAGACAGACCAGAAAATACCACCAGCTTGTTTTTAGGAATAGCGAGGTTGATGTCTTGCAGGTTGTGCTGTTTCGCCCCGCGGACAATGATATGGGTTAATGGTGACGGTTGGTCTTGGTTGCTCATGATTAGTCTTTTTAAATCTGTTAAATTATCTTATCGTGTTTGGTAGATAGTGAATACAATCGGGCTCACAGCTGTCTTTTTTTGGGCCCAAGTGTTGTGACAAATTGCTGATTATCAAACTAATTCGAAACGAACATTATAACGGTTTTGTTTGGATTTTGTGAGGGTGAGGAATAGTTTTAAGTATGGAGTTTGGCAAGCGTTCTAAACTTCTATTTCCCTAATCTTATCTCTTAAAATCGCTGCCAGTTCAAAATCCATATCTCGTGCTGCCTGCTTCATGCGCTTTGTTAATTTTTTAATCAACCTTTTTCTATCTTGAGGCGTTAAAGCATTGGCTTGAATCTGTGATAAATCAATTCGCTCGTTTTTGCTAACTTGGATAATAACAGACTCTAACTCCCCTGCTTTTCTTTTTCTTTTCTTATTCTTCTCTCTTTCTAACAATTTCTTTCGAATGGGTTTGTCAATACTGATGGGGGTAATGTCATGCTTTTGATTAAAATCTTGCTGAATTTGCCGTCGCCGTTGGGTTTCAGCAATAGCTCCTTGCATTGGTTGAGATAAGTAATCAGCATATAAAATAGCCTTGCCTTGTTTATGACGGGCGGCTCTTCCCATGGTTTGGATTAAAGCTGTTTCGCTGCGCAAAAAACCAGTCTTATCAGCATCTAGAATAGCTACTAAACTTACTTCTGGTAGATCCAATCCTTCTCGCAGCAAGTTAATGCCTACCACCACATTGTACTTACCCAACCTTAAATCATCTAAAATGTCTGATCGGTCCAGAGTTTCTATTTCCGAGTGTAAATATGCTACTTTAGGAAATTGCAACCTACCATCAACTTTTAAGTCATTCGGTTTAATTTGGGCATGGTTATAATACTTTTTGCTTATTGGCCCCTGTTCCATATTTTCTACTGGTAAATAATCTTGTTGAAATTGATGAGCTTCTTTGGAATTATTTTCTAAATAGTTGGCAACTAGCTTTTTAATCTTAGCTTTGTTATTAAGATAATCAGTAAGATCCTCAGACATGCTCTTGGTGAGCGTGGTTACTAGCACTCTTTGGTTGTGGCCAACGCGCTTAATGATTTCGATAATTAAATCCTGGATTTGATTGCGACTAGGCCTGAGTTCTACTTTAGGATCGAGCAAACCGGTTGGTCTAATTAACTGCTCAATAATCCGTTGGTTGCTTAATTCTATCTCCCAATCTTTGGGCGTGGCTGAAACATACAGTCGTTGTTGGGTCTTGTTGGCAAACTCTTCAAAATTAAGCGGTCTATTATCTAGAGCAGATGGCAGGCGGAAACCATATTTAATTAAAGTCTCTTTTCGTGAGCGGTCGCCCCGGTGCATGCCTTTAATTTGGGGTAAAGTAATATGGCTTTCATCAATGACGGTTAAAAAACTATCAGCAGAAAAACGCTTGACATTTTCTCGAAAATAGTCGATTAGAGTGTAGGGGGGGTCTCCGGGAGTACGGCCATCAAAATAACGAGAATAGTTTTCGATACCGTTGACAAAACCAAACTCTTGCAGCATCTCCAAATCGTAGTTAACCTTTTTTTCCAACCGGTAGGCTTCCAAATCTTTGTCCATCTTCTTTAACTCTTTAACTCGCTGCTGCATGTCTTTACGAATTTCTTGTATGCCGTTCTGCTGGGTTTTGGGATTAACAATGTAGTGTTTAGCTGGATAAAGCAAGTAACGACCTTTATGATCAACGATAGATTTTTGCTCTTCTACTCTTTTTATTTTAATGCCGCTGATCGGGTCGATTTCGGAAATACTAGTTATCTGATTTTCTAAAGTTTCTAGTTTGAGGGCTGTATCTTGGTAGGCAGGCCAGACTTGAATAGTGTCTCCTCTAACTCGAAAGGTGCCACGTCTTAACTCGGTATCGGTGCGTTCATATTGAAGATTGGTTAGTTGTAGCATCAGTGTTTCTCGGGAAATAATCTGGCCCTCGATTAGCTCAAATACATGTTGCCGGTAATCGACCGGGTTTCCTAAGTTGTAGATGCAAGAAACGGAGGCCACCACAATGACGTCTTTTCTGGTTAAAAGATTGGTAGTGGTTGAAAGGCGCAGTTTGTCGATTTCATCATTAATTTGGGCTTCTTTTTCGATGTAAGTATCGGTGGTAGGGATGTAAGCTTCCGGCTGATAGTAATCGTAATATGAAACAAAATAACTGACGGCATTCTCGGGAAAGTAATCTCTAAACTCTTGATATAGTTGAGCAGCTAAAGTTTTGTTATGAGCAATGACCAGAGTAGGTTTTTGTGTTTTTTCGATAACATTGGCCACAGTAAAAGTTTTACCAGAACCAGTAACTCCGAGCAGCACCTGGTTGTCTTTGCTGTTCTCTAAACCCTGAGCCAGCTTAGTAATGGCTTGCGGCTGATCTCCGGTTGGTTGGTAGTCTGAATGAAGTTGAAACTGCATACATCAATATTATCGCAGCTTAAGATGTGATT
>CAZMMR010000028.1:9206-10488 GCA_964567445.1 uncultured Pseudomonadales bacterium
ATTGCTTTAAATTTAATCGTTTTCTCAACATGAGGTTGGTCGAACAGAGTGTAAGCGCTGCCACCCCTTAAGAAGATCTCTAGGAAATGATTGTCACTTTCTCCTGAGGAACCGGGAGCAAAGGCAAGTTCGCCTTCCTTCACTTCAAAACTGCCATTGGCATAGAAAGCAGTTCTGATTACCCCATTAAGTAAGATTTTAACTTTTTGTCCTGATGTAAAGTTAATCTCTTGCTCTTTAATTGTGGTTTTGAGGTTGCCGTAGCCATCAACAAAAGCAAGTTTATTCGACGGCAGATCTGGTATGCAGTCTAACTCCACTGTTTCGCCAATGATCTCTTTATTTCCTTGCAAAGTTTTGGTGACGGCAAAGGGATAGAAATCTCTTGATCTAAACTGAGAGCCTTTGTTGGGAATATTTACTTTGCACAATTTTTTAATTCTGTCCTTGATAAAAGACAGACAGTAACCAGAATTTACTGCCATAATTTGGCAGTCGTTTTCTAACTGAGCATAAACAAATTTTTCACCTTCGTTTGCTTTTCTTTCTTGTTTGGCATCTTTTCTAGGGGCAGTGTTAGAGTATATGATAAAATTATCAGGATGTGGTTGACGAGCGTACTGTCCAATCCAAAAACCTGTAGCAAGGGTTGAAAAAGCAGGAACCGAAGTGGGATTTACTTCAACTGATGGCAGATAAGACTTTAAGCGTTGAATGACCTCGCCAAAAGCAGGGTCGCCAACGCCATAATCAGCGACTAATTGAATGAAATGAGACATAAAGATTTTTTAATAATTTAATAAAGTGAATGGTTGGCAACTTTCTTATCATAGCATAAGAAACTGACCCACTGACAGATTTCGGGTTTAGGGTTATGCTGATGTCTTTTGTTATATTTAGACTGTCTTAATTGTTGTAAGAATTTCTAATCAAAATAGTACTAGATTATGCAATTTCTAGTAAATCTACAGGTATGAACTGAAGTATATTCAAACAATATCTTTTCAAACCACTTCATAACAAGATTAAACATCTGATGACCCGAAATCTGTCAGTGGTTCAGCATAAGAAACTCTAGTAAAAATGGTAATTTTTTGAGAAAATAGGGGTTTGTTGCTGATGATCGTTAAAAAAATCGCTGGTTATAGATGAGCGCCGGTAGCTCAGTTGGATAGAGCAACTGCCTTCTAAGCAGTAGGTCGTGGGTTCGAATCCCGCTCGGGGTAATTCACGCCGTAAGTCTTACCGTCCGGCAGAGCCGGCCCGGCGCCGTTGCCCATGC
>CAZMMR010000029.1:0-10418 GCA_964567445.1 uncultured Pseudomonadales bacterium
ATAGTCTCAAGAATGGCAGATGCCCCGGACTTTAGTCCGCGGGAGATGCCTCACTTATTTTTCTATAATAAAAACTAACAAACCATATTAAAATTAATCATGAAAAAAGTACGGCCCATTTACCTACGGTTACTAATCATTTCTATCGCACTGTTAGGCATGGTCTGGATGGGCAAACTTTCCAAAAACATGACTCGCGCTGGAACCCTCACCGACGTCTCCGCCACCATGAGTAATTCCCGGTTTTCGTTTTATGGAGAAGAGGCAGGGACAACTTCTGGAGCAACTTCCAATATTATCGACATTACTTTAGGCACTGGTATTACCGACTGGACCGGCGAAGCCACAGATGACCTTACCGATGTTCTTAAAGTAACAGACACTCTTACCTTCGATCCCAGTGGTACCCCCAACGATTTAGATATTGAAGAGATTATTGATGGCGACACCATCAGATTAGACGATACATTAGCCACAGAAGATGAAGATTTCTACCTACAAGAAACTACGGACATAACCATTGTCTTCACTACTAATTCATATGTAGCAGGCAATACTTCAGACTTTACCGAAGGTTATTTTGAGGTGCTAGTGCCTGCTGTTGCCACCGATGCCGACAGTGCAGACGACGTACCAGATCAAGGTTTTTTCGATTTTGGTTCAGGTACAGCTAGCACCATTGCCTGCGAAAACATTAATGGCGGCAGCACTGACTTTACCAGTTATTCAACTAATACTACTGCTAGCCAAGATAGTTTTGCCGAGTATACCACTGCCAATAATTATGATAGTGATGACTGGCACCAATATCAGTGTAACTATTCCGATGGTGACAGCAACGACGACATTCGAATTACCATCTCTGACTTAATTAACCCTGTGCCAAAAAGCGACCATGATAATGGCGAAGCTGACACTTACGACATTATTGTCCGCCACATGGATAATGGCACAGAAATCGATGCCACTCATGTTAAAATTGGTGCTGTCGAAGCTGTTAAAGTTAGCGCTACGGTTATGCCAAGTTTAACTTTTGAAATTGATGGAGTAAGTGAAACAACCGGCGATCCTGTTGCCTGCGGATATGACGCCGATGTAACTACCTATGCTGACAGCGTCCCTTTTGGCAACATACAAGTCAGCACCCTAACTCATGCCGCTCAAATACTAACCCTTGCTACTAATGCTATTGATGGGGCTTCTGTCACAGCTATTGCCAACGACCAACTAGGTTTAAATGGCGGAGCTTGTGATGGCGACACCTATAATGATGGCGCCAACCCATACACTTGTATTTGGGATCACCATGTAGATGGAGAAGAAGCTGGGTCAGACTTAACAGCCCACCAAGACAGTGTTACTGGTGGCGGTACAGGCGGTGAAAGAGATTGGGCCAATGACACCACAGAAACAGGATTTGGTTTCTCTCTGGGAGATGACAGTACTACTGCAGACGGAGACGACGATGCCTATCCAGATTTTGAATACAACGATGGTGGAACATTTTACACTCGCCACTTTGCCTCAAACGCTGATAGCCAAGATCCACAACTAATCATGACTACCGATTCCAATCCTATGAATAGCAACGATGTCACAGTCTGTTACCGTGTAAACCCAGATTCTCTAACCGCTGCCGGCGACTACTATAACTACATTACTTATACCGCTACTGCCCAATTCTAATCAGTCAACAATAATTTGAAAGACTAACAACATGAAGCATCACCTGCCCAAAAAAATTTCAGCAATTATTGCCACTGCCCTTTTTACTCTCACCTTACTCTGGGCACCTATTGTTGGCGCTCAAACAACATCCACACGCATCTTAGGCGTTATGCCTCCCAAAACCGGCGACCAAGGTGAATTGCAGGCCAAACCAGGAGAAAAACTGCAGACCACAATTAGAGTCCGCAACAACTCAGACAATACAATTAATCTTCGTTCTTTTGCTCAGGATTTTATCATAAAAGAAGACGGCACCACTCCCATTCCAGTCCGCGAAACTACCACCAACCGCTGGAGTTTAGCTAGTTGGATGACTGTTGCCCCCAACAAACACACATTGGCTCCTAAACAGACCGCCGAAATGGCAGTTGTCATTGAAGTCCCAGAAGACGCTTTGCCTGGCGGGCACTATGCCATGATCGTTCATGAACCAATCACAGAAGCCCAGCTGCAAGAGAGCTTTGAAGAAGGCTCTGGCAGTGCAGTTAGCCAACAAGTGGGCACTCTCTTTTATGTTAAGGTTGAAGGGCCAATTAATGAAGAAGCTTACATCAGAGAATTTAACTTTAAAAACTTCCAAGAGTTTGGGCCGGTTCCCTACTCTTTCCGCATCAGCAATCAATCCGACATTCATATTCGTCCCAGCATGAGTATTGATATCTTTAATATGATTGGGCAAAAGGTGGAAAGCCTAAAGGTTGAATCAAGAAATATTTTTCCACTTAATGACCGTGATTTTGCCGGCAAATGGGATAAAGTTTGGGGTCTAGGTATGTACACCGCCAAACTCTCTGCCACCTATGGCGACATGGGTCAGGTTGAGGTTGCTGAGGCTAATTTCTGGATTGTACCAATCAGAATTATCCTAGCTATCTTGTTTACCTTCTTTTTAATCATAGCTATTATCATGGCTGTTAAACGCCACATTAAACACCAAGTGCAACAAGAGGAGATTAAGTTGAAGGAGCTGCAAAACAAGCTAGATCAGTATGAACAAAAGCCTGGAGCAGGATCTGAACAGGAAACTCAAACCCAAACTCAGCCCAAGAAAAAATAGCGTCATTCTTAGACTGAAAATTTAATTAGTTTTTTACTAAAAGGTAATGGCTTGCCCATTACCTTTTTATTTATGTCATAATAAGAGTAAGACTGGCAAACAAAATTCTTAACAGTTGTTCTTAACATGGCCTGCCCCAACATTCTTACCAGCAATAAAAAAACTTTTTTCTCAAAGTTGCTATTATTGGTTGTCTTGTTCTTAACTTTCTTACCCAAAAAAACACTGGCTCAAACTCCTACCACTACTCCATACCCGACTCCACTGCCCATTAGTTATACCGCTTCGGTTAGTGCCACCATGCCCGACATTGTTCCTCCTTCAATTCCTATCTTAATTGCTCCCAGTAATGGTCAACTGCTACCAGTAAGCAGACCTCAGTTTGTGTGGCAGAAATCGATTGACAATGTCGAGTTATCTCATTATTTATTAACCATAGATGGTGTCTTGGCCATCGACAACATTAGTACCGTTGGTACTTACACTTTGTACGATTTGAGTTATAACGCCAGTCTTGGTTATTATTATCTAGACCTTAAGTACGATTTGGCTCAAGGCAGTCATACCTGGAAAATCACAGCTGTAGATACAGTAGACAATAGTAGTGATTCCGCTACTTGGAGTTTTAGCGTCGATTCAATTGCCCCCAGCTTTGTAATTACTGACATCGGCAGCAGATCTGTTTCTATTTCCGCCCAAGACAGCAATACTATTCCTTATGACCCAATTGAGCTTGACGCTAACGAACCAGAGCTAAAAGGTAGCGGCGAAGCCAATAGCACTGTGCAGCTAACGGTAATCATACCTAACGAAGCCAACCTCTATTACGAATTTGAGATTAACAGTGGTGGCTACTGGAGTCAGCAACTACCAATTTTACCCAGAGATGAAGATATTGAGCTACAATTTGCTATTATCGACTTAGCTAGCCACGTTTCTGCTCTAGAAGATGTCTTTATTACCATTCCTAGTGATGCCATCGTCATTCCCCCCACTACCAGCACTCCGCTGCCCTCACCCACTCCGACTCTAGCTCCGGGCGAACCAACCTATACTCCAGCTCCGGCTTTGGTTGTAACACCCGCTGCCAGCCCAACACCAGAGGGACAAATTAGAATCCCAATTCAACCACCAAAAGAAATTGTTCATTTTGTACTAAAAAAGCTACCAACTCCCATTCTTAAAATTAGCCGCACCCCTTACTTCCAATTGTGGCTACGAGTCATTGGTCCTTGGCTAGTAGTGTTGCTGGTGGCTCTACCACACCTGGCGGGAACTCTGCTGCTTGCTAAACAGTTTGGTTCTTCACTTTCATTTACCATCTTAAGCAAAATCTGGAAAGCCATTGGCACTTGGCCTGTATTAAATCGGCAAGGGTGGGCTTTTGACAGCAGACTTGTTCTTGCCCAAGCAGAAAAAGACAATGCTAATCAAGAAGCTAAACCGGGCACTTCTTTTGAAGCTAAGCAAGGAATTCCTTTTGCTGAGCTTAACATCTTAGGTGAACCAGCAGTTGCTGGTCTGCCGCCACTACTTAAAACCAAGCTAACCGATAAAGATGGTTTATATCTGCCCTGCGATTTACCACCTAATGAATATCGGTTAAGTTTATCTCACCCAGACTATCGCTACCCAAGTCAACAACAAAAACCCACTTATACTCTGGCTCAAGATTTTTACCAAGCAGAAAGATTAAAACTTACCCCCCACAATCTTAGTTACTCCTTACAAATTCCAGCAGACCCAGACTTATCTTACTCTCTTAACAAATCTTACCAGCGCCTATCATGGCTAAGCAAATTAAAAGTTAAGATTGCCGACATCATTCATTACCAAAGTTGGTGGAACCTACTTATCTTAATCTTAGCCAGTCTTATTCTCTTGTTTTACCCCAATTGGCCCAACTGGCTGGCGTTTGGTTTGTACACAATACTGGGTATTTTTTACCGACAAAAGGAAGGTTTGCTTGGAAACATTAAGGGCAAAGTAGTAGACCGACAAGGCGATCCCCTACCCAATACTCTGGTTAGAGTTAAAAAGACTGATGACACTGGCAGAACATTGGCCACTTTAACCAGCCAAAACGGCCGCTTTTATTTCTATGCCGTGGCAGGAGACCTTGAAATTAGTGCTTATAAACTGGGCTGGCAGGAAATTATCCTACCTCAACAAGAACAAAAGCTAGAGGTTGATTATTGGTGGCAGCAAACTAATGTGGTGCTAATGATGGAGAAGGTTTAGAAGCCAGTAAATAACGAACGTTTGGTGTTTGTTTAATCCTTCTTAACTTCTACGTTCCTAGCAAAGAAGTAAGAGCAGATAGCAATAACCACACCAACGCCATAAACCAAATATAATGAAGCGGGACTGTCGAGGTTCATAAGGTAAGATTCCTGTTTTGCTTGACTGATAAATATAAAAACAGTGCGCCACATTTTAAATAAGATTAAGAGTCCTAGGGTCGTAAAAAAGAATTAACCTGTTCTAAGACAATTGGTGTAATAACAAGACAAGCAAAAACAAATTAGCTCAAAACCAAGCTTAGAAAACTAGTCGTCTACTACCTTCATTCGTTTAACAATTAAATAAACAACTAATGCTAAAACAGAAGTCACTAGGTAGACAGTATTTAAAAATTTACTAACATTCATACGGATGCAAATTATTTGATTATTTTAATACAAATATACCACATTAAAACCGGTCCAAATATCCCTAGAGTCATAAGGTCGTAATCACGATTAACGACCGGTGTAATGACAAAACTAGCAAAAAAGATTAGACCAATTTCTAAAAAAAGAGTTGATAATTGTTCCAACTGTTTTTGGGTAATTTCTAAGTCTCTGACACTAATATGAATAAAATTTAAAAGAAATTTAGGAATTTTTTCCATCTATAAATTAATCCTAAACCACAATACTTTCATTTCGTTGAATTTTTACAAACTGTAGCCACAACAGATTAACAATCAAAACCAAGCTTAAAAAAACTAGTCGTCTACTACCTCCATTTTACTCACTAACCAGTAAACAAGCATAGCCACAAAACCAATGCCAAGATAAATATAAACAAGAGGGTGTAAATTAGTCATATATTAAGTTAATGTAATATTCTGATGCTAGTGTACCACAATAAAAAACTGATAATACCTCCAACAAATAATAGTAAAAAGTCAACACTCTGGTCAAGCAACGGAGAAATAACAAAACTAGCAAAAACAATTAAACCAATTTCTAAAAACAAAGTCGACATTCTATCTAACTGTTTCTTACTAATTTTAAACTCATGGCCTTGAATATGAAAACGTAAATATAAATCAGCGACAACCTCTCTAATTATTTCTTTCATAACTCCTAACATAAACCACAATACTTTCATTTCATTGAACTTCACAAATATTACTCAGATCACTAAAAATGCCAATCCCTATAATAGTAGCCACATATCACTTTGCAGCTGATAGCCGGTGAATTTGCCTTACTCTCCGCTACCAACCCTGTACCTTATTACCTTTCGCTTTATTTACGCATGATTATTGTCCAAACTGCAAAGTTAAATAGCTGCAATAATAACTTACATTATTATTGCATAATTCCAGATTTATTACCGCAATCTCGAGTTTTCTATTCACGCATAGCTGTTTACATTCCTATTTATATATCAAACTATAATTAAAGGTTTAATTTACATAGTAGTACATATTAGACCCGAAACGTACTAAAATACCATAATCTTTAATATAACTAGCTCACTTCGGGTAATTTAAAATGACCATGAAGAGCGATAAGGAAAGAAAAGTAGCAAAAGCGTTTATATTAAACTCCGTTTTAAATCATTGGCCAGAGTAAGCCCATTTTTAGCTTGCGGAAAGTAATATGGAATTAAACCTAAATCTGTTTCTATAGAAGTGTACAATCTATCAAAAATCGAACAGATTTTATCTTTTTGCTGATTGCTCAAACTTTTAACCTGTACATTTTTAGTTAGCAGACTTTCTAGCTCTGTGCTAATACCTGAGTATATATCGATTAAGTCACGTAAGTTAGTTTTTTGTCCTATAACAATTTGCTCGTCTCCAAACTGCCAATCACTAATTTTAATTACAACTACGCTACTGCGATAGTTTTCATGAAGGGTATCATTAATAGCTGCGGGCAGCTGCCCTGGGTACAAATAGATACCCCGCTTTAAGCTAAAAGCCTGGTGCTTAATGAGTAACGAGCGCAGATACCTAAAACTAGGATCAGCCGCTGGCGATTGTAAAAAGACAACAGCGCTCCATTGGCCTTGCCAGTCACCGCTTTGCATTCTTAAAACCGGAAAATCAGCAGCTAATTGGCTTTGCCCATGAGAGCTAATAGTTAGGCGTTTAAAACCAGCTAAGTCATCACTAAACAAGAGCTGATTGTCCTCCAAGACTCTAATTAAGGACTGGCGGCCAGCCTCTGTTAAGTTGGGTAGAATGATGGGGATTTGCGAGTATGGCACCCGTCGCCGCTCCCCTGGTTTAAGCGGATATAACCAAAGGAGTAATTTTTTGCTGGTAGTTTTCATAAATGTTAATAGAAATTTACTGATGACTTATATTAACTTTTGATGTCTTTATAATTTTTTTAGTAAATTTTTACTTCGGGTCTAACCTGGTAACATTTTTATAGCCAAAACTATACTTGTTTGTTTTTGCTAAGCTTTGGTTTTAATTAGTACTTATTACTCTTAAAAATTAAATTAAATCTTATAGTGTTAAAAACGAAAGATCGATAGTTGCACTAAATACAAAGTATATAAGTACTACTTTCACTAGCACTAGTAATAGTTTTCCACATTAGCTTACACCCAAAACAGGCAAAATCGGCTTTTTTCTTCTCTTTTAGTCATCCATGTTTGGTTGATGGTCGTTGCCGGCACCACTCTACTTGAGTAAACAATTATTTTTCTGCACGTTGTGCGAGATTAACAACTTATTCTTTTAAATTTTCCTTCACATAATACATGACTTTTACAGTGATTTGCAAGCAGTAAAAATGTGGATAAGTCATGTTTTTGAATTATCCAAACAAACCAGGTACTATTATTACGCGCGAAGCTCTGAGATATTTTGATTGCTTCTATATGTATTGTGAGTAGTATGAAAAGACGAAAGCCGAATCTTATAACAATCCACTTTTTTCTCGCATAACTATTTGCTGCCGTGAGTGTGGAATACTCTGTTTTAGGCTGTTTTATAGCCAGGAAACTTGAGGTTGCACTTAACCCCTCGATCCCCTAAACTTAAAACATGTTGAAATAACGTCTAATGAACCTGGTAGAGAACAGTCATTAGACGCCAAGCTTTAAAAAACTCAAAAACAGCTGTGCCCGCCCAAAACCGATACATCACCAGCATTATCTCCACTTTTTCTACATTTTTGGCAAATTTGTCGTTGGCTGATGTAGTTGCAAATGAAAAACAGGCTAAATTTAATTGGCAGGAGCTAAAATTGGCTGCCCAGGAGCTGTTAGTCGAGTATTTGCAGTATAAACAAGATTTTTCCACCTGGAATACTGAGGAGCTTAAGGACTTTGTCCAGCACATCCAGACGGTTCAAGGCAAATTTTCCCAAATTAAACAAACAGCGCTTAGGATTTTAAAGAAATTCGTGGCTGATTATCCGCCCTTCCAGAGTAACGTCTTTTTGCAAGAGTTTTTATTAGCACTCAAAAAGGACGACTGCTCAAAATCGACTATTAAAAATTACCGCAGCGACATCAGCCAATTCATTGAATTTAGTAAGACAAGAAAAATTAGAGAGTTACTAACAAAAACCAAACTCAGCAATTTTTACCGGTATCAGCAGGAAAAAGGCTTAAAAGAGTCTACGATTACTCGCAAGTTTTCTAGCATTGTCCAGTTTGGCTTGTGGTTAAAGCAGGAAGGGATCCTAGGCAAGACGCCTGAGTGGTTGCAAGTGGGGTATGTTTACCCAGGGCCGGAGGAAGATAAAAAACAAGCCGCCTCGCAAAACGAAGCGGCTCATGGCACTGGGCCAAAGCTAAAGTTAGCACTTAATGAGCCCATTGTAGCAACTATTAAAAAAGAAACCACCCCTGTAGAAGAGGCGGTTTCTGGCGGAAAACCCGTTTTAGAATCGACATTCAGGAATAACAGTATAACACAAAAGCAGTCGTGGACCGCACGGGAATCGAACCCGTCGAACCTGAATGTCGATTCCGGTTCGGGAACCTCCGCGGCCCACGACAATACTAGTCAAACACACCAAACTGACGTTTCGTTGAATTCTGAAAAGTTGTCTAGTAAAGCTCAAGAACGCAAGAAAGAACAGACCCAGCCCAACCACCAGGCCCAATCTAAGCAGCCCAACCACCAGGCCCATTCCAACCACCAATCCCAAGCTAAGCCAGGCAACCAAGCCCAAGCTAAGCCAGGCAACCACCAGGCCCGTTCCAACCACCAAGCCCAACCTAAACAACCCAACCACCAACCCAACAAAGACCAAGCCCCATCCCTACCCAAGAACCGTAACTTGCTTGGCTTTAACTTTCCCAGCAACCATCAGCCGACAGCGCAAAAAAACCAAGAACAGCGGGCGCACTTAAAGGCGGATCTAACTTCTCTGGGAGACAAGATTCAGTCTAAGTTTAACTCTGTTAAAGACCAAGTGGCTCAAACAGCACAGCGCAATATTTTGCCCTACATTAACCTGGCTATCATCCTGCTCTTTTTCCTGGGGTTAGGGTCATTGGGTTATCAGCAGTTAATTACCAATGCTCCGCTGGTTAAGGGCTATCCAACCAGCCCCACAGCAGGAGGCAGGACTCTTTCCTTTCAGGGGCGGTTAACTGACGAAAACCAGAACTCGATTCCGACTCAGACCGAGATGGTCTTTAAACTGTACAACGATGAGTCTGCGGGCACAGCGGTCTGGACTTCTAATACTTGTACCATCGACCCGGACCAAGACGGCATCTTTACCGCCGCTTTGGGCGACACCGGTGGCGGCACCAACGAATGCGGCGACGCTATTACCGACAGTGTTTTTAGCGAAAACCCTAACCTGTGGCTGGAGGTAACGATCGATCCCAACGACGACAACGAGACTCTAACGCCACGCCAGCCCATTCAAACTGTCGGTTATGCCGTTAATTCCGAAACGCTGCAGGGCTATCCTCTGGCTCCCACCGGTGGGGCGACCAAAAACACGGTGTTAACTATGAACAATGACGGCACAGTGTTGCTGGCCGAATCCGGACCAAAGATTGAGTCGACCAGCGGTACTTTTACTATTGAGGGCCAAGCTTTAACCCTGCAAACTACTTCGGGTTCCGGCGGGGATATTAATTTAGCCCCTGATGGCACGGGCGCAATTAACCTGCAAGCAGGCGATGTCTTTGTTAACGAGTATTTAAAACATTTTGGCGATCCTGATACTTTTATACAATTTGCTGATAGTGAGGATGCCATTAATATTGGGGCGGGCGGAGTGACGATGCTGGGTTTGTTGGAAAATGACACCCAGGATATTTTAAGTTTGGGCGACAGCGCTGGCACGGGTGATGTGGATGTAAATGTGAATGATGGGCAGATGTTTGTTGAGGGTAGTAGTGGGAATGTGGGGATTGGGACGACGGGGCC
>CAZMMR010000030.1:0-10346 GCA_964567445.1 uncultured Pseudomonadales bacterium
AAAATAAATGGAAATGTACAAAGTGATTATCGAATTTTAAAAGACGACAAGAAAACAAATTTTACTACAGCTGAATTGTTTACTGGTGCAGGCGGAACGGCATTAGGTTTAGAAAACGCTGGACTAAAGCAGATAATGAATGTTGAATTTGATGATGATGCTGTTTCTACACTAAAAACTAATCGCCCTAATTGGAATATCATCCATAAAGATATTGCAGACGTAAATTTCTGTGGAGTAGATGCAGACGTAGTTGAGGGAGGTTTTCCTTGCCAAGCTTTTAGTTATGCGGGTAACGGCATGGGATTCAATGATACAAGAGGAACTTTATTCTTTGAGTTTGCTAGAGCAGTAAAAGAAATTCAGCCAAAAGTCATTGTTGGCGAAAATGTTAAAGGTCTTAAGAGTCATGACAAAGGTAGAACTCTTAAAACAATGCTGAACGCATTAGACGAAATTGGTTATAAAGTTGCATATAAAGTACTAAGAGGTCAGTATCATGATGTTCCTCAAAAAAGAGAAAGATTAATTATACTTGGAGTACGTAAAGATCTAGAAAATACTCCTCTTATTTTTCCTCAAGAACAAGACTATATAATAACCATTAAAGAAGCACTTGAAGGAGTTCCTAGCTCAGAAGGACAAACTTATTCTGAGCGAAAAAGGAAAGTTTTAGAACAAGTACCTCCAGGGGGTTATTGGAAGGATCTACCAGAGGAAGTTGCAAAAGCATATATGAAAAAGAGCTATTATCTTGGGGGTGGAAAAACAGGTATGGCTAGAAGAATGTCTTGGGATGAACCATCATTGACTCTTACATGTAGCCCTTCTCAGAAACAAACTGAGAGATGTCATCCAAAAGAAACAAGACCATTCACTATCAGAGAGTATGCTAGGATTCAAACATTCCCAGATGAATGGGTGTTTAAAGGATCTATATCGTCACAATACAAACAAATAGGTAATGCTGTACCATGCAACATGGCTTATCATATTGGTAAAACAGTAATTGCTATGCTAAATAATGAATATGATTCAGAGAACATGATAAAAGTTGATCCAATAGATATTGATAGTTCTAAAAAGGATGACCAAAAAAGTTTATTTAAAACCCTTAACTAAATATAAGAGCCCAACTAAATCTCAAGTTGAGATTGTTTCCAAACTTCTCTCAATTGACAAAAAACTTGTTCCAATTGTTGTAACTACCAGGAAAAAAGCTAACCTGTTAGTTGAGCTTTATTCTGACCTTAATAAGTTTAAAAAAATCATAGAAGATGTTAAGAAGTCAGGTCTAGATAGAAATAGAATTGAAAAAAAACTTAAGAGTTCTGTAGTTAGAGGTAAAGGTAGATGGAATAAACTAATTTCGTATCTAAAAAGCATTGAATAAGATTAATTAGTTTTAAGTATCTATTAATTTTGCTCAAATAATTCGCCACTTTGACTAAGGGGTTCAATACTGCAGTAGTGACTACACCAATCTACTAGATTTTCATGGTATTAGAATATCAATGAGTAACCTCGGTTCTCCTTGGGAAAATGGGTTTGTTGAAAGTTTTTTCAAGACTCTCAAAAGTAATGAGGTTTACTTAAATGACTATCAAAATATTTACGAGGCAAAACAAAACCTATTCAAATTCATCGGTGACATTTACAATCAAGAAAGATTACATTCATCACTAGGTTACTTACCTCCCAGTGAGTTTGAACAGAATTATTGACAAGAAAAAAATATTAAAAATTATGATCAAACTGAACTTACTACTGTATTAGAGTGGGGGTGCAGTTGCAAATTACTTTCTCAAATTCTCAATAGATAGAAACTTACTAAGAGATGGTATGGATTTGCCTCTTATCGTACAATTTATGGATCAAATGGATGGTAATGGCACTGACTATCAGAGCAATTGCCTCTTTTTTTGCATATGGATTAAGAAACACTACGGGTCTCAAACTTCAATGGTCGGATGTTTTTGAGGAAGATGCTCATCTTCGCCTATGCAGAAAAAGCATTAGTGCATTTTTCTGAACAATCTTAGATTTGTGGAGAATCACTTAAGTTCAAAATCAATAAACACACACCTAAAGCTTGTATTTACAACCCCCCTGGGGAGGTCAAGGTCTTCTCTTCAACTTTTGTTACCCCACGGGGAATACACTGTTCGTTGCTCTTTTGAGCTCCTCCCAGTACTTCTCAGGCTCACTTGGCTATTAGCCATGTTCGCTTGAAGGTCGGAACTGGCTTCTCTATCCAAGTCCATGCGTTCAAAATACTAAAAAAGAGCCTTGTATGGCTCTTTTTAGAATTGTGACCCCACGGGGAATCGAACCCCGGTTGCCAGGATGAAAACCTGGTGTCCTAGTCCACTAGACGATGGGGCCGTCTAGATATAATTTAATCGTTTTAAAACTTTTTTAAAGTGTCTTGCCCAGAATGTCTCCTAGTGTCTTGTCCAGCATATCCTGTATAAATCTGCCAGAGGGCAAAAAACATGGGATGTTTCTGCCGGGTAGGTAAACTTTTCTACCGTTGGGTAGGCCCACTTCCTTACCTATTGTTATACAGGCTAATCACTAGATGCTTCTAGTCACTCGCGGAGGAATAGAATCGTTAAAATTTCCTCCTCACAATAACAAAAATAACACTTTCTTTAAACAGCTATCTTTGTCTAAAAATATCCTGGCTAAGCTAAACGATGAAATCGTCCAGATTTTACCAATCAGCAGTTATGTTTTTAAAATGCTCGATCTTGTCTGGCAATATGCTTATGATATCAAATCGGAAATCTAGTTCCAACTGGTGGCTGTTTAAGTAAACTGAAGCTGCTGTCGTTAAGTTACTAAGCTTTTTCTGATCTACTGCCAATGATGGATGGCCAAACTGCTTACTATTTCTTTTTTTGACTTCAACAAAAACCAACTCATTGTTTGTTTTATCAATGGCAATGATGTCTATTTCTAGCTGTCTGTAACGAAAATTTGTTTCTAAGATTTTAAAGTTGTGACTAGCCAGCCAAGTTGTTGCCTGCTGTTCTCCTTGAGCTCCGATGTTACTTTTGTTGCCTTTTTTGCGCATACTCTTTTTTCTCTTTGACGCGGGTGGCAGAGCGACCCTTTTTCTCTCTTAGATAATAAAGCTTACTGCGTCTAACTTTACCTCTTCTCTTAACTTCAATTTTTTTCAAAGCTGGCATGAAAACTGGAATGATTTTTTCTACTCCCACACTGTTAGCGCCAATTTTACGGACGGTAAAAGTCTTGTTGCGGCCACGATTTTTAATTGCAATGACAATCCCTTCAAAAACCTGAATTCTCTGGTTGTCGCCTTCTTTAATTTGTTGATGAACGCGGACAGTATCGCCAACGCTCACTTTTGTATCGTTGTGTGTAAATGTAAGTGCCATAATTTCCTCTAGATTTTATATCTTAATTGTTGTCTTAACAGAATGCCTATTTTACTCAGAATGGCCTGATATTGCAAGCATGGCTTAATGACTTTCTCTTGAAGAATAGTAGACTTGTTTAAACTTGTTCTGTCTAGTTCAAGTTTGTTTAAACAGCTTTCCTTCGCTTAGTTCTGTCCAAAGCTCTACTTATGCTTAATTACTGCTCTTAGATACTCAACAAAGATAGGATGGGGATCTAGAGGTCGTGATTTATACTCAGGATGAGCTTGAGTGGCAATAAAGAAAGGGTGCTGATCTTGTGGTAATTCAATCATTTCTACAAAAAAGTCATCAGGACTGGTACCAGAGATAATAAAACCTTTCTCTTCTAAAGGTTGTCGATATTCGTTGTTAAACTCGTAGCGGTGGCGGTGTCTTTCTGAGATTAAATTCTGACCCTTATCTTTAAAAGCATGGTGTTTACTGTAAATATGATGAGCTAGGCTGCCTTTTTTAAGAATGCAGTCATAGGCGCCGAGGCGCATGCTGGCACCATCACCTTTAATTCTTTGGTATTTTTCCTCAAAAGGAATTTCATGAATAATGGCGTGGGGAGTTTCGAGATTAACTTCTTTGGTATTGGCTTCTTTTAACCCAACTACATTGCGAGCAAACTCTATTGAGGCTAGTTGCATACCATAACATAAACCTAAGTATGGTACTTTATTTTGCCGAGCATAAGTAATGGCTTTAATCTTGCCCTCTACTCCTCTTTCACCCCAACCAATAGGAACAATAATGCCATCTGCTTCTTGTAGATCGTGGATAGCTTGATTGTCTCTTTGTTCCAGTTCTTCAGCATTAACAAAAACAAGATCCAAGTTAACTTCATTATGCCAGCTGGCGTGGTTTAAAGCTTCTATTAAACTGGTGTAGGAATCTTTAAGCTCATAATCTCCAGTGGCGATATATTTGGCAATGATAGCTACTTTAGCTGAGTGTTTCTTTTCAGAAAAAATATTATCTACCAGTTTTTGCCACGATTTAAGTTTGATTTGTTTGTGGTCCAGTTTTAGTTTCTGCAGGACTTTTTGATCAAACTGCTGCTCATGAAATATTAGTGGAATCTGATAAATACTGTCCATATCAGGGTTAGAGATAACGTCTTCTTGACTCATGTTGCAGTAATAGGCCACTTTTTCTTTGCGCTTGTCGTCTATCTCTCTGCGGGCGCGGCCTACGATAAAATCAGGTTGAATGCCCATCTCATTCAGTTTTACCACTGATAACTGCGTTGGTTTGGATTTGAGTTCATTGAGATGAGCTGGTGCGGGAAAGTAAGTAACGTGAATGTGAAGGACGTCGTCGGGGTGCTCCAACTTCATAATACGGTTGGTTTCGTAGTAAATGACGTTCTGATATTCGCCAGCGGTACCGCCTAATTCTATGAGGATGATGTCATAGCCTTCCGCCGCTTTATTAATGCGGTTGATGACCTCTAAAGGAACATAGGGAATGGTATCGACGGTGGCCCCGTCAAACTCTAGGTTTTTAGCTTTCTCTATTACTTTGGAATAGATCTGACCCATGGTGGTAAAGTTTTTGTAACCAACCTCTTCACCTAAAAAGCGTTCATACGAGCCTAAGTCTAAATCTGCTTCTAGGCCATCTTCGCACAAGAAAACATCGCCGTGTTCGATGGGGTTAATATTACCAGAGTCAAGGTTAAGGTAGTTCTCGCATTTAATGTTGGTAACAGAATAACCTTGTTCTTTGAGTAAGACGCCCAGGGAAGCGGCAGTTATGCCTTTGCCCAATCCCGATAGGACGCCGCCCGAAACGAAGATATACTTGGTATGGTTGTTGGAAGATCTATTTTTGTTTCCGTGTATCATCACGGGTATTTATTCTATTATGAAGATCAATTGTAATGTAAGTGGCAAAAAAGCAAAGCAAGTGACAGCTGTAATGTAAGTGGCAAAAATTAGCGAACTACTATTTGTTGTGGTCAGAGGGTTGTCCTGATACAATTTATTGTAGTTAGAGTTCATAGCTGCAGAATAATATGATTAACGTTTCTACAAAAACCGGAGATAAAGGGCGCTCAAGTTTAGCCAATGGTGATCGTTTACCAAAATCCGATTTGGTTTTTGAAGTGATTGGTGATTTAGACGAGTTAAATTCGTGGTTGGGAGTGTTGGTAAATAAGCTCGGTGCAGAGTTTCAGCCACAGGCAGACTTTCTTCATTTACTGCAGAATCAGCTGTTTCTTTTTTCGGCTGAAGTTGCCGATGCCAAGCAAGTCCAGTTAAATCATAAATTTTTGTCGCTCATAGAAGAAAAGCAAGAAAAACTGCAAAAACAGATGGTCGAAGGCTGGCACTCGCGGTTTTTATATCCTGGTGGGGTCGAAGCCGCTGCCTGGTTAGATGTAACTCGGACGGTCTGTCGCAGAGCAGAAAGGCACCTGGTTAAGCTGAATGAAAAGAAAAAAGTAAGACCTTTGTTGCTTAAAACTTTAAACAGACTATCTGACTATTTGTATGTCTTACGCTGTTTCGTTAATCATGAGCTAGACTATCAGGAAACAGAGTTTAAGAAATAGTTAGATAAAAAACTTTGCCTCCTGCTTCTATCTTCTATTTATATATTTTCTTTTTTTATATTATGAGATGTTCTGATATAATAAGATATATGAGAAAAGAAAGTCTCCATCCTCTAGTTGACCGCTTAAGTGATCAAGAGCTTTGGCATTATATAGCCAATAGTTTAGCTGATTACTCGGATGGCAATAGTTACTGGTATCCTCAAGAAAATCAAACAAAAGTAACTAACGCTAGACAGAAACTAGAAACAGCTGAAGCAGCTTCTCAGGGTTTTGGTGTTCATTTAGAACAAGAAAGTGAACGTCAACGACTGCAATTATCAGATTTGTTTGACATTGCTGTTTTATCTTATAGTCATCGAGCAGAAGGCAAAACACATACAGCTGACTTTGCTCACCATTATTTATGGAAAACTCATGTTCAATATGCTGGGGATTTTTGGTTCTTTGTTGGTTTTTGTTTTGATGGGGCAACTCCGATTATTCCTGGAGCAATGTGGCCTAGCGATTTAGTTGAATTGGCAGCCTATAATGATGGTGATTTTTGTAAACCTGATATACTTTGGAGAACGATAATGCAAGCAATTTTATCTGATTGTTCAGGTGATACTAATTTCCCAATAGAGTATGTGAGCACCTACGAAAAAGCAAAGACAGCAAACAGCTTGAAGAATTATATAAAAACACTTATATTTGATAAAGTTGATATTGGCATTCACAAGGCAGTTCGTGACGAAGTTTTTGATGCAAATGGTGTTTGCAAAATAATTATCGAGAAAATAAACGAGACATTAGTTGAAATTTATAATGAAATCTTTTCTGACTACTCTCAAGAGAGATTTGCTTTTTATCCATATGGCATTGGAGGAGTGCAGGTGGCTGTTATTCCTGCTACTTCTGAAGCTTTACAATATTTGAATTATCGGGATTTTGACTGGAGTCAATTAACTGGCGCTGCTTACACTGGAGATACAGGTATTGCACATAATATAGGATATGAACAATACATAAGAGCTAATGACAACGAATTAGTGGATGCGCATGACGTCATTAGACATAATATCGAGAATGGTTTGGATGTATTGCTTGGCAGTGCTGAGATCGGGAGGTTGATGTTAGAGATCGGCGCCAAGCATTTCCCCCAATATTTATCTCAAGTTACAGATGAATCAGTTATTGATCAGCTTACGGCAATGCTAGTTGATGTGCTAGATCAAAAAGTATTAAATGCACTTGTGGCAACTTATAGGAACCCTTTGATTGGCTGTCTACCTACTCCTGAACTTTTTCGCACTGGGTTTTCAAGGTCCATCAGATTTCCTACAAATAATAGGTATCCAGATCCATCGTTTGAAAGAGTCTCTGACTTTACTTCTCTTATCTACACAGATGGAGCTAAGGCATTAGGTTTTGAAGACCCTTTTGCTGTATCAGATTGGTCAGCTTATGTTGCTCCTGGTCTTATTATTGACGCACTTAGCATTGGGGGACGATCTTCTACTCTACCGAAAATAGATGTAATTGCGGGAAGATTAGCTGCTAATAGAACATTGGCAGTCCTTGAAGCAAGAGTAAACGCATTGCAACATACAAATTGGAGACCAGATGACATTGCTGTAAATCAATTAACAGTCAAACGTTCTGGAAATCCAATTGAAGAACCAAGCCGTGGGGCTCAGCTTTTTAATTCCTAAATTTCCTAATTAATCCCACTACTCTTCCTTGAATCTGAACGTTAGTAGCATAAATCGGGCTCATGTTAGAGTTGGTAGGTTCTAATCTAATTCTTGTCACCTCTTTGTAATACTTTTTTAAAGTGGCTAAACCATTGTCGAGTAGTGCTACGACAATATCGCCATTATTAACTTCTTGTGTTTCTTCCACTACTACATAATCGCCGTCATCGATATGATCTTCAATCATAGATTGGCCCTTTACCTGCAGGACATATGCTCGCTTTTTGCCTGTAATAAGTTCGGGAGATACTCTAAAATGCGCATCGTTGTCTGAGTATGGCTCGATTGGTGACCCAGCAGCGATGTAGCCTAGCAATGGTAAATCAACACTTTCACCCGTATCTAAAAAGGTTTTATCAACCAACTCAATGCCGCGAACTTTACCACTTGTTTTCTTAATTACTTTCTTGCGGTCTAGTGCTTCAAGGTGCTCGTGTACTGTGGCTAAAGAAGAAACACCAATAGCATCGGCAATTTCTCTTAATGTAGGAGCATATCCGTTTTTTTGAATATATTGAGCAATAAAATCTAAGATCTGTCTTTGTCTTTTATAAAGTGTAACGGCCATATTCCCTCCAGAGTTTGATGATTAGTGATTGCTGATAATTATTCTTAATTCGAATTTACCTGTAAAAATTGTAAATAAACCCGAACTAAATTAAGAATAACCGAAGATACAACGAAGTGGCAAGTATCTCTTTAATATACAAAATATATCAAAAAAGTACTATTAAGCTTTGGTTAACTTTTGGGAGAGATTTTACTTACGAAAATGCGGTCAGTTTTATTGTTCCTGATCGTTCTCAGGGTTTAGCTCTTCATTAATGGCAATCATGCGATTGTATTTAGCCACCCGTTCGCCTCGATTGGGTGGTCCAAACTTTACATAGTCTGCGCCTACGCCAACTGCCAAATCAACAATGTAGCTATCGTTGGTTTCTCCTGAGTGTTCTGAGATAATTAAAGACCAATCAGCTTCTTTGGCCAGCTTAATGATTTGCATGGTTTCACTAATCGTGCCACGATCCAGGAGTTTAACACTGATAGCATTGCAGGTTTCTTTTTTAATCGCTTTTTCAATAGCCTTAATACTTCCTCTAAACAACTCATCGCCAACGATACGAGTAGTTTTACCCATAGAATCAGTTATTTCTTGCCACGACTTTTCATCATCTTCGGAAAATGGGTCTTCTATATAAATAGTTTTATAGCGTTCTCGAAGAGTTTTATAGAAAGAGAGTAGTTCTTTATCAGAGTAGTTATCTGGCTTGTC
Organism: uncultured Pseudomonadales bacterium; assembly: GCA_964567445.1. Taxonomy (GTDB): domain Bacteria; phylum Patescibacteriota; class Microgenomatia; order UBA1400; family PJMF01; genus CAZMMR01. Next base: position 9,004 of record CAZMMR010000030.1, read on the forward strand.
CCGCAGTTGGTAGCGATTATTAACTGTTAAACCATTAGCTGCTGCATCTAAGCCAAAAAATATGTCTTGGGCAAAAGTAAAACTGGTGGTTTTGATTGCTTCTAACATCAACTCAAAGACATCGGAGTTGCTACCCATTCTCGGCAAATAGCCACCAATAGGACCGGTACAGACAGAGCCGCCTTTGGTTTCGATCACGTCTTTAATCTTCTGTTTTAAAGTAGATGCCATAGCCAATGAGCGTTCAAAGCTAACGTGGCTGGCTGGAATTAACTCAAACTCCTGGAAGTCCAGATTGTCATTGCCAAAATCACCGCCATTTATTAAGTCATAAATGCAGTTGGGTAAAACTAGATAATCAGTGAGTTGATATTTTTGTTGAAAGTATGCATAAAGTGGCAAATTAACACTTAGTGCTCCAGCCTTGGCAGTGGCCATTGATACTCCTAAAATAGCATTAGTACCAAGTTTAGATTTGTCTGATGTCCCATCTAAAGCAAGTAGTTTTTTATCGATTGGGCCTTGCTGGATTGTAGCCATGCCTAATAATTCTGGAGCGATGGTTTTATTAATCGTTTCTACCGTTTTTTTAACTCCAAAACCATTAAACTCTTGATTGTCATGATCGCGTATGACTTTGGCGCGATCGTTATCGTAGCCCCACTCATTAGGAACAGTTATGATGACCGATCTACCATCTTCGATCCACAGAATGACTTCCAGGGTGGGCATACCCTGGCTATCTAAAATCTCTCTGGCTTTGATAGCACGAATATTCGACATCTGTTTGAAACTGTATTTAAAAATTATAACCGAGTCTCTATTGTCTTGATAGGCTAGAGATGAATGTAACTAATTTTCAAGTTGTATTATCTGTTGTTTAGTTTGTCGGGCAATTTCTGGCCTAACAGTGATGGCATCAAACTCTTCCCGGACTGCGGTTTTAATTAATTTTTGATTATAACTACTTAAATTTAAAACAATTTGTATATCTTCATTTCTTGTTTTTATTTTCTGAGCAGCTTGAGTGATAAGACTTTGCAATAAGGAAAGATTTGGTGAATACTGATCAAAAACATCCTTAAATCCTGGGTCGATTCCATGTAATAAAGCATGAATATCCTTACAATTAATCGAGACTCCCGCTATAGGAAACTGCAAATATTCCTCAATATTAATAATATTTTCCGGTGTAGTAAGCTCCAACCATAATTGAGGCTGGTTGACGTGATGAGCGACCTGTTTATTAATGTGAGTTTGTAGTTGTTGCAGCTCAAAACTGGTTCTAACAAAAGGAAGCAACAAACTGACATTCTGATCTAGTTTAGAGTTAATTTTTTGCA
>CAZMMR010000031.1:0-4457 GCA_964567445.1 uncultured Pseudomonadales bacterium
TCCGTGTGCCTTACTACCAATTACCGTTTACAATGTTGTGAAACTTGACACTTAAGAAACTTTTGAGCTTGTTTTTTGTCTTGATGAGAGTACATGTTTCTTAATAATTCCTTTATGATCCAGTATTTTCTCAGACTGGAGTATTTTAGAAAATATTTTTTAATTTTGTTACGTTCGGTTTGGCTTAAATCTTCTTTGTTTTTCAAAAAGATTTTTCTCGGTAAATTTACATGGTGAAGTTCTTTTAAGGCGACTCTTTCTTGATCTATTCGGCGGTTGGCATCTTGAATTAAATGAAATTTATCCACAATTACTTTTGTTTGCGGTAGTGTTTCTTGAATTGCATTTTTAAATCTCCTGTCCATATCAATAACAACACCCGCAACCTTGTTCTTAATCTTATCCGGAATGTGACGAAAGAACTTTTTGATGGTTTGCTTGCTATCATCAGGTAAAATTGTTTTGAGACTTTTGCTGGAAATATTAGTAATGATAGCCAACATATCGTGTCCTGAAAAGCTAACTCCATCCAAACCTAGAACAATCTTTTCTTTACTTCTTTTCTCTTTTTTCCATGAGAGTACAAAAGGCTCGATTGCCTTTTCTAAATAGCTTCTTAAAGCATGATAGCTGAGTTTGGTTTGCTTACTAGCAGCGGAAAAAGATCTGTCTTTAAGTTGTGATAGGGCTTGTACTTTTAGTCCGTTGCTAACTTGTGCTCTGTGTCCTACACCGGGTACTTGTTCTGTGAAGACGGTTTCGCACTGACTACAGTGGAAACGTCTTTTTTGTAACATAAGGCTGCTAGCATACTCACCAATTTTAATGTGCCTCACTTTTTGACGTGGGTGATACTGATGTACCTTAGAGCTTCTCTTTCCACAATCAGGACAATCACCTGTTTTGCGTCTAGCTCGACAAAAAATCAGTAATTCTTGCTTACACTCATTCAACTCAATCTTCTCAATTTTTAAGGCTTGCAGTTTTAAAGCTTTTTGCAGAGAATAGTGCATGGTGGTAGATATCCTTTCTCTAAATTGGTGTCTACCACCTTTTTATTACTAAAGGTTAAAAATGTCAAAAAAATCCGTACGTACGGATTCATTTTCTCAAGTACCAGCCTGAGGCTCTACCACACTGCGGTTCATAGAGCCCGGTTAGCAAGCCATTAATGCGGTTGCCTTGTGATTGGTAAAAGGCAAGATAACGATTAAAATTCGAGCCAGATTCGAGAGTTTGATAGATGCTAATTTTGCTGCCAGGGTAGTTTTGCTGTCTCAAGTAATCAATATCCATGGGATGAGGGGTGGGTGTCGGTGTTAGCTTTTGGTTGTCAATCTCTGATAGTGAGTTATTTGAGACAACCGTATTAGGCCTATTGTTGATAAAAACAGTAACACCTGCAGTGGCAGCTATCATCACTATGGAGAACAGGAGAATCTTTTTGTTTTTCATATTTTAAATACTAACATTTTCACCAATTAGAGCTGTGGTCTGCATTACGAATTATCATGCCTTTAAGCGGGTTTTTTTCTTTTACAATCTTTAATGATAAAATGGAAACATGAATTACCCCATAGTTGCTGTTAAAACTAATGATCAAGTCAAACTTCATGGCGTTCTGTTTGAGCCTAAGCAAGAAAGTACAGCCATTAAAATCCACATACCAGGTACCGCTGGGTCATTTTTTTGGAATGATTTTTATCCAGACTTAGTTCAGTCTGCTCTAAAGTTGGGTATGGCCCAACTGAACACTAACACCCGAGGGACAGGAGTTTATGATATGGAAAAAGGGCTGCCTGCCACTGGAGCAGCTTTAGAAAAATTTGAGGATTGTCTCTTAGATATTGATGCCTGGATAGAATTAGCCTTGAGTAAGGGTTATGAGCAAATAGTCTTAGAAGGTCATAGCTTTGGTACGGAGAAGATTGTTTACTATATGAATCACGGACAATACAGAGATAAAGTACAAGCTGTTATCCTAATGGGTTTTTCTGATACCTATGGTACTCAGCAGAAATATGAGCAAGAAACTGGTAAAAGTTTTACAAAAGAGGCTCAGTCTTTAGTAGATCAAGGACAAGAAAAACAGCTACTATCTGATTTGACTGCTTTTGCTGGGGAATTACCTATTAGTGCTGGTACTTATCATAATTTTTTTTCAGCTAGTTCAGAGTGTGCGCAAACACTGCCGTTCAGAAATGGAAAAAAGCTAACCTTACTATCCCAGATCAATGTCCCGATATTGGGCGTTATTAGCGATAATGATGACGAGGAGTATACTATTATTCCTATTAAACAGGCTGCTTCGCTACTTGAATCCGAAAATAATCAAGCACAAGTTAAAATTATCACTAATACCGATCACGGGTTTACTGGTAAGAGTGAGGAGGTGGCTGCAACTATTGAAAGTTTCTTAGAAAATAATTTAGCCTGTCGATAAGCTGGTTCTCAGCCATTAAAATTAGTTTTGGTAAAAGTGTAAAAAGAATTTATGATCACCACTTGCCCCTTTTGCCGTATCATTAGTGGCCAACGGGTTCCTAAAGAGATCATCTACCAAGATGAGCGTGTGCTAGTTATGCTAGACGAGGACGATGTCATCAAAGGGCACACGCTAGTTGTCTGGAAGGAACATGTGGAGAATATTGGCGACTTAAGCAACCGACAGTTTCAGTACTTCTCCAAAATTCTTCACTCTACAGAAGTTGCTTTGTTAAAATTGTTAGCTGTTGATAAGTCTGTTATTCTTAAAAGTGGCGGCTTTGTTTCTCATTTTCATTTTCACATTTACCCTGTAAAAAAAGAAACGAAGTGGTCTCAAATTAAGGCCATGTTTGATAAGAAGATTCATTATCAGTACCAGCAGAATGAGAAGCAACAGTTAGTGAAGCGCCTCAGCCATGAATTGGAAAAAAAAATTAGCTAAGAATCTACGATCAGTATTACCAAAGACTCAGAGCCAGTTAGTACCCATTGCTATATTTGTTTTAGTGGTGATTGGCTCATATTTATTGGGTTTAGATTCTAATGAGTCGCAATTACCCTCCACAACGTACAATAATAAGCATTTAGTAACCAGAGTCATTGATGGTGACACCATTGAGCTAGAAAGCGGAAAGAAAGTTCGCTATATCGGGATAGATACTCCAGAAACAAAACATCCCAATCAGGAAGTTGAGTGTTACGGACAAGAGGCGACAGAGAAGAATTGGGCTTTGGTTTTAAACAAACAGGTTAGGTTAGAAAAAGATGTTTCTAATACTGATCGCTATGGGCGCTTGCTACGCTATGTTTATATTGATGGGCAAATGGTTAACGAGTTATTAGTGCGGGAAGGTTATGCCGTAGCTAGCCCTTATCCGCCAGATGTTAAATACCAGAGTAGATTGCAAGGAGCAGAGCAATTGGCAAGGGAGGAAAACAAAGGTTTGTGGGGAGCAGCTTGCCAATAAAATTGGCAAACGTAAGCTCTATTTAAGCTATTGTATAATGAAGGCTATCTTATCAAGCATAATCATCAACAATGAATACTATTGACCTATCCGATCGTAGCAACATGTTTTACTGGCAGACTAATCGTCGTCTTTCTGCCCAACAACAAAAGGAAATTTTTCTAGATAGACATCAAGCAATTAACCACAATGAAATAAAAGCTGCTGTCGAATACGGCATGATTCAAGCTGGTAAATCAAAAGAGCAGGCTAAAGCGACTCAAATCTTGGGGCCTATTAAAGCTGGTAGTGTTAATAGTGTTCTTAAGGCCCAACTTTCCGATGGAACATGGGTTGTTATGAGAATGCACCCAACCGGGGTTAAAAATGGCTATTTTTGGTCTGAGAGTCTGGTTTCAGAGCGTGCTAAAGAAAATGGTGTTCCTACCTACAAAACTTATTTCATCGATGATAGTCAAGAAAAATTTGATTTTGACTACATGTTACTCGAGATGTTGCCGGGTAGAACTATGAAGCAGTACACCAGACAGCCAGATTTTGCATTCGAGGAGCAACTAATCATCGAAACTGGTTTTTATCTAGCCAAAATTCACGAAATCACAGTGGATGGTTTCGGATTTTTTGACAATCAACAGGCTAAAAAGAGCAATGTGTTGGTGGGTCAATATTCTGAGTTTACTAATCATATCTATGCGGCGTTAGACGAAGACTTAGACTTTTTACAGTCTCAAGAGGTGATTGATCCAGACCAAAAGAGAAAAATTAAAGATATTTACAGTCAGCACCAGGATTTAATCAAAATCAAACAAGCTTCTTTGATTCATAATGACATTGCTGACTGGAATCAGCTTAGTGATGGTGAGCACGTTACAGGTATTGTTGATTGGGATGAATGTCACGCTGGTGATCCGGTTATGGATTTTGCTGCTTATAGCTTATTTTATGGTGAACCGAGAATGTCTTGGTTAAAACAGGGCTATCAACAAATTAGAGATTTACCGG
>CAZMMR010000031.1:4467-10338 GCA_964567445.1 uncultured Pseudomonadales bacterium
CAGCTTTATAAACTTCGTTATCTAATTTCGAAAATGCATCTGCGTAAAAAACGATTATTGGTTCATAACTCTCAGACTTTAAAGCAGAATTTAAAGAGAGCTAAGCAGGCTATGGTGGAAGTCTTCTCTTATTTTGGGATTTAAATATTAATTATTTGATGACTATGAAAACAGCTATTATTACTGGTGGGAGCCAAGATTTAGGGAAAAGCATTGCTAAAAAATTAATAGAGCATGATTACCAAGTCATTCTCCTTGCTAGAAGAGAGGAGCTTTTAAAACAAGCAGTGACAGAAATCGGTGATCGAGCTAGCTATTATCCCTGCGATATTAGTATTCGCCAGCAAGTTAATCAGGTCTTTGACCAGATTAGCGCCAAACACAAAGAGATAGATCTGCTGGTTAATAATGCTGGTGTTTGGGTTGATGATGACATTGAGAAAAATATTCCAGAAAAAATGGAACAAGCTGTTAAAACTAATCTCTTAGGTCCAATTTATGTGACACAAGCCTGTTTACCCTTACTTAAAAGAGATAGAATCTCTAGAATCTTTAATGTCTTAAGCTCAGCTGGAGTGTTGGGTATTCCATCTGGCAACAACACTGATTGGAAAACATATGGTGCTAGTAAGTGGGGGGCAAAAGGTTATACGCATGCTTTACGAGAGGATTTAAGAGAAAGCAACATTCAAGTTTTGCAGTTTTTTCCAGGTGGTTTTGAAAGCAACCTTTATGAAAATGCCGATCGAGATGACCCGCATAATCAGCCTTGGATGATAGATACAGATAAGGTGGCAGACATTGTTATCTTTGCCATTACTCAGCCGGAAGATGTTTACATGGAACAAATAGTAGCTACTAAGTATATGGATTAAGTTATGACCACTTTTGTTTTACATGGCGGCTATACCTCTAAAAACAATCCTCAGAACAAATTATTTTTTCAGCAGTTTACTGCTTTGGTAGATAAACCCAAAGTGAAGATTATGCTATGTTATTGGGGTCGTTCTCACGATGAGTGGCAGCGGCTAATAAAGCGCGATCAGGCTAAGATTATGGCCGAAGCCAAAAAAGATGTTGAGTTTTATGTAGCTAATAATCCTCAGGATCTCTTTGCCCATATTGCGGATTATGATGTTTTGTATTTTTCTGGTGGTAAAAATGATTATTTAGAACCATATCATCGACAACTACAAAAGTTATCACAGGAACTGGTCGGTAAAGTTTATATAGGTTCTTCTCAAGGGGCATATGTGGCCACGGCTAATTATATGCTATCTATCGACGAAGAGAAGGAAGTACAACCTCATCGTGGTTTAGGTTTGTTGCCTTTCAACCTAATCTGTCATTGGCAACACAAGCGACAGAAACTATTTAAACTAGAAATGCTGCAGAAAATTTCTGATCTTCCTATTCTAACTTTAAAAGAATTTCAGACAATAATTTGGTATCAGTAAATGAGGAGGACAATTATGAAACCAAAATTTACTAACTTAGACTATACTTATCAGAAACCAGACAAGGGTTTGGGGGTGTTAAATTTTGCTGATATTGTTGTTGATCAAGAAGCTGTTGGGGATAGGCAAGTAATAGTTTTTAAGCCAGGGTCCAGTGGCGGTAATCATCGGCATGAAAGAACTGAATGGTTTGTTGCATTTGGAGATCTAGTGTTTTATTGGTTGGATGAAGCGGGTGATAGACAAGAGCAGCATATGAATACCGAGGGATAGTTGCTGCTAATGGAAGTGCCACCAAATTTGCCGCATGCGGTTATAAATGAATCACAGGCTAGTCAAGCAGTCTTACTGGAAATGGCGGACGAGGTGATGGGAGTAACTCAAGCAGAAGAAATTGTCTAGACGATCATGTTATGTTAAGTTAGCTTGATTCATAATGATATTTTTATATATTTTGATATAATAAAACATAGTTATATTTATTAGTTACAAATAGCCATGAGTTGTGAACGCAGGCAAAGAATTATATCCGTTGATATTGAAATTGGAGATGAGCTAAAAACTTTCTATTTGGGTGGAAGATATGTGGTTGGTGACACAGATTGTCTTCTGGAAAGTGTGGGTCGTCTTAATGGTCCAGACAGACTTCATTTCACGTACAGCGATGAGGATGGTAAAAGAAAAGTTAAGATTGTGTCAGTTGCAGAAATTGAGAAGGTTTCCCCTGCGGTAACAATCCAGGGTTCAAAACGTTTTCAAGGTAAGAGATATGAAGGGCTGAGAGTTATTGGTCAAGCCATAAAAAGATGGGGACTATTCTTTAATGGCTTAACCAGATTGATTGAGGTTGTGCGTTAGTCAGTAACCTTCGTGATTTTGTTTAATTTTCTAGTAAGTTAATTTCTTTCCGGTCTACCTTCTAGTCATTGATATCCATTAAAAACTGATCTAGTTGGACATAGTAATAATGATCAGCAGTATTATCACTATTAGTTTTTGCATAGAGCACTACACAGGTGGCAGTGTTACTATTATTAATTGGAAAAGTTTGGATTCTAGGTCGATTAAGATTATATTGACAGATAGGTAGAGCTGCTCCAACCGGCATGTCATTACTAGAGAGATATGTAGCCTCCTCTGAAATAAACCTACCGTCACTCTCAGTTGCTTTTGCATGATGGAGCTTAATAGTTTTTGGAAGCTCTGGGCTTTCTCGGTAGGCAAACCCATATCCATTGATATTATTGTAAGCCTCACGTGGAAGTAGATTGTAAATTTCCGGGGGAAAGCGTAATTCTTGAGGAGCATTGTATTCTCCAGTCATCTCATTTGCTCTATTAATTATCAGATCAAATAGTTGCCTTGGAGTAGCTCCACCAGGAGCAAAAACTCCATCTCCTGTTACTCTACTACGATTAATAATGTGATAACTTGATCTTTCTAGCAATCTTGAAAAATCTCGTAACATCTGACCAACATCTTCTGGACTCCCTGTCTTGCTAGGATTTAGGATGCTACTACTTTTATTGATATCAAAATACCGAACATCTACTTCACTAGCGCCACCCATCCAATAATCTGAATTGTCTTTGATGACTAGGTAACCTTTAATAACAATTTCAACACCTCCAGATTCCGTTGGGTTGTGAGTAGCAACTGGAGTGATTGCAGCATGTAATAGTTGGCCGTTTTCCAAATATTCAACATAAAAAGGATTAAATGTCACTCCTTCTGGTGAATTGCTTGGAACACCGGTTGACTCATCTTTGGCTAATAATGTGATAAGAGTCTGAGGTTCTGTTGTCTTGGGAGCATCATTCCAATTATCGATATCTACGTGATTAATTACAGTACCGTCCAATGGTGATTGAGTTAACAGAGGATTAAGGTTAAGTGTCCCCTTAGGACATATAGCTTGACTTGTAAGATTTTGTCGGCAAATACCATCTTCTGTGTCAGGATTGGATGAATGATTTGCATTCGCTTCAGAAAAAAATACTAATCCTACCTTATTATCACGAATGGGTGATAATTGCGGATTTGTGTTACCATGAATGATGCGGGGTATGGCTCTTACAACACTTCGTCTTATAGTAAGATTATCACAAAGTGTATCTATCCACTCTGTAATTTTTAATTTGTCAGGCTCTGATAAAGCTTGTAGCTCTTTTTGATCGGGATTTGTTATTAAATGATACATTAAGTTTTCTCTAAGGGCTTCTCTTGCTTGCTCTATTTCTTTTGGAGAATAGTGATCTTTCAATTCTTGTGGAGGCTGAGGTGTTACTTCCCTAAGTGCTGGCTCACCCGAACCGCCACAAGACGCAAGTAACGCTAAAGCAGCAGCAGATTGAACGCCAACTATTAAAAATTGGCGTCTGGATAGTTTTATTGGATGTTTTCTCTCTTCGTCTGCCATACATTAATACACTTGATTGCTAAATGAATACTACTTATAGATTATACCATGGATTAGGCAATGGCTTCCCAAGTTCACGCGGATTACAACATTTGTAGGCATGTTATTATTGAGTTAGTAGAGAATTTGCTAAAAACTAGAATTAGCAAGCTTATTTAATCAGGCACTTAAGATGCAAATCACTCCCGGTCACTTTCTTTGGGCTATTGGCGGCAAACATGAATTAGGTTCGGCTGTAAATGATGTTGCAGTTTATAGCATTGACCATGATTGCTGGCTTAGTTTCCAAGAAGACGATTTAGCCCCCATGCCACATGCTGTCCAAGGAGCTGGTTGGACTATTTTTGATAATAAGATCTATGCCTTTGGTGGTAAAACCGGTTTTCACAAAGGTGCTACCAATTATGTACAAGTATATGATATAGCTGCTAATCAGTGGACGGTGTTAGACCCTATGCCAGCTGTTCGTAGCAAACTAGGTAAGTTTTATCCTGTCGTTGCCGATCGCTACCTTTATTTATTTGGGGGTGATGATAGTCGGGGCCATTATAGTCGAGTTAATTGGAATTGGCGTTTTGACTTAAAAACACATATTTGGGATACCGAGGTAGCCAACGCTCCTTTAGTGCAGAGTTTTCCTTTACCAACTCTGCACGATGGCTGGCTCTATTTTAGTACTGGTAATACTGGACAGGGGGCATTTAACAGTAAAAAAGGAGCTATTAACCAGCGCTATCACCCAGAGAAAGATAAGTGGGAAGTAATGCAATCAGCGCCTTTACCAGTGACCGATGGTGAGGGGGATAAGTATAAGGGCGAGTTACACTTTTTGGGTGGTTGGAATGCTAATCCAAGATACTACAACCGGTTTCGCAAATATTACCAGGGTAGAGTTAAAAAGCAGCACTTGGTCTATAACTATGAACACGATCAGTGGCGTTTTGAAAAGGAGTTGCCTGGCAGTTGGCACCATGGTGGTTGTCGGGCTGCTGCCGGTTTTTTGTGGCGTTATTTAGGGACGATTGATGAAGATCAAAGGCCAGGTGTTAATCTTATGCGCGTTAGAAATAAGTCTAGAGCTAGTCATTTGCAGCATTCTAATAAGATTTTTCGATGGGATGGTGATGTTTGGGAAGAAATGACCCCGGCTCCTGTTAAAAAAATGAACTTTAGTTGTGTTTATAGCCGGTTGGGGCCGGTGTTGGCATAGATTTGCTATGTATGTATGTATGTAATCAGATGGGGTCTTGTGAACTTTAATTAAACATGGTTGAAACTCCTGATGGCGTATTTTTAACTCCTTCTGTTTCTGATGGATTAGTCCTATCGCTTGTTTCACTTTCTATTATAAAAGCTTTCATAGCGGTAAGATAAGAGTATCTCCCACAGCCTCTTTCAGATCCAGACCTGCTAATGATCAGAATGACTTGACCAAAACTAATTCTCCAACGAGTGGCCCAGTATAATGCAAAGTTAACTGCATTTGAATTAAATTTTTTAACTTCTTCCCCAACTTTCTTAGTAGGTATGTGTTTTATCCAGTACTTTTGTATTGTATCTGCAAAGCTTTTTGATCTTTCGTTGGGTGATTTTAGCAAGTCGTTGCATATAGCCTTTAAATCTTTTTCAACTGAGCGTCGATTAGACCCGACATCTTTCATGGTTTGGTTAACGAGTATGTCAAAATATTCCTCATTTATTAAGTCATGAAGTGTTTCCTGGGGTTTCATTAATCTTTCTTTTGTCATAACGACCTATAAAAATAACAGCTTTTGCAAGGTTTTTAAATACATCTTTAATACATATTTAAACTCGACATCTCTAAATTTAATATTGTAGTGACCTAAGAGCAACTTTGCTAACCTTAGGCTAATCAGGCCATAATGCTAAAAGATTATTCATTATGCTTTTACCACAAGCTCAAAAAAAACTCATTCTTGATATCTCATTAGTGTCAGCTTTTCTAGTTGCTGTAGCTAGCTTATTAGGTATTTT
>CAZMMR010000032.1:0-10335 GCA_964567445.1 uncultured Pseudomonadales bacterium
GACTACCTTTTTTGAACATTATCAGACCATCAGCGGTGAGCCGGAAAATATTGATGGCATTATTGCTGTTGATACCAATGTCTTAACAGGCTTACTGCAAATCTTAGGACCAACCGAAATTCCTGGCTATGGCACCTTTACTGCCGAAAATGATCCTCGTTGCGATTGCCCACAAGTTGTTTACGCCTTAAGTGAAATCATCACCAAACCAACCCCTTATATGCGAGAAAACCGCAAAGGTATTCTGGGTCCCATGATGAGTTCAATTTTAATGAAAACATATGCTGCTCCTAAAGAAAAATGGGCTGACTTGTTTGAATTTGCTTGGAAAGCTATGAAAAGTAAGCATGCTCAAATGTACTTCCTTGATGAGCAAGCTCAACTAGCAGCGGAAAATGTAGGAGCAGCGGGCCGAATCATACCTCCAGACAATGGTGATTTTTTAGCAATTGTTGATGCTAACTTAGGGGGAGCCAAATCTAATCTTTTTACTAACTATGAAGTTAAGCAATTTATCACAGAACCAGACAATGGAGAAATTACTAAATCAGTAGAAATTACCTACCGAAATACTCGACCAGCCGATAACTGTAATCTAGAAGCAGGGGAGTTGTGTTTAAATTCAACCTTACCCGACTGGCATCGGCTTTACCTTCCAACGGGAGCTAAACTAATCAAAGCCCAGGGTTTTACTCAAGAACCGCTAGAGTATGAGGCCTTAGGTTTTCATGTCTTAGATGGTTTCTTTCGCTTAGAGCCAGAAGGTAGTGCCAAGATTAAAATGGAATACACCGTGCCCTATACCCGAGACGACTATCAACTACAGCTGTGGAAGCAAGGTGGGATTGACCCTTACGAAACTCTAATCGATGTTAATGGTGATCAAACCCAAATCGTCGTTGACCAAGATAAAACATTTAGCAATCGCTTTTAGTTACGGTTTTTTTACTAACTTTATAGCGCTGTCTGTGTGCTTTTTCCTATTAGACTTTTTGCTAAAAAAGGGAGAAATTCCGTATTGCATAGCTATTTAGCAACAAGTCTAATCAACAACATTAAAACTAATTATGGCACGTAGTTTTTCTATTTCTGGCATCATATTAAAACGCAAAAACGTGGGTGAAACTGACAGAGTAGTGTTTTTGTTGACCCAAGAACGAGGCAAACTAGTATGTGTGGCTAAGGGAGTGCGCAAGCTAAACTCCAGCAAACGAGCTTTTATGGAACCAGGCAATATCGTGCAAGCTCATCTGATCAACACTAAAAGTCTACCTTTACTAATTCAGGCTAAACTAATTAGTGATTCCGCAACAACTAAAAGTAGTTTGGGCAAAATTAGACAACTGATTCAAATTTTAGAGATCTTTGACCAACTCTTTGTCGAACAAGAAATAGAAGCCAAAACTTACCAGTTGGTACTATCGATCCGCTCCAACCTAATAAACAACAAAACTGGACTTATTCGCCAACAACTTAGCCAGTTAATTCTAAAATTAGGTTTTCCTGCTCCCGATCTTAAACAAGAGGAGTCTATTCTTGACTACGTCCAACAAATTGTAGAGCGAAAGATGAAAAGTTTTGATTATCTGCAAGTTAAAAAACTTTACTCATAATTGTTTAGCGTTTAACCTGGCTTGACCACAGACCCTGTCTATCAGTAAAATATAGCTATTGTTAATGTAGTTATGAAAGGTTTGGCAGCCTGGAGCTACTTTTAAAGTCAAAGCGAACTCACTACATCACTTTTTAATAGTAGTGGTTAAAGCGGGTGGAACCGCGGCATTTTTATAATCGTCGTCCCGGCTAAGTTGTTATTATCTATATATTGAAGACAATCAATGTCTTTCAAGAAAGACACTTATGCCACAGCAACCATCTCTAGAAAAAATAGTCTCCTTAGCCAAACGGCGCGGTTTTATTTACCCTACTTCAGAGATTTACGGCGGTCTAGCCAACTCCTACGATTATGGCCCCATGGGGGTACAATTAATGCGAGCTATTAAACGATTGTGGTGGCAGCATTTTATTGGTAGTCGTGATGACATGTATGGTCTTGATTCCCAAATTATCCTTAACCCTCAAACTTGGGTGGCTTCAGGACATATTGAATCTTTTACCGATCCCTTAGTTGAAGATAAAGTTACTCATGAGCGTTTTCGGGCTGATCATTTAATTAGAGACTGGCTGCAGAAGCAAAATGACAAACGGCTACAAGACATAAATGTTAATGATTTAAATTTAACAGAGATGACAGAGTTTGTTGAGAAGCACAACATAAAAAGCCCCCACGGTAACGACATTACTACCCCCAAAGAGTTTAATATCCTGTTTGAAACAGCCATTGGTTCAGTCGCTGGCGAAAAATCCAAAGTCTATTTAAGAGGTGAGACCGCCCAAGGTATCTTTACTAATTTTAAACAAGTCCTAGACAGTACCCGCGCTCGTTTGCCTTTTGGTATCGGCCAGATTGGTAAAAGTTTCCGTAATGAAGTGACTAAAGGCCAGTTTATCTTTAGAACGCTAGAGTTTGAACAAGCGGAAATTGAATACTTTTTTGATCCTGACCAAGAAGATTGGCAACAGCTTTATCAAAATTGGCAAGATCGGATGTGGCAGTTTGTTACTCAAATTTTAGGTGTTGATGACAACAATTTGCGCTGGCGCCAGCATACCGACCAAGAGCGCAGCCACTATAGCCAGGAGACTTACGATTTAGATTATCATTATCCCTTTGGTTGGGATGAGCTTTGGGGCTTGGCTTATCGCACAAATTATGATCTTCAGCAGCACATGCAGCTTTCTAAAAAATCTCTTGAATACATCGACCCTTATACTCACGAAAAGATTGTGCCTCATGTCATTGAACCAGCGGTTGGTATTAATCGCTTACTATTGATGGTGCTTACCGATGCTTACACTCAAGATGAGGATCGTCTTTATTTAGATCTAAAACCACAACTAGCTCCATATAAGGTGGCTGTTTTCCCGCTGCTAAAAAACAAAGAACAATTAGTTAATAAGGCCCAAGCTGTTTACGAGCAGTTAAGTAATAAATTCCATGCTGCTTATGATGAACGAGGTAATATTGGCAAGCGCTACTTATACCAAGACGAGATGGGCACCCCTTATTGTGTTACTATAGATTTTGACACACTGGATGATGAAGCAGTAACAGTGCGTGATCGCAACACCACCCAGCAAGAACGAATAAAAATTGACAAACTTGAAGAATATTTAACAGCAATGATAAACTCGTAATATTGCTGTCAGTTACCTAGACATTTATTAACCACTGACTATCATTATGAAAAAAAAGAAGCTCATTATTTCCGCCGTTATTGCCGTCATTTTAATAGTTGGATTGGTGCTATTTTTGCTCAGTCGTCAACAGCCAGAGCCACCAGCCCCAGAACCAGAACAAGAAAAGAATCGCATTACCGAACCAGTCAACGTTATTCCTGTTACAGAGCGTCCTTACATGACAATAAAACCCATTGCCGGTGGCAGAAATATTGTAATTAATGTTTATAGTCTAAATAAACCAGCCACAGACATGGAGTATGAGCTTGAGTACCAATCCGGCAGTTTGCTTCAGGGTGCTTTTGGCATGGTCGCTGTTAGTGACTTGCCAGTTAATGAGAAAAAAATGCTGGGTAGTTGTAGTGCCGGCGGTGCCTGTACTTATCATGAAGATGTGAAGGGTGGGAGTTTATTGATGCGCTTCACTGGCGAAGAGAAATACGTTCTTAAATCTGATTGGCGTTTTATTGACAACACCACTAGAGAAACTGATATTAGCTCGCGCGATGCCAAGTTTCAGTTATCTTCCCAAGATTTAGCCAGCGAAAGATACTTAATTGTCTTCAACAGCCCTGGTATTCCTGATGACTTTGAGGCTGAGGCTATGTCTGAAGTTTATACGGTGGAAGGAGTTGGTCCCTTAAATGGCACTGGTGAACTAACGATGAGAGCTAACCGAGAGGCTGAGGAAATGACTATTTATGGTTATGATGGCAGCCAGTGGCAAGGGTTTGAAAGTACTACTGATGGCAAGAGTGTGACGGCGGAAGTGGAGTTGATGGAAGCCTATGTGGTGGGGAGTTAGGTAGAATTAAAACAAATCAATTAAACTTTTTTGTCCTGGCGGAACAAGTCTCCTAAGATTATCTCTTAAGGTGTTTAATGCTTCATATGACATAGCTGTATGTGGAATTTCTGTAGTGACAGTAGTTTTTTCTTTTTTAGCATCAGAATTAATAAAATCTGGAGTATTATCTGATCTAAACGAAAGAGTAACGATTATCGTCTGAGATTTTCCATGGCTAACAGCAATACTAGCTTCAATGGCTTCATTAGGAACTCGACCATTAAACAATTCCATAGTTAGATTATCTTTAGGTCGACAAAGAATTTCTCCATCATTTCTTGTATCAAACAGCTTTTCAAATTCATATCGAACTAACAATACTTGCAAAGCAAATTCAGGGCCAGTTAAACCATTATTACGAACCCCATTTTCTCTCAAAGCTTTAGCTATATAATCATTTCCTTCTGCTCTGTTGGGATGATAATAAAGACAGACATTAACTTCGTCTGAAGCCGAAGATTCTTCTTCAGTTAAAGTAGCGCCCAGGAAACCGATCGGAACAAAGGTTAGTAATTCCTCAGTTAGCTCAAGTTTTATTGCTTCAACCAAACTCATTTTTATCCTTCCATCTAATTTCACTTTCCATATTACCCAACCATTCATAATTGGACAAGACCCGAAATAATCTTCGTCTTTACAGGGGTTAGAGTACTGTGGCATTATATTGGTAATGATTGGTAAATAATCTTATAAGTTTAATATTATTACTAATCACTTTAACAAACTAAAACCTGTCCAGAAGAGAAAAGATGTTTCTAGGTAAGTATTACTATAAGCTGCAAGATAACGACCGAATTTCACTGCCTAAAGAGTTTAGACAAGCAAGTCGCAACTGGATAGTGACCCGAGGTCTAGATGGTTGTCTTTTTATTTTTGCAGAGAACCGTTTCCAGCAAGAGATAAAACAGCTAGCCTCACGCTCTTTCACAAAAAAAGCTCATCGTGATTTAACCAGAATCATGACCAATGAAGCCCAAGAGATGACAGCTGACAACAACGGTCGAGTCCACCTGCCCAAGTACTTGATCGATTTTGCTAAATTAGACAAAAACATTGTTATTGTTGGCAGCTACAACAGAATCGAAGTTTGGGATCAAGCTGCCTATCACAATTATGTTGATCAAATAGAAGATCAAGCTGAAGTTATAGCGGAACAAGTAGAAACATAACCATGCCGAGCCAAGAAGCTATCCACCAACCAGTTTTAGTCCAAGAAGTGTTAAATCATCTGCAAATACAACCAGGTCAGTGGTACATCGATACCACTTTTGGTCGAGGGGGACACACTCAACTAATTTTGGATAAACAGGGATTAGTCATAGCTTTCGATGTAGATAGAGCAGCAATTAATTACGCCCAAGATCATTTTGCTCAAGAAATAGAAGCCGATCAGCTGCTACTAGTTCATGCTAACTTTAGTCACCTTAAAGATAATGTTACCCGATTAAAAAAAGAGCATAGTCACTTGGCTGCCATTAGTGGCGTACTCTTTGATTTTGGCACAAGCCAAGATCAAATTAAAGCTTCTCACCGGGGCTTTAGTTTTGATCAACCCCTTGCACCATTAGATATGAGAATGGATGACAGATTAGGCGTAACAGCCGCCGATTTATTAACTTTTTTTTCAGTTAAACAACTGACGCAGCTCTTTAAGGAATACGGAGGAGAGAAGCAAGGGAAAAAGATTGCCCAAGCCATTGATCATTACCGCGGTAAAGATCGGGAACAAAAGATAGAAACTGTCGGACAACTGGTAGAAATCATAGAACAAGTTAAGACACGGCACTCTCACTTGCATCCGGCCACCAAGGTCTTTCAGGCCTTGCGCATTGCTGTCAACGATGAGCTGGGCAGCATACAAGCAGCTTTGCCACAAGCTCTATCAATTTTAGAAGCGAAAGGCAGGCTAATAGCTATTTCTTTTCATGAGGGGGAAGACAGGATTGTTAAACACCAATTTAGAGATTGGCAAAAACAAAAGAAGGGCAGAGTCATAACCGATCATCCCATCACAGCTAGCGACAGTGAAATTAACAATAATCCATCAGCTCGCAGCGCTAAACTTAGAGCTTTTTTAAAACACTAAACAAAACTTATGACAAAATCAACTAAACTCCTTAAAGTTTATTATATTTTTCTAGGCTTGTTGCTATTAGGGCAGGCTTCTCTCACAGTTTTTAAATTAGGGCAGACAGTCCGCTACCAACACCGCATCAGCCAACTTCAACAACAAAAAAAAGAGTTACTTAACCGCCAGCAAGAAATCGAAGCTGAACTAGGCCTAACTTCTTCTCTAGCCTTAAATCAAAGTCAGATTGAAGAGGGATACGTTAATATTAACGCTCCGCTGCAGCTAAGTAGTACTCAGGCTCTAGCTTTAAAATAGTTACTCAAAGTTAAAGATTCTGATATCCTTTTATCTAAAACACTTTATTGTTAAATCATGGCTAGCAGCAAACCCAACAATCGCCGTCTAAAAACTGTATTTTTATTTTACTTCTTTTCTTTTCTATTAGTGATTGCTCGTCTCTTTTATTGGCAAGTAATTAAAGCTGAGGCCCTTAAAAATCAAGCACAAAGTCAAACTATAGAACGGGATACCGTCCAGGGGAAGAGAGGCAAAGTATATTCTGCCGATGGTCATTTATTGGTAGGCAACCAAACTGTCTACAATCTTTACATCAACAAAAGAGAAATTGAGAAAGAGCAAATAGAAATCGTTAATATCATTACTCCCATCGTTGCTGACAACGAGCTTAATTTTCTAACTGATGATAATGCAAATGACGATAAGGATATAAACGATGAAATTAAGCAAAATTTGTTTAACCGGCTTGATTCAGACAGTGCTTGGGTGTTACTGGCTAACAAACTTGCACCTCAATATAAACAACAAATAGAGCAGAGGCAAATCATTGGCCTTCATTTTATCGAAGACGATATTCGTTCTTATCCAGAAGGTTCAATGGCAGCGCATTTAACTGGTTTTGTTGGTAAAGATCAAAATAATCAAAATATTGGTTATTTTGGTTTAGAAGGTGCTTTAGATAAAGAATTGCAAAAGCGGCAAAAAAAACTCACTTATAAGAGAGATGCTAAAGGAACAACTTTAGCTGATCAAAAACTAGATTTTACTAATTTGGACGGCCGCAGTGTCACCTTATCCATCAGAAGAGACCTGCAATATATAGTTGAGACCAGCTTAGCGCAGGGAATTAAAGATTATCAAAGCTCAGCTGGTGAAGTAGTGGTTATGGATCCCGCAACCGGAGAAATCATGGCCTTAGCTACCTGGCCGCATTACGATCCTCAGCACTATCATCAGTACCAAACTGGCGATTACAAAAATCCATGCTTAACCAGTCTCTATGAACCAGGATCGACTTTTAAGACCTTAACTGTGGCAGCTGGCATCGATAGTGGCGTCATTAGCCCTGAAACTGTTTGTACTAACTGTGATGGCCCGAGAACAATTGGCGGCTATACTATTAAAACCTGGAACGAGGAATATCATCCTGGAATTACTGTTAAGGAAGCTTTACGCAAATCTGATAACATTGCCATGATTAATGTAGCTGAGAAAATAGGCGCCGAACTATTTTTAGATTATTTACAAAAATTTGGCATTGGCCAGCCTCTAAATATTGATTTGCAGGAAGACTCATACACTCCAATCCCAAATAGATTAGGGCCTGTTGAATTAGCCACTAGCAGTTTTGGGCAGGGGATAAGTGCCAATAGTATGCAAATTGTTAGAGCCATTGCTACCATTGCCAATCGGGGCTTAATGATGAGGTCAACTTTAGTAAAAGAGGTCTACGATCCTCATACTGGTGAAAAAATTAATTATGAATCTCAAATCGTAAGACGGGTAATCTCTAGCGAAGCCGCGCAGACAGTAACAGACATGATGATCTATGCTGCTCCAGACAGATCGGAGTGGATAGCCCAAAACTTTACAGTGGCTGGTAAGACTGGTACTTCTCAAATTCCAAGTGAAGATGGCGGATATAATGAAGAGGGGACTATTGCTAGTTATGTTGGTTTTGCACCAGCTAACGATCCTCAGTTTGTGATGTTGGTCAAGTTAACAGAACCCAAAGTTAGTCAGTGGGGTGCAACGACAGCGGTACCAATTTGGTATGACATTGCGAATAAGGTGATGATGAGGTTGTGATGTACTTTTTATTTGAATTTCAGAAGTTCCTACGGAACTAAATATCATTCAAATAAAATGTACATACACAATAAAGGGCTAAGTTACGCAAAAAGAAATAAAACTACAATTAATTCTTTTGGTCGCTATTTTAATTTCAGAGGCTAAATAGCACTACTTCTTGTTATTCACTAATTAAAAAACATAACTTACTTCTGCAACATCTGCATCAACTCTTTTAAATCACGATCTGTTTCTTCTAAACTTCCCTTAAGAGTAATAGTAATCCTTGTTTGCTGTCGAGATCTAGTAAGATTAACATCAGTGGGATTGTTAAACTTGGTAGCCAACTTTTGCCTTAAACTTACTACTCGTTTGTCCTTGTGAGCAAACTTTTCAACCTTTTTCTTAACATTACTTTCTTGCTCTTTTTGCTTAATCTGCCTAACTAGTTGTTCAGCACGGCGTACTGAAGCTCCTTTTTTTACAATCCGTCGATAGCAATTAATTAAAACATGCTCATCCTGCAATCCAGCTAAAGCACGAGCGTGGCCCTCACTTATTTTTTCGCTAATAAGACCATCTTTAACTGCATCGGGTAAGTCTAGTAGGCGCAGGCTATTACTTACATACGAAGAGGATTTACCAATTTTCTCAGCCAGTCCTTTAACCGTAAAACTAAATTCTCGAATTAACTGTTGAAAGCCTTTAGCTCGTTCGATGGCATTAAGATCCTGGCGCTGCACGTTTTCTACTAAAGCCAATTCCAACATCTGCTTAGGCGAAGTCTTTTTAATGACAACTGGCACCTCATCCAAACCAGCCTCTCGCGCTGCTCGCCAACGCCTCTCACCAGCAATAATCTGATACCCAGCAGGGGTATGAGCCACTACTAATGGTTCAATTATCCCATAAGACTCGATTGATTTAATCAACTCTGCAATGTTTTCCTTCTTAATCTTATCGCGAGGTTGAAAGGGATTAGGTTGGAGTTGGTTAACAGGTAAGCTGTTGGTTGGGTCTGCCATAATAGTTATCTTTTCACTAATTTCACGCTGAACATAGTATGACATAAACAGAAGGAGAAAATAAAGTAGGAGCGAGTTGTATAACAGTAGCTATAAGAAAAAAATAAATATGAAGATTATTTAGTGGCAGTTGTGCTTGGCTTAGCTTCTGCGGCAACCACGCTAACAGTGGTCTTACCGTGTTTTTTGCCAAATTTAACCATGCCATCACGCATTGCAAATAGAGTGTGATCGCGGCCAACACCCACTCCATCATCAGCTTTATAAACCATGCCACGTTGCTTAAGAATGATTTGACCAACCTTAATTACCTGACCACCAGACTTTTTAAGCCCCAGTCTTTTTCCACTGCGATTTTTTTGTGATTGTTGCCTAACTTTACCTGAGCCTTTAACATGTGCCATAATTATTCCTTATATTCAATATTATTGTTGATAGTCAAACACTAAAATTTGCCTGCGAATATCTGCGCCCTGATGTCCATAATCAATGGGTTTAACTAAAAGATTGTACCCAGAATTGCGTAATTTGTCAATTAAATGCATGAGGTCATATTGTTTTTTTTCTGATTTAGCTAAAGGAAAAACAATTACCACCTTAGCTTTTTTAGCCAAAATCTTTTTCCAGGTATTAAAAGCGCCTAAATACAAACTTTCCAAACCAGTAAAAATGTTGTCTAGCTCATGATCTTTAGGATTAGGCTTACCAAGAAATGGTTCTGTAACAATGACATCAACTGGCAGCTGCCAGTCTCTTTTATCAGCATGAGCTGTATCGACCTGGAAAACCTGATATTTAAATGTTTGATGATAATGATCTTCGAACCAATATAAATTCTCTAAAGTACCCGCCACAGAATCATGATCCAAGTCAGAGCCAACTACTTGGGTACCTCTCAACAAAGCTTCCATTAATATCGTTCCTGTTCCACAGAAGGGATCGTAGAGTAATGGCTGTTTTTTATCTGTTTCCAAATTGCCAAGACCCAGATTAACCATTATTCT
>CAZMMR010000033.1:0-9830 GCA_964567445.1 uncultured Pseudomonadales bacterium
AAAGTAGTAAAACGCACAAAGTTTTTATAGTTAACAACATCTCTAGTTGCTTCGTTGTGCGCTCGCAAACCTTCATGTGATCTTTTCTCATCTTGACCATCGCTGCCTCTGAAAACAGACTTTGGTAGTAATCTGCCAAACGCTACAGTACCCACTGAAACAGCACCAGATAGATATGAGCCAGCAAATAGCTGAGAAAGAGCCACAGCAGACTCTGGAAGCAAACCCCACACCCATTCCATATATCTAGTTTTTGTTAACCCCGACACAGCAGTCGGATCAATTCTGCCATTTTTTCTAAAATCCATTGGTGTAAATTGTTCTAAATCTTGATGCATTAAGTTATAGAAAAACTCAGCCAAATTCTGGTCTGCATCACCCACATCATCAATGGCTTCAAAAACACCAACTCCAATGGTACTGGCATAAAGAGCTCGAGACCCAAACCAAATTGAGGGACCCAAAGGTCCAGGAACCAACTGTAGAAGTATGTAAGGCAACAAAAAGCCTAGAATAGCAACTTCTACAGATCTTCTTAAGACTCTCTGCCTGGCAACCAGAACATCGTAAATTAATTCTTGAGCTTGATTGATTTTTTCTTTATCTTTCGTCTGTTTAGCTAGATAAAGAATAGCTCGCATAGAATCAATACCTAGGTCTCCCTCATTAGCTAACAAAGATAGGTTTTCGTCAGTAACATCAAACTCCTCCTCAACAGCTGCTAAATTACCTAGCAACTCTGCTTGCACATAATCTACTAGCTGATGAAGTGGTTCAAATAAATCTCCAGCGAAGTAGCTCTTTAGTAAAGTTAACCCCTCAGTTTTTTTTATTTCTTTCAAAACATTTTTTCTATCTCTCAGACCTGATGAGAGACGAGTTACTTTTTGCTTGAGAAGAGCAAACCATCCCTTTGACTCATTTTCGCTGGATTGTGAACTAGGTTTCTCATTCATGATAAATTTATTTTGTGTCTAATTTGATTACAATTTGTTCTAGAACTCTGAAATAACAGTCTCTTACTACACATTTAATGCACACTATTATATCATAAATTATTACTATAGGACAAATTTTCACCTATAAACAAAACAATAAAATATATTTGATACAATTAATTCAATTATTTTTTATATTTTCGATGAAGCCTAAGACAATCAACAAACTTAACCAGCTTAATAAAAATTTTTACCAGCAAACTGCCTCTAGTTTTAATCAAAGTCGACAGTATTATTGGCGGGGATGGCACCGGCTTTGGCAGTTAATTACAAATAACCAAAATTTAACTCGACCACTATCAGTTTTAGACCTTGGTTGTGGCAATGGCCGTTTTGCCCAGTTTTTATTAGAACAAGATGTAGATTTTGAGTACACAGGAGTAGACAACAACCAACAACTCTTGGATATTGCTGATAATCAGTTAAATAAACTGCAGGATCATAAATCATTTAAACATATTGATTTAGTTGCAGAGCTAAACGCTAACAACTTAATAGAACATTTTCAACAAAAATTTAATGTTATTGTCGGTTTTGGTCTCATTCATCACATTCCTAGTTTCGATTTACGTTTTAAACTAATCGCTTCTTTACAGCACTTACTACAAAAGCAAGGGTTGCTAGTCTTAACAGCTTGGCAGTTTGCTCAGGATCCTCGTTATCACGATCGTCACATTAAACCCGACAAGGTAGGAGTTAAACAGCAAGATTTAGAAAAAAACGATTTTATTCTAGATTGGAGGAAGGGAAGAGTAGCTTATCGTTATTGTCACTTTGTAGACAAGGCTGAATTAAAACAGATTAATCAGCAACTAGAGCAACAGCAATCACCCTTAATCTTTAAGTCTTCATTCGCCGCAGACGGCAAATCAGACAAACTCAACCGCTATCTTATTTGGCAAAAAAGCGCATAGTTTATCGACTCTTAACCACTTAATTTAGCTAAACAGTAAAATCATAACCATGACCAGGATACCCCCTAAATCCAGCCAAAGTCTTTCTAATCTGTTGCAACGACTGTTTGAGTTGTTGACTGGAGCCGTAACTAAAATCCGTTCGTCCCACCGTACCAGCAAACATAGTATCTCCAGTAAAAGCAATCTTTTCTTGAGAATTGTATAAGCAAATACCACCAGGTGTGTGACCAGGAGTATGCAAAATCTGGAATCGATAGTCACCGAGTTTAACTTCATCACCCTCGGATATAAACTTCAAATTTCTAGGAGGTTGGGCGCTGGTAATAAAATCGCGCCAATAATTAGCTCTTTTATTAACCTCATCAACCAGAAACTTGTCATTTTTATGGATCATCAAGGGCAAATTAAAACTAAGCTCGAGCTGATAAGCAGCCATAATATGATCATAATGACCATGAGTAGCAACCATAGCCACCAACTGCAAGTTCTGGCGCATAATCTCAGTGCCAATCGCCTCAGCCTCATCAGCAGGATCAACAACCAAACATTGCCCACTCACGCCATCAATGACCAGATAACAATTGGTATTAAGTGGGCCCAGTTTTAACTTAAGAATATCTAGCATAAAATCCAATTCAAGAGCTTGCTCACTCTGTGCGCTGCACTAACTCCATCTCATCCTCATCCCAACATTCTGGCACCATATCGACTGGAAAATCATAAGGCTCGATTGCAGCGCAGGGAACAGTGCCATTGCCATCTGCCACAATTTTCCACTGGCCATCTTTAGCTGCCAACCACCACCCACCACTAATTGCACCCTCCTGCTTAACTCCACCTGAAGCATGTGTGCCAGTGTTTTCAGTAATAGTGAGATTAATATTAGAGACTTCTGTTTCAAACTTGTCGGCAAAAGCCTGCCTCAGTTGTTCTTGAGCTGAAAGGGTTGGCTCTGACTGCTCTGGCTGGTCTTGCTCATCGCTAATAACTGGCTCGGTCTGATCTTGCTGATTAATATCAGTATCATTACTCGGCCTTTGGTAGTTATCTTGTGGTTGAATAACTTCAATGTTTTGGTCTTTGACTTGATTAAGCTGCATGAGGGTATAAACATTAAGCCCCAACCCAGCCAAAGCAATAAAGCTAATTACAAACAAAAGAACTATTAAAGAAGAATTTTTCATATTTTTTAAGAAAATTAATTAATAATACTATTTTAGCTCAAACTATTAGTTACTGTCAGCCACTTGTTGAGCCGTTACCACCAGTCTCTTTAATCTAGTGCCAACAGGATGACAAGTGATTAAAACTAGGTCTATCTCTTGTTGTGGATTTAAATATTGAACTGCTTGTGGGGACACAACCTTCTTTTCTATAACTTGATAACGATAGATTTGATCTTGATAAAAAATAGTCACTCGATCATCTTTACTTAATTTATTAAGTAATAAAAATTGACTGCTAGCCTGATTACTATCAAAGATAGTGCCACTAGAATGAGCAAAAAGAACCATCGTAGCATCATCATCGGGCAAACCTGCGTCAACAGCATGAGCCACACCATTTTTTAAGGCTGCTTGATATTCAGACCGATTATAAGGGTTAACTTGTGACACAATTGGGGCTATTAAGTTAATATCATTAATGGCAATGGCAAAAGAGCTCGGCCAGTCTTGCTTGCGACTGGTCTTAATTTTTGAAGACTGAGTTGGAACAGATCTTAACCAGTGATAACTAAGCTCAGTGGCAATCACTGGCCAATAAATAAAAACTAAAAAAGCGCAGGCGGTAAAAACCAATCCTGCGCCAATTTGTCTTGAGCTAAAACTAGCAGCTATTTCTTTAACTGTTGTTGGAAGTGCTTTGCTCATCTTTAATCATTAGTATAACGCCTACAACAAGTAGAGACAAAGGCAGAGCAAGAACAACTGTTCTCATTCCGGTTGCCGGTAGCTGCTGAGTACTGATACCTAAAACTTGACCTTCTCTAGAATCATCAGAGTTATCATTTTTATCCTCGGTGTCGTCTTGATCTTGATCTTTTTCATCATCATTATCATCTTTGTTTTCATCACTATCATCATCGTCTTCATCACCGATACCAAGATTGCCAACATCATCATCGTTGTCATCATCTTCTTCGTCATTATCATCCTGGTCTTGATCTTGTTGCTCATCATCATCTTCATCATCATTAGTCCAAGGCTCATTGGGTTCATAAATGTAATAGCAAACAATGGTATCATCGATACCTAAATTAAGTTGTCCCACCTGCAGATCGTTGATACTACCCAACTCTTGACCATCTTTAACACACCGCACCGACTGCAAGCTTAAATCATCGCGATTAGAACCAATTAAGGAATAAGTGTGAGGGTCAAGCTCGAACTCGGTTAAACCAGATTCATCTGTAGCTTGGTCAACACTTGGTGAACCACTAGCAGTAAAGTCCCAGTTGGCCAGATAAGTGCTGGTGTTGCTACCATCCAAATCTAGTTCATCATCCAAGTCGCCATCAGCATTACCATCTATTTGCACTTGAGCCAAAATCTTACCAGCGCATAATTCGTAAGCCAAATCAGCTAAATCCTGGGCTAATTGATCAAAATCAGTAGTGACAACATCGCTGTTGGTCATATCTTGATCTACAACTGGACCTGAGATTTGGCTTAAATTGCTAGCACTTAAGTTATTACCAATACCTAAAGTTAAAATTCTAATGTTAGCCAGCTTTAACTCGTTAGCCACCTGGCGGGCTAAGTCTAAATTCTTGCTAGTATTATAAGAAACTGGATAGGTGGGCTGGCCATCAGAAGCAAAGACCAACAAGTCAGGCTTGCCTGAGGCAGCAAAGTCTAAGTTTTGACCTTGTTGTAAAGCCGCCTGCCAATCAGTCATGCCACCGCTTTGAGCCTGATTAATGGCTGCCTTAACTTCATCGGAATCATTGCTAAAATCTTGTAACAATTGAGCACTAGAATCAAACTCAATAACAGCAAACTGAGTGGGAGTAGTTGGTAAAAATGCATCAACAAAACCAATAAAAGCTTGTTTCATCTGATCAAGTTCGCTGTTGCTAATGGAACCAGAACTATCAATAACTAAAGCAATATCGAGTCCGCAGGCGGAACAAAAATCAGGATTAGTAACAACTACATCCTGCAGAGAACTGGGATCTTGTAGCCACTGACTTTCATCAGCATCTAAATCCAACTGCTGGCTATTATCATCAAAAATTAAACTGAGTTGATCGTTATCATATGTTAACCAATAGGACTTAATGTCGCTACCATCGTCAATTTTTAAAATTATGCGCTCCATATCAACAGCAATGCAATCATCTCCAGAGCAGTAACCGGCATCTAAAATAGTGCTACCATCTGAAGTAAATAAAGCAGCAACAATAATAGCCGGGTTGACATCTTCATCATAAAAGTAGACCATAGCGGATAAATCCTGGTCAGAAGAGGATTCTAGACTAAACTTTTCAGGATTCACCTGTAGTTGATAGCCATCTAGATCTAGAGCAAAGACCTGAGTAGAGGCTGTAGCCAAGAAAAAGAGAGCACAAACCAGAGTGTACCAAGTAAACTTGAGTAAATTGAACATTATCTTGTCAGTTTTGTTAGTTTTTGTCATATTTCTATATATTAAGTATGTATTAACTTTGAATAATATATAATTATAAGATAAATGTCAATAGTTTCAGGCACTTGTTTCAGACTTAGATTCTCCCTACCCAAACCTAGTTTTTTTACTGTTATACTGTTGATGTCATGTCAAAGCAAAAGAAGATAGTTGTCATTGGTGGCGGTACTGGGACTTCTGTCGTTTTATCGGCTTTAAGTAAACAGAAAAAATATGACTTAACCGCAGTCGTAGCTGTCTCTGATTCCGGAGGTTCGACCGGTAGGTTGCGCGATGAGTTCGGATTTTTACCAGTAGGAGATGTTAGGCAGTGCCTAGCTGCCTTAGCTCATGGCTCTTTACAAAAAGAGATAAGGAAAATGTTGTTGTACCGTTTTAGCAAGGGCAGTGGATTAAAGGGTCATAATCTGGGCAACCTTATTTTAACCGCTCTTGAAGATCTGTCAGATTCTCCAGGCAAAGCCATTGAGATAGCAGCTCAAATTTTTAACATTGAGGGTAAAGTTTTTCCCATCACAGAACAAGAAATTGAGCTAGTCACAGAGTATGATGATGGCACAGTCAAGATTGGGGAACACCTTCTTGATAATCCAAAGTTTGGAGGACGCAAAATTAATCAGATAAAAATTTCTCCTCATGCCAAAATTTATAAGAAAGCCGAGAAGGCAATAAAAGAAGCAAATCTAATCATTTTGGGACCAGGCGATCTTTATGCCAGCTTACTGCCCAACACTCTGGTAGCTGGCTTCAAACAAGCACTGCAACAATCCAAAGCCAAATTTTTGTATATTGTTAACCTAGTCACTCACTACTCTCAAACCCACAAGATGACTGCTGTAGACCATGTAGCTGAAGTGAGTAAATATTGTGGTCGTAAACCAGATATTGTCTTGGTTAATAAAGAAAAACTACCACGCACTATTAGCGAACAATATGCCAAGCAACATGAGTTTGTTGTGGTTAATGATCTAGATAAAAACAGTAGCTTTGAAATTATTGAGGAGAAGTTGGTTGCAGAGGTTAAGCAGAAACAACACCCAGCTGATGAAGTACCACGCAGTTTACTCAGACATGACGGGGATAGGGTGGGGGAAGTGGTGGGGAAGATTTTGGAGTAATCACTTCAAAATAAAAAACCAGCATTGCGCTGGTTTTTATTTTGATGCCCGACCAGGATTTACGACTCGCCAACTATTTATGTTTCTTATGGTTGGCTCGCATGCACTACTCAGGTTTAGCTTGGCTATTAGCCAGCTAAACTTGAAGGCGCGAACTAGGTCCTCATCTCAAGGCCACACTTCAAAATAAAAAACCAGCATTGCGCTGGTTTTTATTTTGATGCCCGACCAGGATTCGAACCTGGATTAATGGCTTCAAAGGCCATTGTCCTGCCATTAGACGATCGGGCATTGTTAGGCTTGTTAATTTTAGCGACTAATTACCACTTCATACCAGACTCATCTACAAGATGTTCATTTTAACAAAAATCTAGGAAATTGTGCAGACAGACTCTGTCAGAGACAAACAACCAAAAAAGCGCAACCAATTTTAGCGTCCAATCAAATACTTACGTTTATTCTCAGACATATCAATAAACTCATCAGTCTCATCTATTAAACGGTGGCTGGTAGTCTGTTTAAAGGACATCACTTCTGTTCGACGACCGTGGCCTCTTAAGTATTCCAGTAGATCTACATAATCACCATCACCAGAGACAATAACAGCTGAGTCCAGCATCGGCATTAAACGCACAACGTCGATTGCTAAACCAACATCCCAGTCTCCCTTTTTAGCACCACTCTTAAAAATCTGCAGAGGTTTGGTTCTGACCTCATAACCCAAATCTTCTAGGGCATTAATAAAATCTTTTTCTTTACCACCTTCAGTTTCAATCACGTAAGCAAAAGCGCGCACTAAGCGGCGGCCACCAACTGCAGTTTTCATAACCTGCCTAAAATCAACATTGGTGTTGTACAAACTTTGGGCAGACATATACATGTTAGAGACATCAATAAAAATACCTACCCGCTGATCCTGGTGTTTGACTGCTTTATTCATAAACTTTCTTTCACAAATTACTTAATTATTAGACTTGTTGCTAAATAGCTCTCGTTTATTTTATCAGAGGAATTACTTAACTTGAAGCTTCTTACCATAAACATCCCAGTTTTCAGCCACTACTGCTAAGATAGTTGTCAGAGGTGCAGCAATAATTAGACCAATGGAACTAACCATGGTACGGACAATTTCTTCTACCACCAACTCTTGAGATAAAACATAATTAAAGGGGTGAGGATTGTCGATAAATAACAAGAGTAGCGGCAAAGAGGCGCCAGCATAAACCAAAACCAAAGTGTTAACCATAGAAGTCATGTGATCTTTACCAACTTTTATTGCTTCCCGGTAAAGTTGTTTGGCGGTCAAATCTGGGCGGTTTCTCTTTAAGGTTGTCACTAAACCAGCTTGGGTAACGGTAATATCATCCAGCGTACCAAGTAGACCGATCATAATCCCAGCCAAAAGCAAACCTCTAATATCTATAGTTTGCGCTTCCTCAACTTGCAGGAAACCAGCTTCTTCCGAGGCCAGACCAGTTAAATGAGTGGTGTTAATAAAAGTAGTGGCCAATAGCGTGGAAACAACTAAAGACAAGATGGTGGCAATAACTGCCATATGAGTCTTTTTTTGCCAACCATGACTAAGATAAAAAGTAATGGGTATCATCACTACTGTTAATAGAGTGGCAACTAACATCGGGTTAACTTGGTTGAGAAGCGCCGGTAACACTATTTTCACAATAACAGCAAAGCTTAAGACTAAAGATAAAATCGACTGCAAACCTTGTTTACCATTGATGGCAATCACTAAAAGTAAGAAGATGG
Organism: uncultured Pseudomonadales bacterium; assembly: GCA_964567445.1. Lineage (GTDB taxonomy): Bacteria > Patescibacteriota > Microgenomatia > UBA1400 > PJMF01 > CAZMMR01. The sequence continues at coordinate 8,446 of CAZMMR010000033.1, forward strand.
CCACTATGATTAAGACTGTTGAAGAGCGAACCAAGCCAGTAATCTGAGCCTGTCTGCTGGTTAAATTTTGTTCTAAATCCAACTTCGATAATGATTGATTAAAGCGAATGAAAACCTGGTCTCCCACCTGATATTCTTGAAATTTAGTGGTAGGAATGCCGCCGTGTTTAAGATTAATAGTGGTTTCTTGCTGAGGTCGACTAACACTTAATTTTAATAGTTGATAAGGGGCAGACTGACCCGCTACTTGCTCTTGGCTGGTTTCAATCACTTCTAACACTTGAGCTTGATAAATTTGCTCTGTTTCGGTTGAAGGAGTGGCAGCATCAGAACCCTGAGCCAATACTAAATAAGGCCCAGTCTGCCAAACCAAAAAAACAAAGAAAAAAATGGCGGTTAAAAAAGTGAAGAATCGTTTCATTTATTGCGCTTGGTGAGCATAGTTTGTAGTTGTCGCATTAGTCGTTCCTGTTGTGGCCTTAATTCTAAATCATTTAAAGCCTGTTGTGCTTGCTGTCTGTATGGCTTCAGGTAATCTTCCACTTGCTGAGAGACCTGGTATTTTTGCAGTAAATCCTGAGCATAAGTTAGCTCTTCACTTTGTAATTGCTGCCGACCAAAGATATCTTTTAATTGTTTCACTTCATCCTGACTAGCTCGCTCAAACAAGACATAACGATAGATTGTTTTCTTATCTTCTTTTACATCAGAACCGACTGGCTTGCCTAATTTTGCCTCATCAGCTAACAACCCCAGCCAATCATCCCGAACCTGGAACATAATGCCCAAACTAGTTGCTAAATCTATTAGAGCCTGTTGTTTGCGTTCATCAACTCCGACCATCATTGCCCCCAAAAGCAGAGGATTAACCAAAGTATAGTAGGCAGACTTTAATCGATAAACATTAAAAATCTGTTCCTTAGTACCAGCCTGCTTAGCACCGGCCAAATAAACATCGTCCATCTGACCCCAAACAGTATTGACCATTTTCTCCACATAAAAGCTAGTTAGTTGCTGTTGCAAATCGCTTGGCACTGACAGCAGGCTCATTAGATGTTGGGCCCAAAACAACAGCATATCTCCTAAACAAATCGCCTGACTATGACCAAAATGCCTAGCCTGCTTAATATTTCGTTCACGGGCATAATCTGCTAACAGAGCATGAAAAGTGGGATTTCCTCGTCGCTGACCATCTTGATCCATAACATCATCGTGCAGTAAGAAAGCGTCGTGAGTAAACTCAACAGCCATAGCTAATTTGATTAAATTCTGTCTAGGCCGGCTATCAGCCAATAGTTCATGACTCATTTTGCCGGCGAACAAATCATAACCTAAAAAAACCAGGCTACCTCGATACATTTTGCCACTAATTAAAAAATTCTGTA
>CAZMMR010000034.1:0-9811 GCA_964567445.1 uncultured Pseudomonadales bacterium
ATTTTAGTAAGCCGGCTAAAGATTTGACCCTAGGAGAGAGTGCCATGTTGGCTGGTTTGCCGGCAGCACCCTCAGCTTATACTCCCTTCGGCCCCAATCCAGAGTTGAGTGAAAGGCGTCGCAGTGAAGTTTTAAGAAGAATGGTGGAAGACGGCTATCTTAGCCTGGAAGCAGCTTATCATGCCGAACAGGAAAAGCTAGATTTAAGGAAAGACGTAATCGATATCAAAGCTCCTCATTTTGTGATGCTTGTTAAAAAGTTATTAGCAGACAAGTTTGGTGAGAGAGTGTTACAACAGGGAGGGCTGGAGGTAAGGACAAGCCTAGATCTTAATTTGCAGGAGCAGACAGAACAAGTAGTTAAGGAGCAAATTGAGCAGATTCAACATTTAAAAATTAACAATGGCGCTGCTTTAGTAACTAATCCTCAGACAGGGGAGATATTAGCTATGGTTGGTAGTAAAGATTATTTTGATTTTGCCAATGACGGACAAGTTAACGTTACTATTCGTCCACGACAGCCAGGTTCTTCAATTAAGCCTCTAACATACGCCTTAGCTTTTGAAGGTGGACAACGACCCTGGAATTATATTCAAGACACGCCCATCACTTATCACATTCCTGGTAGCAAGCCTTATAGTCCTCGTAACTATGACAATCGTTTTCATGGTCGAGTGACTCTAAGACAAGCTTTGGCCAACTCATACAATGTTCCAGCGGTTAAAACACTGGTTAAATTAGGAGGGGTGTCGCAACTAATCGACAAGGGCCAGGAAATGGGGATATCTACATGGAATGACCGTAACCGTTTTGGATTGTCCCTAACTTTAGGGGCTGGAGAAGTTCTTATGACTGATTTAGCGGAGGTTTATGGAGCCTTTGCAACAGGAGGTCATCGCGTTGAACTTGATCCATTTTTGGAAATTCGTGATGCTGAAGGTAGTGTTTTATATAGAAATCAATGTTTCAATAATGCCCAATCCTGTTTGCAGCAGCCGGTATTAGATCCAGCCGCCGCTTTTTATACAACTGATATTTTATCTGATAACCGTGCTAGAGCTCAGACTTTTGGCGCTTTCTCCTCTCTTTATATCCCCAATCAGGAAGTGGCAGTGAAAACTGGCACTACCAACGATATGCACGACAATTGGACAATTGGTTATACGACCAATCGTTTGGTGGGAGTGTGGGTGGGTAATAATGACAATAGCTCTATGAGCTATGTGGCGAGCGGTGTGACTGGAGCTTCACCGATTTGGAACCAAGTCATGACACTAATATTAGACGATAAGCAACCACATCGTTTTGCCGTTCCCCAAGGATTAGAAAAGATAAAGATTTGTGCCCCAACCGAGACCTTGCCTTGCAGAAATTGTCCACAAGTTGTTGAAGCTGTATATCCTCCCGGAGAAGCTCCAAAGCAAGCTTGTAGTCCTTATTACTTTGTTAGAAAAGAAGATGAAGATGCAAAAGATCAGAAAAAACCTGGCGAACGTAGCCAAATCTTGTGACAAATTTGTTGTGAAGTGATGGGGGTAGCACCGTTTTTTAACTGAGAGCAAAGATTAAGTAGGAGACCAAGATACTCACAATCAACATAACGGGAGCTATCATTTTTTCTGAGATAATAGGCGAATTCTTCTTACGCTTTTTTTTCTTTGTCATATCAATCTAAGTTTTTCGATCTAATTTATTAATCCCGAGATGTTTTCACAAATTTTTTAACTAGGAGGCGATCATTACTTTAGCTTTGTTAACGATAAGTTTAACAACTTTTTTAATACTGAGATCGCTGGTATCTATGACCCAAGCGTCTGTCACTATTTGCAGCGGATCCACCTCTCGATTCTTGTCTCTTTTATCACGTTCAACCAAATCTTGATAAACTTCATTAAACTCAACATCAACACCTTTGCTTAATAAATCAAAATGTCGCCTTTTGGCTCTGACAATATCATTGGCAGTTAGATAAATTTTTAAATTAGCTTCTGGTAGAACTTTAAAAGTAATATCTCTGCCTTCCATAATGACATCATGGCGATCAGCAATTTTCTGTTGCTTTCTCACTAACGCTTTCCTTATTTTGGGATGAACCGCCACCTTAGATGCTCCCTGACTTACTTTTTCAGTACGAATTGTCCAGGAAACATCTTCATCATTGAGAAATACGGTTGTTAGACGACCGTCCATCTCTTCTTGATTGGGATTGCGCATTTCCATGACCGCTTCTTTAACTAGAGGCAGTAACTTTTCCTGTGAGTTTAAATCGATTTGGTTTTTGATTCCCAGTAGGGCGGTCATGCGGTACATGGCCCCAGTGTCAACATAAAGCAAATTTAATTTGTCTGCTACCAAGCGAGAGACAGTGCCTTTACCGGCAGCAACCGGTCCGTCAATTGCTATCTGAAATGTATCTTGTTGAGTCATTTGTTAGAAATTTGGCAACAAACAGTTAATAAGTTTAATTTGACAATGTTTATTAGCTTGTGAGGCTGGCTTGTGGCTTCAGTCCGTAGCAGTGGCCTCACTTTAGTAATAATTTAATCTACTGCTTTTTGGATTTTTTCTTAGATTTCTTCCCGGATTTTTTAGGAGTCCACAACCAGTCTTTGCGATCGGCTGTAATTAAGCCGCCTAATCCGACTACAATTAAGATGATTGGCCACAGAAAACTAAAAGTGGGAGGCAAGAGTTGTAATCTTTCGGCAAGGAAAACAAAACCCATAACTGTTAAAGTAGCTGGCCAGAATGTATTTTTAGGCATAAATCTATTACTAATTATTATTAGGTGTTGTCTACTATTAAAACTCAAATGACTTTACTTTGCAAACTGGTTGGTCTGGTTAAAAAGAGATGACAGCATTGTTTTTACATTTATTTGTAATTTGTTGTTAACTGGTAAATATTAACATATGAATTATGAAAGACTAGTTGCCATTGGGGTTGGTTCTGGATAAAAACCAGAAAATTTTGGCCCCAAGGTGTAATGTCATTATTGCCAAAGATGATAGTTTGGAACTGATATTGGTGTTGTTGCTGCTGCCAAACTTGAGAACTTTGCTGCATAGGAATGTATTTTTTTTGAAAAAAGATGTCGCCGTACGCCTCTGGTCGATTATCGGTAAACACCGAGTAATTTGGATAAAGTCCGAAGATGAGGTAGCTGCCCAGGTCGTAGTTATTAAAAATGGGCGCTTTAAAATTGTGTTGCTTAACATAGTTTAGAGCCTCCAGTTGCTGTGGTGCCAAACCCAGTTGGCGGTTGCTGATGCTTGTTGAAGTAACCTGGCCTGTTGCTACTGGTAGAATTAATAAGCTAAACCATAAAAATAGAAGAATTAACTTATTTTGCACGGGTTTTTCTAAAATAATTCGGCTTTTAAGTCGTTGCCATCCAGTCTTGATTAGTTTAGCAAGAACAGGAAAAACAAAAACAACAAAAATAGGAATGTTTCTCAGAGCTAAGAAGCCCAGCGCTATCCCAAGAACTAATAACGATTTTTTAAAGTTAGAAACAGTGTCTCTAAAAATAATAGCTAGTGTAATACTAGTGATAACTAAAAATAAATAAGGCCATAATGTTAATTTACGAATCACTCTCCATAAAAATAATAAGTTTTGATTTTCTACGATGGTATAGCCATAATTAGTAAAAATTGTGAAAGGCTGCAACAGCCCCCAGACATGATTGGGGTTTAATAAAGAACCAGCGATTAGGAGAAGAGTTAACAAAGTCACTTTTTTGATGGTTGCTTTTGGTAGCGCATCTTGTTTAAAAGTTAAACTCGTGAGTAGTAGTAAACTGTTGAGTGCAATCCCAAATACGAAGGTGATGTGCCAATTAACCCAGAGTACTTGCTGGGCACTTAATAACATTAGCTGTGCTCTAGTAATTTCTTGGTTTTTACGGATCTTACCTATTTGCCACAGAGTATGGACAAGAAACAACAACCCCAAACTTTCTGGTCTGACTTCAGTCCGAGTGGCTAGAAATAAAACAGCAGGGACGCTCAGCAACAGACCGATAAAAATAGAGCTTTCTTTAGTGATGATTTTAATTAATAACAGCAATACTGTGACCAAAAAAGCCATATTCACTAAATGCAGACCCATAAATCCAAAGGACTGATAGATAAGAAAAGAAAATAGTCCAAACAACCAATGATGATTTACAAATCGATGGTTGGGTTTTGTATAAGAGTAGTGATTCTTATAAAGAACAGACCAGTTCTGGTTGATAAGTTCTCTGCCGTTTGTAATATGACGGCCAATGTCTTGACTGGTGAGTTGGATGGGTTCAGCAATGAGGAAAATAAAAAAAACAACGACTAATAATAAAAAGACTTTATGCCAATTTTTGATCAAATAATTTTTGTAGAAAAAAGAGAATGTCATAAGCAGTAAGCCGAAAGACGCAGAGCTTTTTGCAACAAGTCTAATGCCCGTTAAAAGATCCGCGGGTGTAAGCCTGGGGGGTTGTATCGGGCTCCTGAGTCTTTCTAATTCATAAAGATTAATTGTCGGCTTTATAATTTAAGATTTTTTTGTTTAAACTCCTGTGCCATTCTCCGTTTTAGGTCGCGGTCCTTAATCTTGCTTCTTTTTTCATATTCTTTTTGTCCTTTGCCGATACCAATTTTCACTTTAACCTTGTTATCGATTAATTCAAAAGAAAGAGGAATAATAGCGAAGCTCTTAACTTGAGCATAATCTCTCAGTTGAAAAATCTGTTTTTTTATTAGTAGTAATTTACGAGTTCTTTTGGGATCATAGCCTTGTTGGTTGGCAGCTTGATAGGGATTAATACGGGCATTAACAAGCCACGCTTCCTGACCTATGATCTTAACGTAACTTCCCTCAAGACTAGCCTGTTTTCCTCTTAAGCTTTTAACTTCTGCTCCTGTTAGAACGATACCAGCTACCCATTTTTTTTGGATGTTGTAATCGTATTTAGCTCGTCTATTTTTAATTAACAGCATAATTAATTGTTTAGTACTAAACGATATTATTCTATTTTATCAATTTGTATAACTGGAACCCAGGGTTATAAGAAGAGTAGTTATGAAGGGCGGCTAAAAATTATGAAGGGCGGCTAAAGAGTTAAGTAAACTGGCTAAGGAATTACGGAGATTGGTTAGAGAATTACGGAGATTGGCTAATAAAAGCAACTAAACAATTAAGAAGAGCGGCCAACTTTAGCTAAAGTTATTTGGTAGTGCTGACAGAATAGACAATCGAACCACTGACAACATAAGCTTGTTGCTCGATTACAACAAAGTCAGTAGCGCTTGCTAGAGAGGGGCTAGAAATTTGATTAATAAACTCACCTTCTTTAGTTAGGGTTACCAGCCTTTGTCTTTCAGGTTCTAAGACATATATTACTTCTAAATTTTGGTTGGTATACAGCTGTATGTTGTTGGAGAAGCTTGGCTCAACACCGGAAACGTTAAACTCAACTGCGTTGCCGCGTTCGTATCTAAGGATCTGACCATTAGGGTCAGACAACCAAATTTGACCGTCTATCACCATGGAGGAAGTGGTAGAAAACTCAATATTCTTTTTGTCTTGTAACCAGCCCGCTGGATCTGATAGCTCTTGGTCTCTATTTACATAGCGAAAGATGTTGCGTTGTTCAGGATTAAAAACGTAAAGGTAGCCTTGAAAAAAATCGATAAATTTACCCTCTCGATCTGAATCGCCCTCTTGTTTGATGCTAATTATTTGGTTTTCTGATAGGGGTAGATTTATCTGTTGAACGCCATTGTGTAATATAAATAGCTGACCTTGGCCTGCAACTATGTCTCTAGCTCCAATCAGCTCTGAGTTTACTAACTTTTGATTATTTTGTGTGTCTAAACCCAGGCTAATGAGCTGGCCTTTTTCCTGATCAAAAAATAGCAGATTGTCTTGGCTAAGAGTAAGGTGACTAGTGAGAAAATTTGGTACCACTTGTCGTAAGTCAAAGTAAACATCTAACTGACTGACTTCAATCTCCCCTGAAATTTGTTGAAAAAACTGTTTGACCTCTTCGATTTTATGGTTAATTATGTTTTGAGCAAAGCGGTTACTTTGATGCTCTTTGCTTTTAGCGGTTAAAATTTCTAGTGCATTTGAAGCCTGATCACGAGCTTGAACAATATCGTTGTCAGCACTACTTTGAGCCTGATTAAATAATGTGGTGGCCGGTTTTAGTTCCTGATTAATTTTTATGGTTTGTTGCTTAGTCCAATTTCTACGCCATAGCCAAACGCCGCTAATTAGTAAAATGACAAAGAGCATGCCTCCAACAATGCGAGCGGCTTTTTTAGCCTTAGACTGTTGTAGATAAATTTCTTGACCGGGACGTAGTTGTCGTAAGGCTTGCTTGAAACTAGAAAACAACAACTGACCTTTGTGGCTTATTGATATTTTTGGTTTATTTTGCTTGTTGCTCTCTAAACTCCTACCTTTTTTTAAAGAGTTTAGTAAGTTCACAATTGCAGCAACCCCCTGTTTAGCCAATGATGTTAATTTGCCCCCAACACTTTTAGCAAAAGTCAACAGACTTCCAAAACTAATCTTAATTGTTAAGTCTTTTTTGTGTGGTATGGACTGTTTTTGTGTTTCTCCGTGTTTTATGGACTTTTTTTCTACTTCCTTATGAACGGGTGTCTGCTTAGATCCAGCATGAGTTGATTCTTGCCTAGATTTAGTATGAATGAGTCTTTGCTTAGATCCAGCATGAGTTGATTCTTGCCTAGATTTAGTATGAATGAGTCTTTGTTTGGATCCAGCAGCAGCTTGCTGTGGTTTTTTCTGTTGAGCCGATGACAGTTGTTTTTGATTACCGATAGTTTCTTCATTTTCCTCAACAGTTAAAGGTGAGGGATTAAGGTTAATTAAAGCGCAGGCCGCCACAGCATACTTCTCTCTAAAAGCATCTCTTTCTGTAGCATGCAACTTTTCTTCTAGCTTCTTACTTAGAGCCTGATCCTTTTCTTGCTGGGTAAGATACTTGTGAATACCAGCTTCAAACTGTTCTGCAGCTTTGGTAATTAAAGCTAGTTGGTCATGTTTGTGTGTTTGGCCTTGAATAATACGTAGCTCACTACCAGCTTTGAGCACAGTGCCGGTTTTTACTTGTTGTTGACCTGTTATTCTAGCCAACATAATACTACCTCGATAAGCAGCTGCAACCATGTGTTGTTTTTGGCTTAACCAAATAGCCGCAAATTGCAGTTGGTGTTGACTAGTTCTAGCTTGCGATAGGGCGTCAAGAAAAAGATTGTGAATATCTGCCGCTGATGCGATTTTTCTTTTCTGAATGACAGTGTATATTTCTCTACCAAAGTTCTTAGCATTCGGACCTTTAACTCCCAAAGCACAGATTAAAGATTGAGATTGGTTAGAAATAATTTGTGCCCAGCTATGAGCAAGAGGGAGGCCTGTAATCGGTGTGATGGCCACTTTTTGCATGATGATCTTATTTTAGCACTTTTGATGGAGTTAAGCCAAATTTTGTTAGACTGCAGGACTTTTAACAGGCTATATCTGATGGAGTTAAGCCAAACTCTCGAGTTATAAACTGGTTTTAGACTGGTTTTATTGTAGTAGGGGCCTCAATGCTCCAATTGGGTTTTCGGTCTAAACTTTCAATTTGATTTAGTCGCACCCCATATTTCAGGCCAGCCGTGACTCCAATCATGGCAGCATTATCAGAACAGAGCCTGTTTTCATAAGGGGTTTTTAAAGTGATGTCGTAACCACTTAAAGTTTTTCTGATGACTCTGCGCAGCATTACATTTTGAGTTACTCCGCCCCCTTGCCAGGCCTGATTAATTTTTTTATTTTTGTTGCGGATTAGTTCTTCTAGTAGTTTGTCTAACTTGTAAGTAATGTGCCTGAATACTGCTTTTTGAAAAGCAGCAGCAAGATCAATAATTGCTTTCTGATCAAGCTTTTCCTCATTTTCTAGATCGATAATGAGGCGATGAGCAGCTGTCTTAAGACCGGAATAACTAAGATTAAAGTTTTTAACAGTAGTCATAGGCAGGGGAAAATCAAAGCGATCGGGATGACCTTTTTTTGCTAGCTTTTCTATGACTGGAGCAGCGGGATAACCCAGACCTAGCATACGTCCAACTTTATCCAAAGCTTCACCAACAGCATCATCAACTGTCTCGCCCAAAATTTGGTATTGACCAATTTTGTCGATTAAGACAAATTGCGAGTGGCCACCGGAGAAGACCATGCCAAGAATAGGATTATTCAAACTCTGATTTAATGCCCGGATGGATGTAGTTGGCAAAGCTGTGACTAAATCTGGATTTAAGGTTTTTCTTTGCATTTTCAATTTTAAAATCTGCTTCACAGGGAAATGTCTTTTGTTGCGGGTAGCTAAGACTGACAGCAAATGAGCCTCGATATGATTAACAGCTATTAAAGGTTTGTTCCACTTTTTTGCTAGCTTTTGAGCTTGTTTAATTCCTGTTTCTAAGGCCGGGGCTAAACCTGGCCCTAAGGTTACTGCCACCGCATCTAGTTGTTGCGGTTTAACGCTTGCTTGTTTTAAAGCTTTGTTAATAGTTGGTTCTAAGTTTTGCTGATGAGCTCTTTTAGCTAAGGTCGGAAAAACTCCCCCATATTCAGCATGAATTTCTGCTTGCGAAGCAATGATGTTGGCTAAAACCACCCGGCCCAGAGTAACAGCAGCAGAAGTTTCATCGCAAGAAGTATCGATGGCCAAAATAAGAGGCAACTTGGTTCGAGAGAAGTTTGCAGAAGCTATTTTTACAGAAGTTGTTGCGGAGTTGTTGCTATTTTTCATATGCTGAGTTGTTGCTATTTTTCATAAAGTGTGATTGTTCTAATCTGATCTATTTCAACTTTTAAGCTAACGATTAAATCTGGCTTAATTTTAGGTAGATACTGTTTAACTTGTGTCCACCATTCGATAGCCACTATATTTTTAGGTTTAATCAATGAGTTGATTTTTAGCGTTTTAACTCCTGCTAGAGAGTTAATTTTCCAGGTATCGATGTGATAAAAAATACCTGCTGTTTGATGGCGGTGGTAATCATACTCTTTAATATAGGTGTAAGTGGGTGAAGTAATGGTATCTGTGATTTTTAGAAACTGGCTAATACCCTTGGCAAAAACAGTTTTGCCTGCCCCTAATTGGCCATTAAGGCCAATTACTAAGCCCCGTTTTTTTATGCGCTTCCAATTTTTAAGCATTAACTTGCCAGCTAGATCCATTGTTTCTCTAGTATCGTGGCTGGCAAACTCTAAGCTTTTTTGATTTCGTTTTTGCTTGCCACCACGCACTGTGAGTGGAGTAGAGAGAGTGGTATCGATGACAGTCGAAGGCTCATTGGGTGGTAGCCTGCCAGCATCAATAATTAAATCAATTTTTTGTTTTTGTTTATTGGAAATGTTGGCTAGAATATCTGCAATAGTGTAAGGTCTTTTTTTGCCAGAGGCATTGGCTGATGTAGAGGTAATGGGTTGGCCTAAATTTGCTGCTAGTTTAAGGATGAGTTTATGGTCGGGAATGCGAATACCGACAGTGTTAAATTCAGAAGCGACTCCATCGGCCAATAGGCCTCTATCTTTAGAGATAATGGTATAAGGTCCTGGTAAAAATTTATTATGCAAAGTTTTGGCTTGGTGGTTTAATTTCACATATTTAGTAGCCATGTTAGTAGTGGCCACAGCTACCGATAGCGGTTTGCCTTCGCGGCGAGATTTATAGGACAAAAGCTTGTTGACTGCTTTTTGGTTAGTAGCGTCGACGCCAGCTCCATAAACAGTTTCGGTGGGATAGATGATT
>CAZMMR010000035.1:0-9800 GCA_964567445.1 uncultured Pseudomonadales bacterium
CTGAGTATGATGGTGAATACATTGAGATTGAAGGAAGTCGGGGTGATATAAGAAGCGCGCAATACTCTAGAGGTAACTTAGAATGTTATGACTTTAATGTGTCTCAAGGAGAGATAAGTTTTAGCACTAATGATGGTCGTGAGGTAATTCGCGTTCAAAGATAGACATCTTAACTCTGTTTTGAGATTGCCCCACAGTTTCATTTACAATTAATTTGTACTAGCGGGATTAGTTGAGCGGTTCAACATTACCTTCCCAAGGTAAAAAGACGGGTTCGACTCCCGTATCCCGCTCATACTTAAATTTAAACTTATGCCTTACTCGACCCTCATCTTCGATTTCGATGGTACTCTAGCCGACACCATTAGCATTTTTGCTGAAGTTGTCGATGCAATTAAGGCTGATTATGGTCATAAGGATACAAAAACTCAACAACTTTCCTATTATCGGCGCAAAGATATGAAGCAGTTGTTTAAGGATTTCGGCATCAGAAAGTGGCAGATTCCTGGTTTGGTTAAGAATGTTCATCAGCGCCTGCAATTACAAGTTGACAGAATTCATTATTATTCTGGTTTTCAACAGGTACTGCAAAAACTTACTACTGACAACATACAATTAGGTGTTGTTAGTAGTAATGACATAGAAACTATTCATCAGTTTCTTAGCAATCAAGATTTTAATGACTTCTCTTTTATTTATGGTGGAGTGGCTATTTTTGGCAAGCATCGCAAGCTTAGTAAAGTACTTAAGCAAGAAAACCTAGATAAAGAAAAAATACTGTATTTTGGGGATCAGGTTCGTGATGTAGAAGCTTGTCAAAAAATTGGACTAGATGTTTGTGCTGTTTCGTGGGGTTTTAATACTAAAGAGAAATTGCAAGCAGCCAACCCAGATTATTTAATAGATAAGCCCAATCAGATCTTTGATTTAATTGATGACAGGGTTGGTTTTATAAGCCATAAGGCTTCTTAATTTTGCTATTTCTTGATAAAATCTATCATTGCAGGATGCTTAATTTTTTGCCAGGATAGCTCAGTTGGCTAGAGCGACGGTGTCGTAAACCGTAGGTCGTGGGTTCGACTCCCACTCCTGGCTCATTAATAATCATAATAACAATTATGATTATTAATGAATGGAGTGTATGACGAGAAGCCAATGGTTCTGCCGTCGAGTGCGCAGCCTGTAAAGAGGCTAAGCACCCGAGTAATACTGGGAACGAATCCCGCTAAGCGGGGTGAGTGAGCAGTGGACTCCCACTCCTGGCTCATTAATAATTATGATACTAATCATAATGTCGCTACATTAACACTAGCTACAATTTCAACTATACTAAGTATATGTCAAAACGTGTTTCCTCACGACTAGCTAAAAAAAAGCAAAAGGAGATGGCCAGACAATCATTTGTCTTTCTGGCTTTATCAATCATTATTGGTTTAGTTTTTATTATTTTTGTTTTACCCAATGCAGTTAGGTTGTTTTTTGAAATCTTAGATAAAGAGACCATTACTGGTCCCACAGATACTATACCTCCCCAAGCACCTATTGTGGCTGTTCCTCCCGAAGCGACATCAAGCGCTAAGGTTAGTCTAGAGGGTTATGGTGAAGCTAGCTCCGAGCTTTTTCTGGTGGTTAATAATCAAGAGCAGAGTAAAGAAACTATTAGTAATGAGGGTCAGTTCAAACTTACAGCCAAACTTCAGGAGGGACAAAACCAAGTTAAACTTTATAGTGTTGATGAGGCTGGTAATGAATCAGCAACCAAAAGTTATCAGATTACCATGGACACACAGAAGCCAGAGATAAAAATTGGTTATCCCGATGATGGGGCTAATTTTGAGTTGACGGAAAAACGGGTGGTAAATATTCAAGGTGAAACAGAAGCAAGAGTTAAGGTTTTCATCGACGAACATCTAACCTATGCCGACAATCAAGGTCGGTTTAACTACCGTTATCGCTTAGATGAAGGCGAGAACAAAATAAAGATTCGGGCTGTCGATCGAGCGGGTAATGACAATGAGTTTGAGTTAACGGTTGGTTTCAGAGATTAATTTTTTTAACTTTTCTCGAAGGATGTAGAGCTATTTCGCGACAAGTCTATTCCACAACAAGTCTGTTGCTTAAATATTCAACGTTAGTAATAAAAACATTAGGTTTATTGGTTCTAAGACAGTTAAGTTAAACATGCTGTGAACAAATATAGCTGTTAAGATTAAAAAATTAATAGCATGTTCATTGACAGTCTCCTTAATTGTTTCCCAGCAAAATTTTAAAAATAAGAATAATCCTGGCAAACCTGTGGCGGAAAAAACAAACACTATTAGATTGTCTGGGAAATGAGCGTGAACAATTTTTTCTGCCCTCGTCTGTCTATTGATGGTACGAGTAAACAATCCTTCTCCAATAACAATTGATTTAATGGTGAGATTATCTAAGATGGAGATGTTAGTCTTCATTCTGCTTTCAACTGTCTCTGTTCTCTTCAAATTTACTCCTAGACCCCCAGGATTTGGTAGTAAGGGTAAAGACAGAATTAAGACAATTAGCAGAACTGTGTTTAGGTTGGTTGGTAGTTGTTGAGCTTTATTACTCCTCACAATCATAGGTAGTATTAAAGCTACCATTGCAACGGTGCCGAATGCTAAATAACTACTGCGTGAATAGGTAAGGGCTAAAGTTACAATAACAACTACCCCCACTGTCCACTGGAGCCAGTTTGCTGTTTTAATTTTGTGGATCCAGGTCATTAAAAATATTACTAATAAAGAACCTAAAAAGTTAGGATCGAGCATGCTACCAGTAAGGCGATAATAGTGAACATCCCAACCTCTTTGGCCAATAAACCTTAAATCGGGAATTAGTAAATATTGACTCAAGCCTATTACAACCAAGCTGCCAAGAGTTATAAAAAAGGCTAGCTTTAACCATGAATTAAATCCACGGTTTAAACCAGTTTTTAGATACATCAGAATGGATAAAGCTAAATAAACTCCTAACCGCAGCCAGTAGAGCCAAGGAATAAGACTAAACCCAGAAAAGATCTGATTAACAACCAATGAAAAAAGGCTCCATGCGAAAAACCACAGGAGCCAATCTTGTCTGGTTATCAACTTCTTAATTTTGGTAACCGTTTGTTGTTTATTAATGCGGTTTTCTACAAGGAAAACGAGCAAAGTTAGGACGGCAAAAACATCATGAGCATAAAAGGCAATATTATTAGACAGTTGAATTCTTTGCAGTTGTCCCAGACTAGCTGTGAACAAAGTAATGAGTAACATTAAATTAAACAAAGTGATGTGTGACTGCTGCTTGTGATTCATGTTTAAGCAAAGTAGAAACAACTAAATTCTAAACCTGATGATAATTATTGTTTGTGTTTTTCTCTAAAAAAATGATAGACTCCATAAGCTAAAATTGGTGTTGTGCTCAGTCTGGCATAAGCCAAACCTTTTACTGCTCCCACGAGTCCTAACTCGTTACCCAAGGACAACATTAGGATAACCATCATTGTTAGGGTTAGTAATAAATGTAGGTTCATTAATTTATAACTTTTGCTAGCAAGTAATAAAGTGTAGGTAATCATCGATAAGCTTTGAATTAGTCCAGCTGCAGTTAGCCAAGGAACTAGGGGAATGGCAGCCAACCACTTCTCTCCTAGAAAAAAGGAAATAATCCAATCAGGAAATAATAAAAACGGAAAAGAAAAAGCACTAATTATCACAATGGTGGCAGCCACAGATTTGAAAAAAGCCTTTTTTAATCTTTGGCTTTCGTGATTGATTTTGGTGTAAACCGGAATTGTGCCGTAATGAACTGCTTTGGCAATTTCATAGTTAGTCTTATGTGTCATGCTGTAACTGTTGTGATAAATGCCTAAATCATGAGAGTTGGTAATACTGCCAACCAAGAAATCATCAATATTTTCTACTAAGTAGTTTAGGAGAGAGCCGACACTTAACCATCGTGCATTATCGAAAATAACTTTTGCTCTGGAAGGAAGATAATGAAGTTGCGGTTTTTTCTGAAAGAATATAAACGATAAGCTAACTTCTAGTATTGCTGAGCCAACCATAGCTAGTACTAAGGCGTAAGCTGACCTAAGCCAAATTCCCAGTAAAATTGCTAGCAAGATTTCTACGAAAACAATACTAAAACGAAACAAAGTATCTTGAGCATAGTGCATCTTCTTATGTAAAACGACAATGTATGGATTAATAAAACCTTTGATGACAGGAATAAGAGCTGCCATTGTTGTTAGTGATAAAAGAATGGGGTTAGTAAAATACCAGGACATACCCCAACCCAAACCGATCATAACAATACCTATCAAAAAGCCGCGAATAATAGCAATAACCCAAGCAGTATCTAAAAAGTAATCGACTGAGTGTTTAGACTGAATAATAGTGAGATTTATCCCAGTTTCAGTAACAGCTTCACTGAAACCCCAGGCAATGGCTACTAAAGAAAAATGGCCAAAATCTGTTGGATCAAGAATTCGAGCTAAAATATAAATTTTAACTATTGTGAGAATATAGGTGGCCACGCGCTTACCAGTATCCCAGGAAAAACCTTTTATGACTTTGTCTGTATAACCCATGCCAGTATTATAAAATAAAATATGATTGTTGTGATAGGACTGGAGTGGTAAGCTAGACATTGTTGCATTTGTTGGAAATGATTATCTTACACGCTAGTGTTAAGATGATATTGATAATCAATTTAAAGTTGGTAATTAATTTAAATCAGAATTTATTAATAATAGAAGCAAATTATGCTTAAAACTGTCAATTTAGTGGGTAGCTTTTTTCTTGATATTTTCGAGACTTTAGTTATTGCCCTCTCCATTTTTCTAATTGTTTACTTATTTTTAATACAACCTCACCAAGTTAATGGCCAATCTATGGTGCCTAATTTTCAAAGTGGCGACTATGTTTTAACAGACAAGATTAGTTATCGTTTAGGAAAGCCAGAGATGGGAGATGTCGTAGTTTTTCATTCACCACCAAGTGCTCATTGTCCTACGGGTACTGGTTGCGACTTTATTAAAAGAGTTGTTGGTTTACCCGGGGACACAATCGAAATTAAAGACAACTCAATATATTTAAATGGTCAAGTCTTAAGGGAGGAATACATTCCTAATAACTATAAAACCAAGCCCGGCAACTACACCCAAAGTAAAGTAGTAACGCTAGCGGCAGATGAGTATTTTGTAGTTGGAGATAATCGCTCCTATTCCAGCGACTCTCGGGCCTGGGGGCCAATTGACCGATCGATGATTGTCGGTCGCGCTTTTTTTAGATACTGGCCGCCAGAGTCAATGGGTACTATTCCTAATGTTGATTACAATTTGTAATTTCGTATACAAGAATTATTGTACAACCAACTATGCCACTTTTAACTCAACAACAGATACAACAGTTTAGGCAAGAATTTCCTGATTTAAAGTTTAGAGTAAATTATCCTCTTAGTAAAATAACCTATTTTAAAGTTGGTGGTCCAGCTGATGCCTATGTAATCGTTAAGGATCGTATCCAATTAATAGGTTTCATTAAGTATTGTCGTTTGCACAACATTCGTTTTACATTGTTGGGTGGGGCTAGTAATGTTATTGTTTCCGATCAGGGAGTAGCGGGTGTAGTTGTTGCTACGCGCCACAATGAATTTCAGCTTTTAGAGCAAGATGAAAGGCAAGCTTTGCTACGAGTAGATACAGGAATTAAAACTGCTACTTTAGTTAAAAAAACTGCCGATTTGGGCCTAGTTGGCCTTGGTCTTTTTTTAGGTGTTCCTGGTTACTTAGGGGGAGCCATCTATAATAATTCTCATTTTCAAACCGGATTTGTTGGTGATTGTGTTGAACAAGTTGAGATCCTAACTCCACAGAATGAGGTTGTTTGGTTGGATCAAAGTCAATGCCAATTTTCATATGATAGTTCTCGTTTCCAAAAAACCAACGACATTATTTTAAGAGTAGATTTTAGGTTAAAAGTTGGTAAAAAAGAGCAAGTAGTAAAAACTATGAAGCAGTCAACGCTCTATCGTATTCAAGCTCAGCCTTTAAGTATGCCTAGCAGTGGCTGTATTTTTAAAAATGTCCCTAATACTAAAGATTTAAAACAAACTTTTCCACAGTTCGCAGATAGAGATTATATCTCTGCTGGTTTTCTTATTGACCAAGCCGGCTTGAAAGGTTTACAGCAAGGAGGGGTTCAGGTGAGTAAAAAGCATGCGGCTTTTATGGTAAACACTGGTGATGCTACTGCAAAGGATATTTTAAACTTAATTGAACAGGTAAAAAATATGGTGCAAGAAAAGTTTAATGTAAAATTGGAAGAAGAAGTGTTTTTGCTAGAGTGACCATTGTGATTGGGAGTGATGGCACC
Source organism: uncultured Pseudomonadales bacterium (assembly GCA_964567445.1). Lineage (GTDB taxonomy): Bacteria > Patescibacteriota > Microgenomatia > UBA1400 > PJMF01 > CAZMMR01. Next base: position 6,381 of record CAZMMR010000035.1, read on the forward strand.
GTTTTAAAATTAATTAGATTTGTCGGACCTGTTGCAAAATAATCGAGGCTGTTATTGCTAGCTGAGTTTTATTTCAAAACAAGTCTGTTTTACAGCAAGTTTGATGTATGTGAAAAGCGTGCTGTTGTTCTGTAATAAGTTTAATGATATTTGCAGACTGTTCGACTCCTGACAGCCAGGAATTACTAATTTACAATACGGTTAAATATGACAAATGACAACCAACCTCCTCAACTTGTTATTCAAGGTGGCACCCCTTTAAAAGGGGTAATCCGAGTGGGAGGAGCCAAAAATGCCTCCTATAAACTAATGATTGCCTCGATTATGGCAAACAGTAAATCTCGTTTACTAAATTTGCCAGAAATTGCAGATGTGGAGCGAGTAGCGACAATCATTAATGAGTTAGGTGGTAAATCGAAGGTAGCTGGTGCAAAAACCATGTTTATCGACCCCGCCGGTATTAAAAAAACAGACATTGATATGAAGCATGGACGGGTCTCTCGAGCCTCTACTCTTTTTGTAGGACCGCTTTTAGCTCGTTTTGGTCAAGCTACTGTTCCATTGCCCGGCGGTGATAAAATTGGTAAGAGGCCTTTAGGACGACATCTAGAAGGGTTGGAGAAATTAGGGGCGCAATGGACTTATGAAGACGAATTCCTGGTGTTAAGAGCAGATAACTTACAAGGGACTCACTATCGTTTTGCTAAAAACACTCATACTGGCACAGAAACTTTAATTATGGCTGCTGTTATGGCTGATGGCAAAACTATTTTAGAAAATGCAGCTCAGGAGCCAGAAATCGATGATTTAATTGAATTCCTTAATAAAATGGGCGCTCATATAAGACGTCGTTCTTTCAGAGTCATAGAAATCGAAGGAGTTTCAAAATTGCATGGTGCTATTCACAAGGTCATGCCAGATCGTAATGAATCAGTCAGCTATGCTTGTGGAGCTATTGCCACCAAGGGTGATATTATTATTGAAAATGCTCGTCATCAAGATTTAACTGCTTTTTTAGATAAATTGCAAGAGGCAGGAGGTGGTTATGAAATCGGTGATTATGGTATTCGTTTCTTCTACGATCAGAAGTTGCGAGCCACTGATGTTACCACTGAAATTCATCCTGGTTTTATGACTGATTGGCAACCATTGTGGGCGACACTTATGGCTCATGCTCATGGTGAAAGCATTATCCATGAAACTGTCATGCAAAATCGTTTTCAATACATTACCCAGTTAAATCAAATGGGTGCTGACATTAAGCCAGTAGAAGTAGAGGTTAAACACCCAGATAAAGTTTATAATTTTAATTGGGCAGACAGTCAGGAATCTGATATCCATGCTATTAAGATAAATGGGCCTACTGATTTTCAAGGAGGTCGGTTTCACGTTCATGACTTGCGTGCTGGTGCTACTATTTTACTTGCTGCCATTAGTGGACGAGGCGAAACCATTTTAACTAATATTGAACAGATCGATCGTGGTTATGAAAATATTGAACAAAAATTAACCCGTTTGGGCGCCAAGATCAAACGCTAAAATTAACTATGAAATATTTATATTAATTTGTAACTGGATTTTATCACTATGAATAGTTTGGTTATTTTTCTCGGGTTGTTAATTTTTTCCTTCATTGTAACTAGTATTGCTATTGTTCCTTTTATTAATATGCTCTACAAATTACGTTTTCAGCGAAAAAGACAAGACAACACCAAAGATGTTTTTGGAGAAAATACACCCGTTTTTAACAGGTTTCATCGGCAAAAAGAAGGGACTCCCATTGGCGGCGGTTTGCTAATTATTATGGTGGTTGCTATCATTTTTGCTGTGATATTGCCGATTTTAAAAATGAGCGGCATTGAATTAACTAGTGTTTATGCTGATTACCAAGCTGAAGTTAACGTCATCTTTTTCACTTTTCTCTCTTATTCCGTATTAGGATTATACGATGATATTAAAAAGTTTTTTGGTCTTAAGCAATCTGGTTTTTTTGGTTTAAGAATGAAGTTTAAGCTGTTATTGCAGATATTTTTAGCCTTAATCATTGCATACATGCTACACTTCAATCTGGGTATTTCATTTTTGCACATTCCCTTTATTGGTACTTTTGAGTTGGGCTGGTTATATATTCCTTTTGCTACTTTAGTGGTGGTATCTTTTGCCAATGCCGTCAACATTACAGATGGCTTAGATGGTTTAGCTAGTGGTATTTTAATGATTTCTTTGTTTGGTTTGTGGCTGTTGTCTGCTTCAATTTTAGATAGCACCCTCTCTGTCTTTTTATCATTGTGGATTGGAGCTTTAGTTTCCTTTTTATACTTTAATGTTTACCCTGCTCGTATCATGCTGGGTGATGTAGGAGCACTCTCGTTTGGAGCAACACTAGCAGTAGTTGGGCTTTTACTAGGTAAGGTGGTGGCCTTAGTTATTATTGGTTTTATCTTTGTCTTTGAAGCAGGAACTTCTTTGTTGCAATTGATAGGCAAAAAGTTTTTTAATAAAAAACTTTTTACAGCCGCTCCCATTCATCTCACTTTACAAGCATTGGGGTGGGAGGAGTCAAAGATTGTTCAGCGCGCTTGGTTAGTTCAGATTATGCTAACTCTATTTGGAGTGTGGTTGGCTGTTATTTAAACTATTTATGAGTAAGAAACTGCCCTCTTCATTGATTTATATCTTTTTGGGAACGTTAGTTACTTTGTGTTTGCTGGGCTTGTTTTTCGTATTTGAAGCATCAACAGCAGAAAGTTTTGCCACTTATGGCCATCAATATCATTTTTTAATTAGACAAAGTATCTGGTTGGTAGTGGGTTTAGTAGTGATGGCCGTTGTTACTTTAGTGCCTGTCAAGTTCTGGCAGAAAGTCAGTGGTGTTATTTACGGTTTGGGATTATTGCTGCTATTAGCAGTTTTTCTACCAGTAATTGGAGTAGAACTTAATGGGGCTCATCGCTGGTTGTCGTTAGGTCCAGTCACAGTCCAGCCGGTGGAATTATTGAAATTTAGTTTGATTGTTTTTTATGCTAGTTGGCTTAGTGAACACCAGAAAATTCTTCCCTTTATTTTTCTCACTGCTCTTCCCTCATTAGTCTTATTACTACAACCCGATGTGGGCTCATTATTGATCGTTTTGTTAATTGCTGGCGGCATGTTCTACACAGCTGGTGGAAAAGTTAAACAGATTTTGCCGGTGGTAGCAGTAGGGTTTTTGTTGTTAGTGGCAGCAATATTTACCAGTCCTTATCGTTTGAAAAGAGTTAAAACTTTTCTCAATCCTAGCGTCGATCCGCTTGGGGCTAGTTTTCAAGTTCGTCAAATTACTTTAGCTTTGGGCAGCGGTGGTATATTTGGACAAGGACTGGGCAATTCTCAACAAAAGTACGCCTATATACCTGAGGCCAGCAGTGATTCTATTTTTGC
>CAZMMR010000036.1:0-9632 GCA_964567445.1 uncultured Pseudomonadales bacterium
TTGCTCGTGTTCTTGGTGGTTGTAGCGTTTATCCATAATTTTGTTGGTTTCTTAATAAATCAGAATTTATTTATTTTTTACTTGCCGATTGCATTGCTAAAAGTAGTTGCTTTTAACAGCAACGCTTGCCAATTTTATCACGAACAGGGGAGGGGCTTAAGGGATAGCTTTTGTCGCATTGGCGGGTTGGCTCTGGTTGGTTTTGGTATGTTTAAAAGCCTGCCTGCTTTAGTGATTTGTTTAACAACTTGTTTGTTTGAGTGTTTTATTTGCAATTCTAACTTGAGTAGTAAAAGCAACTTGCATGATTTTGGGGGTGTGACACGACTATAAGACTGCATTTATGTCAAACCACAATTCATCTTTGAGGATCAAAGACAAATCTTTATCAGCTCAAGAAAAACTAGAAAAAAGACAGGCTTTGTTGAAGAAAAGAGATAATATAAGCTACCAGGAGCTTTTTTCTCACAATAACTTTGATGTTTCAGCAATATCAAATAAGAACTGTGAAAATCTAATTGGAAGTGTTTCGGTCCCGGTTGGAATAGCTGGTCCGGCTCAAGTTGAGCTCATTTTTGACGACAGCGTTGGAGAACGAAGTAAAAAATTACAGACCAGCGTTTTAATACCTTTAGCTACTACCGAAGGCGCTCTTGTGGCTAGTGTTTCTCGAGGCTGCAAACTATTTAAAGAAAACAATTGTTTAAAGGTCTATGTCCATAGAGTGGGCATGACGCGCGCTCCTGTTTTTGCTTTTAACTCTTATGCTGAGGCTTTGGACTTTAAAAAGTGGCTGCAAACTAAAAAAGTTTTTCAACAGATAAAAAAAAGCTGCGAAGCAACCAGTTCTTATTTACAACTCAAAAACTATCGTGTTTGGCTAGTGGGTCGAACTGCCTTTGTTAGGTTTGTTTTCGATACAGACCAAGCTATGGGTATGAATATGGTAACTTTAGCGCTTAAACATGCTTGGGAGCGGTTTATCTCTCATAACTCTCAAGCCAAGCTTATCTCTTTGTCAGGCAATATGTGTGCTGATAAAAAACAGACGGCAGTTAACCGTTTGTTGGGTCGGGGTTACAGCGTTCAGGCTGAAATTAAGTTGCCTGCCTCTTTGTTAAAAAAACACCTTAAGGTTACTCCCAAACAACTTAAAACGATACATGATTGGAAAAATGTTGTTGGTTCAGATTTGGCAGGGTCAACTAGTCATAATATGCACGTCGCCAATATGGTAGCCGCTACTTTTTTGGCAACTGGCCAGGATATGGCTCATGTGGTAGAGGCGAGCCAGGCCGATTTAACCATGGAGCTTTTAAGCGATAAGAAAGAATTTTTGTATGTTTCTCTTAGAATGCCTAATATTAATCTAGGTGTGGTTGGTGGCGGCACGTATTTACCCGCTTTTAGTCAAGCGCGCAGGATAATATTGGGAAGAGATATTAAAGCTGAAGAATTGGCTGGAGTTGTTGTAGCTGCTGTAATGGCAGGGGAGTTATCGGGATTAGCGGCTTTAGCCAGTCATTCGTTGGCACAAGCTCATCAAGATCTGGGGAGAGGGGGTGCTCGTGAAAATTAATAAAAAAGTGGGTATTGTTAGTTATGGAGCTTATTTACCGAGTATAGCAGTAGCATTGGCAGAAATTGAAAAGGCTAATAATAAAAAAGCCGGGTCTGTTAGTTCCTCGCTTAGAGTTCAACAAAAAACTGTACCCAATTTTGATGAAGACACGGCTACTATTGCTACCGAAGCAGTTAGGCAAGCAATCGAGAGATTGGAGGTTTTTGCCGCTCACTTTAATCGTAAACAAATCAACACCCTTTTTATTGGCAGTGAAAGCCACCCCTATGCAGTTAAGCCAACGGGGACGATTGTCGCTCAAGCATTGGGCTTAAACCAGTTCTTATCTATGGCTGATTTGCAGTTTGCTTGTAAAGCAGGCACTCAGAGCATGCAGATCGCAGCGGCATATGTGTTAGCTGGTTTATCCACTCATGCCTTGGCTGTCGGGGCTGATACGGCCCAAGCTAAGCCAAAAGACGCTTTAGAGTATACTGCGGCAGCCGGCGGAGCCTCTTATATTTTTGGAAAGAAAAAAATATTAGCCAAACTACTAGCAACTGAATCTTTTGCAACCGACACCCCAGATTTTTGGCGTAGGCCCCTTCAACCATACCCTCAGCATGGAGGTCGTTTTACTGGCCAACCCTCATATTTTAAGCACATAATTGCCAGCAGTAAAAAAATAATGCTGGAGTTAAATTTAAAAGCACCGGATTTTGATTATTGCATTTTTCATACTCCCAACGGCAAGTTTCCACGCAGGGTAGCACAAAAACTCGGGTTTTCCATGAAACAATTAAAGCCAAGCTTAATTGTAGAAAAAATTGGCAACACCTATGCAGGTGCCATACCCTTAGCTTTGGCTGCGGTTTTAGACCAAGCTCAAGCAGGCGAAAAATGTTTAGTTACAGCCTATGGTTCTGGAGCAGGGGCTGACTCCTTTGTGTTTGAAGCAACCAACTATTTAGAAGCATTTCAGAAAAAAACCAAACAGACGGTTTTGGAGCAGATTGACAAGCTTAGTTTAATTAAACATCATCGCTATTCTCAATTAATGAATTTGCGCCAGCACTAATCTAGTAAAAGTTGAACTAAAAAAAGATGAAAATAACGATTATTGGACACTACACTACTCAAGTGGGTGAGCTTTGGAATATGGGAATGTCTGATTTATTGGCCGAAGCTATCCACGGAGCATTAAAAAACTCGGGCTTAAAAGAGCAGCAGATTGATGCAGTGTTTGTGGCTAGCAAAGCACCCGGCGACTTAGCCAATCAACTGCATTTAAACGCTCTTGTTGGTCAGTTTTTTAAGCAGCCACCACCTGCTATGAGGGTTGAGGGAGCTTGTGCTTCTGGAGGCTTCGCATTAGTTGCAGCTCAACAAGCAATTCTATCCCAGCGCTATCAAACGGTGCTAATAGTGGGTGTGGAAAAAATGACCGATGCTAGTTCTGCCCAAGCTACGCAGGCGTTGTCTATGGCTGCCAACACTATTTTAGAACCAGGTTCAACATTTCCTGGTCTTTATGCCTTGTTAGCTAGGGCTCATATAAACCAGTATAAAACCACTAGAGAAATGCTGTCTGCAGTTTCGGTAAAAAATCACCGCCACGCGTTTGATAATGAAAAAGCTCAATTTCATCGAAAGTTTTCCTTAGAACAGGTTAGCAATAGCTCTTTAGTGGCAGATCCTCTGCGGTTGTTGGATTGCTCGCCAATCTCAGACGGTGCCTCTTCTTTAATTATTAGTTCCAATCAGGATTTAATTGCTAGTAGCAACCGACAAAAAAGCAATAAAAAATATCAAGCGCAAATTTTGAGCTATGGCCACGCACAAGATAGTTTAGATCTAGCCAGTCGTGATAGTTTAACTAGCTTGCAAGCTACTAAAAAAGCAGCACAACAAGCTTACCAACAAGCTAAAATTAAACCCGCACAAATCGAAGTGGCAGAGGTCCATGACTGCTTTAGCATTGCTGAGATTATGGCAATAGAAGACTTGGGTTTTTTTCAACCAGGAAGGGGAGGAGCGGCAACCCTTTCTGATCAAACAACTTACGATGGTAAGGTTGTTATTAATCCATCTGGGGGGCTTAAGGCATTTGGTCACCCAATTGGAGCTACGGGCATTAAACAAGTAGCATATTTAACTCATCTAATTGAAAGCGGCCAATTTAAATTGGGACTAACACACAATGTTGGTGGGTCAGGAGCAACGGCCGTGGTGCATGTTTTAGGAAGAAATTAGTTAAAAAAAAACAATATGAGACCAGCTAAATATCATCGATTAAATCAAAAATGGGCACAGAGTGTAGGCAAAACAGGAACTGTCATAGCTGCCACATTTATTAGGGTGGCGGACGAGAAGCACCATCTGTCCGCACCTTACTCTTTTGTTTTGGCGGACTTTGAAGGGGAGAGTTGCGAGTTGATGGGCGTGGGACATGAAAAAATCAAGACTGGGGATAAAGTACAGTGTGTTCTAAGGAAAAACTTAACCACAGATAGAGTGGGGCTAATTGAACATCAACTTAAAGTGAAAAAAACCAAATAGTTTGCAAATTTCTTATGAGCTTAGGCTGATGGTTTTAGCCTGTTATAAACAAACTTACGTTACTAAAACATTGACTTTTACAGTCTAGCGATCTTACCTGATGGTTTAGAAGAAGAGGAAGTTAAACCTAGTTGCTTGCATGATTTATGCTTAAATTTAAGACTATATGGTTTTATGACACAAAAAAAGCAAACACAAAATGATTCTGACTGCGTTATTTTAGTTGATGAAAACGATGTTGTCGTTGGTAGTGCGGATAAAATAAAAGCTCATCGTAGCCCAGGTTTATTGCACAGAGCTGTGAGCGTATTTTTATTTAACAACACTGGGCGGTTACTAATTCAACAGCGTAGTCAACACAAAATTGTTGCTGCTTATCACTGGGCAAACACGGTTTGCGGGAATGTTCGACCTAATGAGGTTTATTTAGAATGTGCGCAGCGAAGATTGGAAGAAGAATTGGGGATTGTGGATGTAGCGCTTAAACCAGTAGGAAAGTTCCAATATCGGGTGGATTTTGAAAATGGCTTTAGTGAGCATGAAATCGATCGGGTTTTTGCCGGTTTTTATAATGGTGATGTTAAGCCTAACCCAAAAGAAGCTAAAGATTATGATTGGATTGATTGGAGGCTGCTGTTTAAGGACGACTCGCGGCAATATGCTCCTTGGCTGAAAATTATTCTCGAACAAGATGAAATTAGAAAAAAACTAGAGAAAATTATACAATAGTAAAACTTAATATGAATAAACCAATTGTTTTGATTAAAATCGGCGGTTCGTTAATTACGGATAAAAACAAACCTTTTACCGTTAGAGAAGAGGCACTAGATATTATTGCTAACGAAGTTAAAAAAGCTTCTCAGATGGGTAAAACTTTGATTGTTGGTCATGGCGCTGGTTCCTTTGCCCATATTCCTGCCAAAAAATATCAAACTCACAAGGGAATTATTAACAACCAAAGCTATCGAGGTATCGCTGAGGTGGCTGATGTTGCAGCTCGTTTAAACCGAATTGTAGTTAAAAAGTTTTTGGAAAAACAAGTTAATGCTGTTTCCGTCAGTCCTTTAAGCAGCATGATTGCCAGCAATCATCAATTGGATCAAATTTTTACTCAACCAATAGAGCAATTGCTTAAAAACAACCTACTGCCAGTAGTTTATGGAGATCAGATTTTGGATACAAAAAATGGCTGCACCATCTTTTCTACCGAAAAAGTTTTATCATATTTGGCTCTTGAGCTTAAAAACAAGGGCTATCAAATTGAGCAGATCATTCAGTGTGGTCAAACTAATGGTGTTTATGATGCTGATGGTGATACCATCTCTGAAATTAACTCTAAAAACTACAAGCGTTATAAGCAAATTTTGGGCGGATCAAATGGGGTGGATGTGACGGGTGGCATGTTGCATAAGGTGGAAGAAACTTTAGCTTTGGCTAAAAAAGGAGTGCCAGGTTTAATCATCGATGGCATTGTTCACGGCACCCTCTCTGATGCCATTGAGGGTAGAGAAGTGGTGGGTACTAGAATCTTAGCTTAACTATTTTAAAGAAATAAATGTCTAACTCTCAATTCAAAGAACTACCACAGCATCTGGCAATTATTATGGATGGTAACCGCCGTTGGGCTCGTCGTAATGGTTTTAAAATTTTCAAAGGTCATGAAAAAGTGGCTAAAGAGGGTATTCAAGAATTAGTCGATCATTGTTTAGAGTTGGGTATTCCTTATTTAACTTTGTGGGCGTTTAGTACTGAAAATTGGAAAAGATCTAAAGCCGAAGTGGAGGCAGTTTTAAACTTGATGAGGGAGATGTTTTCTGACGGTAGGGAGGCTTTAGCAGGTAGGGATGTTAGGATTAATACCATTGGCGATCTCTCTCGCTTTCCTCAGGATATACAAGACAGCATTGTTGATTGGAAGCAAGAAACTAAAGAGGCTAAAGGTTTGACTACGACCTTCGCCTTAAATTATGGCGGACATGATGAATTGGTGCGGGCCACTAGACAATTAGTAACAGATTTAAATAACAAGGGCGGCATTGACCCACAAAAGATTACTCAAGAGAGAATGTCTAAGTATTTAGATACGGCGGATTTACCTAAGCCAGACTTAATTGTTCGTCCGGGTGGAGAAAGGCGCCTGTCTGGCTTTATGTCCTGGCAAAGTGCTTATGCAGAGTTGTATTTTACTAACACTCTTATGCCAGATTTTGGAGTAGAGGAGTTAAACAAGGCTCTCAAAGATTATGAAGAAAGAGATCGTCGGTTTGGAGGTTAAATAATAGGAGGGGCTTACCGAAGTACTTTAGGGATTTTTTCCGTAATCGCTCCAACTTGGGCCGCCTGGCAACCCAGTATTAGATGGTGGAATTAAAAACTCTTTGATTAAATTAATTCCTGTAAAGTTTGCTAGTAGATTAATGATCATGTAGGAGCTTAGAGCCACTATGAGACCAACAATAGCAAAAGTAATAGTTTTTCTCGCGTTTTCCACATTTTGAGAATTATCCCCAGCTAGCATCCATTGCAAAGAAGCGACAATCATCAAAATAAAGCCAGCTAAGCCAATTACGGTTAGACTAACTGAAAGGACATTGGCCAATAAGCACATGATGCCTTGAATAGTAGCCACCCCCTCAGAACTGACACAAAGGGCTTCTTCATTGCCAAATTCAGATTGTAGCTCCTCCCAAGATTGGGTGTTTTGAGCATTAACTGGTGAGGCTAATGCAAGAAACAATATGGTTGAGGTTAGTAGTTTTTTGCTTGATTTTAAAAAGTTGTTTTGCATGGTTTGGAACGGTGGTTTACAAAATGTATTATACATGAGTTGCTATAAAATCTCAGCCAAATGAAAAAGATTTTCTTCAATAATAAAAAACCCCCGACAAGCGGGGGTTTTTAAAAAATTTATACAAATTTTTAGCTTTCGGTGATTGGCTTAACGTTCTGGAACAAGTCGTTAATACCGCCGAATCCAAGTAGTTGTAGAGACAGCTGTAGTAAAGCATATGAAGCGGCTAATACTATCAAACCAATGATGGCTGAGGTAATTTTATTTCTGGCACCTTCGGTTTTGCTTTTATCGCCACCCGAGGTAATCCATTCAATACCACCCCAGATAAGGTAGATAAAAACTAAAATAGCGGCGATTAGCATAACCACGTTTAACAGGCCGCTGACAAGCTGACCTATATTTGAAGCATAACCTTGAGGATTATCGTTAACTGTGCCGATATCTAAGGCTAAAACTGGGGCAGTGGATAAAACAAAGCCACTAATAGCAGTGCTGGCACCCAAGGCGTATTTTTTAATTTTGTTCATAAGTCTCCTTGTGTTTTTTTATTAATTTTTATAATTTTTTATTGATATTATTAAACTTTTGATATTATAACAGTTTTTCTTGAGAAAAGTCAAAAAATTATAGCGGACTGCAATTAATTGACGCATTGCAATTGTTATCTCCAGTGCTAACCCACCCGCTGTTTGTGCACTCCCAACACTCTCTTTCTTCTGGATCGTTTGTATAATATCGGGGCCCAACGGTGCCAGTGCTAGCATATTCTCCGTTTCCACAAGGGCAGTTGGAATTTACGCTTGAACTTCCACCACCAGAACTGCTTCCGCCACCAATGGTTAAAACATTAATGCCTAGCAGTTGTTGCACTAAGTTAAAAATTGCAACTGTGGCTGCTAAAACAATAATGCCAACTATGCCGTTAAAGATGCGATTGCGAGCTTTCTCGATTTTACCACTATCTCCACCAGCGGTAATCCACTCGATTGCTCCCCAAACCAAAAAGACAAGCAGTAAGATGGCGGCTATGGCCATGGCCGCGCCAAGCAGGCTACCAATGACATTTGCGATGGCACTGCCAGCACCGTTGTTGGCAACGGATTCTGAAAATGGCAACTTACCCTCTGCCGCGCTTCTGATGTCGATGATCATGTCGCCGCTGTTATCTTCTGGCATAATGTTTGTTTAACTTAACAATTTTAATTATCAGTTTAAGATTACTATCCACTAGACAGCATTTCTGCTGGTATCGTTATTTGTAAAATGTCAAACTCATTGCCAAAAACGAGCTCTCCAACAAAAGTAACAAGAGCAAAGCTGCTAACCAACAGTATTAAACCAATGGTGGCATTAAGAAATCTGTTGCGAGCTTTTTCTACACCTTGAGAATCGCTGCCACTAGTTAGCCATTCAAAGGCAGCAATAATATAAAACACCAATACCACTAAGGCTCCGATGCTAATGGCGCTGCGCCACAAACTTACTAATATGTTAGCAAAGGCGCTGCCATCAGAGGCGCTAATGTCCCCGAGAACATCTTTAATAACTGGGTTCTTAAGAACAGCCCCATCACCATCATCTCCGCTTTGGGCATAGACTTTTTTGACAATATTTAAAAATAACATATTTATATATTAACTTCTATCAACTTTGCTATTCCCAGACAATGATGTTTTCGATTGTTTCTTGTAGATTAATAAGGTCAAGTCCCAGAAGGCTACCAACTAATTCAATCAATCCGTAAGAAAGAACAATTATTACCAAACCCAATACTGCTTGAATAATTTGGTTGCGCGCTTTTTCTACCTGCCCGCTGTCTCCTCCTGCAGTGAGCCACTTAAAAGCAGCCAAAATAAGTTGAACAATAAAAAAGATGGCCCCTAAAACTGTTAAAAAACCAATTAGGCTAGACAGAAACTGGACCACATTTACTACGGGGCTTTTGTCAGCGTCCTCGTTAAAACGGGTAGTAGGCGAGGTGAACCCGTCTGGGAAAAGGCTGCTTGCAATAAGTGTGTTAAGAATAAACATAGTTTTTTTACAAAATTGATTCTACCTGTGGGTTCAAAATATATCCAGCATTACCAAATATTAAGTATCCTAGAATGCCGGCGATAGTGTAAGCTAGGGCGATAATCACTAAACCCATGACGCTATTAATCATTTTAGATGATACTTTTTCATGAGCTGAGCTATCGCCGCCTGAGGTAATGTAAATCCAACCAGCTAAAATAAAATTAATCATGGTCCAAATGCCAGCGACAATAGTGGCAATTTGGATTAAGTTTGATAAGAAATTAATTAAGCCACTTTGATCGGGGTTGGCCAGATCATTTTGGTACTTAGCCACTCCCGGCGGAGGTGAAATTTCGCCAGAAAAAGGCACAGCTGCTTGAGTCAATGAGGGAAAAGCTAGAGCTAGAGTTTTTACTAACAAGCTCCACGCAAATAAACTCAAGACGAATTTTTGTTGTTGATAGTGCTTCACAAGCCTTTTAATCATAGTCAGTATTGTATCTAAATAGGAATGTCTACGCCAGTTACAGCTTCCACTAACTGCACAATCCAATAGGCGGCAAACATAACGATAAAGCCAATTACAGCTCCTTGTGCTAAGTTTTTTGCCTCCTCTGTACCTTTGCTGGTGTTTTGTAAATAACTATAACCAGCCCCAATAATTAAAAAGAAAATAACCACACCAGCGATAAGAAAAATGTT
>CAZMMR010000037.1:0-9596 GCA_964567445.1 uncultured Pseudomonadales bacterium
AGATGTGTGATTCATCCCACGGACTAAATTCCGGGGTATTCTCACGGGTTAATAAGGGGTGACGCTTCATCACCAGCTATTACTTATTATTATCAGAGTTTTGCAATAAAACAAGAGGTGGTAGCGGTTTTGTTCTGGGTTGCTGCGAAATAGCTGCGCCAATACTAGAGATATGCCAACAAAATAAGTTTTGTGTTATTTGCTAGTGTTAAGTATTAAGAGTAAGAGTAAGAAAACTTTGCTTACTCCATTTTTTCTAACTGCTGATAGCCTAAGTATATTAGGACTCCCACTCCAGCCAAAACAATTAAAGAAAAGGGTAGGGCAACAACATATCTATTTCTAGTTTGTGTCCCTAAATTTATGGTTAGATTGTACAAACCAAACATGAATGGTGGTCGATAGTGAAACTGGGTAGTAAGGCTTTTTACTTTAGCAGGATCAAGCTTACCTTCTTCGTTGAGTAAGTTTTGGTTGAGTCTAGTTCCCCGCACCATACGGCTACTATCGGCTAAAACATAATCAGGATAAAAAATGTACTCATTTATAGTTTGTCCAAAAATGTTAGTAATGGTAGCTCTGCCATTGATTGGGGTGGCGTTACCACCATTGTTAGCTGCCAAAATGTCAAATTTAACACCTCCAAAGCTATCGATTAAAGAGGGGGTATTAAGTTTTTTGATAACTAGTTGTCCTTGATTAACATCGTCCTCACTAATATAAACAATGAGATTGCTGGCAATAGTTCCAGCTACTTGTGTTTTACCTACTTGCTGTTGATCGTTGCCAATGGCAGCACTTTCTATGTTTTGAGCGTTAAACAAAATGGCTAGATGATATTCTTGCTGCGCTGCCAGTTGAGATACGTCTAGTGCTAAATTGACGCTTCTGTTTTCTTGCGGCGAAAGTGTAAACTCTTCACCAAAGTCTAAATCGGGATTAACCTGCTTATTAAAAATTCTACCTGGTTGTAAGATGGGTTGGCCGCTACTGCCGTCGCTAGTAAAGTCGGTAACATTAGTAGTGACTCTTACCGTTTTACTGCCAGTGTTAGTAATCATGACTGTATGGCGCAGAGTGCCGGATGGTTTAACGTGTAGGTAAGTAACTGGCGGGCTTACCGATAATGATAAAGGACCAGTAACAAAAGTAGCTTGGTCCTGATTTTGTTCAGCTTCTTGGTCTTGATTTATATTTTGATTTCCAGATTCTGTTTCTACGTAGGGAGTAGTTTCTGGAGTAGTAGAAGGTTGTCTTAGTTGGTTAAGGCGGTTGTCGTAAACCTGAGCGTAAGATTTTTTAGGAGCTATCAGTATCACTGGTAATAGTAAGAGTAAGATGCTGGAGAAAAAGTAAGCTAGAATTTTTTTACAACTAATAATCATTCTTGTTTTTTTACTAATAATTTTTTTTGTCGTACTATTAGTACTATTAGTACCAAGCAATATTAAGCTTAGTTAATACCAAGCCTAATATCTGGGCACAACTCTAATATCCAGGCACAGCTCTAATATCCGGGCACAGCTACGTAGACAATGCCAGTTTCATAAGTACCTGCTGCTTGATCGGCATCGATGGTAACTTGGTAATCGATTGTAGCCGTATCTTCATCGGCAACATTGCTAGACTCCATAACTACTTGCATGTTTTCACTACTGCTATTATCAGCAAACTGTCTAAAACATTCACTGTTATTATCGCAATCTATATCAGCACTAGTAAAGTCGCTGGAAACTGTATCTCCTTGGGCATTAAAACCAAACCCGGCTTGGTTGGCATCGGTCCAGGGTTTAGCCTCTGTTTCATCACAAGTGTAGCTACTGTCACAGGTGGTGTCGGGAATGTAATCGCTGCCATCTTGGTGCATTAATGGATAAAGTTCGTAAGCATAAACAGAGTAGCCGCCCGCGCCCTCGGTGGTAATAGTGAGCTGATTGCTAACATTGGAAAAAACACCAGAGTAAAGAATGCCAAAATCCAAATCTGTGTCCGAAATAGTAAAAGAAAACTCGTTAAAAGGATAGATGTACTGGAATCCAGAGCCAATAAAGTAATTGGTGTTAGCCGGGTCACCCTGATAGGCGCCATAGGGGCCGGCAGCGGTCTGGCCCAAAGTGTAACTTAGTGTGTAATTACTGCCTTGTCGCTTGCCACTACCCATATTAAAGTTGCCAAATTGGATGACGTAGTTACTAGATTCTAGGCGGTCGGCTGTAGTTAAAGCTGGAGCGGCAATCTGTCCTAAAAACAGCAGGCAGACGATCAGAGAAATTGCTACTAGTAACTTTTTGTATTTTTTGATCATTGCGTTGTGTACATTTACTACTATGTGTACATTTTACTACCAACCGTAATTAGCCTTGCTGGCTAGTATTACTGGTAGCGGAAGAGTGGTTGTTTTGCTGGTCGTTATTAGCTGTTTCTTGCTTGGTCTGAGAATATTGTTTTGGAATGACACCACTCTGCTGTAGGCTGTTTTTAATTTTTTCTAACTCTAAGTTAATGAGAGTTAACTGCCCTTTAATTGTTTTTGAGTTTTGTGGAAACTCGACCATTTCTATCAGTTGCTCTAGTTTAGGTCGGAAAAAACCAAATAAGAAACTGTAAAAATACCTGAGCCAATCAACCATCTTACCCTCAGTCAATTTAAGTTGACTGTCTTTTTGCTCGAGAAAAATCTGATAGTTATTGATTTCGTTAGACTCGATTTCTATTAAGGTTTGTTTTTCCCTAGCTTGCTCATACTGATACTTGGCAAACAAGAAAAAAGTCATAACCACCGGTATGCTGATTAAATGGGAGAGGTTGAGGTTGTTGCTGATGTTGGGCGAGTGGGCGTAGAAAAAGAGTAGTGTTTCTAGGGTGATGACAATCGCAGTCCAAAACTGCATGGTCATTGAGACAAAAAATAAATAGACAAAGATTAAAAAGAAAAAGACAGAAGTGGTGCTGCCAGTGGCACCGATTAAGATGAAAAAAGCAAAAGTGACTAGAGTCATTTCATCGACTGCAGTGGTGGGCAGAACTTGCCAGATGGCAGCATCATTAGCTTTTTTTAAAATAAAATAAAAGAGGATGCAGAGAGCAAAAACTTGTAGTGAATATTGAGCAAAAGCTGGGAAACTAAGCCAGACATAGGCTGTAATAGCTGCAGCTGATAAAGCTAAACTTTCGCCTAAAGAATGGCGCCAGGAAAAGTTTAAATTTGATGACGATGGGCGACCGGCATTGCCTCCGTCATTAGTAGTGGCAGACGGTGGTTGGGCAGACATATCTCTAGTATAAAAGAGATGTGGGGTCTTTACAAACGGATAAAATCTTACCCCCAAATCTTACTCAAGAGGATAAATCTTACTCTTTAGGTCAGTTGCTACTCGTTGCAAATCTTGATCGAAGGTAGCAACTTGGTTGTGCTTGTTTGAGGCAACAGCTAGTACTAGGCAATCAGCTATGTCAAGCTGAGAAGCCCGAAAGATTTTAATGGCAACTTTGGCTTCTTTGTTGAGATGAATATTTTTACGTGTGCTCAAGAAAGTGAATGCTTCCACTAACTCTAAGCGTGTTACGCGGTAAGCCTGGGAAAGAACATACTCAATTTCTGGTAAGACTACATTGGGGACATGAACTTTATTGTTGCTAGCCAAGATTTTTTTAACCAGATCTGCTTGTTGCGGGATATCATTGGTAAAAAATCTAATTAAAGTATTAGTATCCAGGACAATCATGATTGGTCCTTTCTGCTATCATTTGTTCCATACTTTTTTTGCACGGCTTGTTTAATGATTTGCTTCATCTGTTTTAAAGAGATTGGCTTTTGATTTTGCTGGGCAAACCGACCCTGCATGTCATCCAAACCGGGTTGGGGATGAATTTTAATTCTGCTTTCATCAACTACAAAAGTGAGTTGATCTTGAGCTTTAATATTAAGCTGGTTCCGAATAACTTTGGGGATAACAACTTGACCTTTGCTACTAACTGTAGCGGTTGCACTGTGGCTTGAATCAAGTAGTGCAGTTGTGCTTTTTTGTTTATTAGACATAGTAAGAATATTATACATTTATCTTACTCCTTCCTTCCAGTCTTACTTTAGTAATAAATATTGCTAATTGAGTAGCAACTGGAATTACCACCCAATCACACTGTTAATAGTAAGTTAATAGTAAGTGGGCTTGTTGACATTTTGTTGAATATTTTAAAATTGGTGAGCGTGCACAAATAAATACACAAATAGGTATCTACGGAATGCAGCAGCGTAGTCTAATTTTGTTTCCCGTCAAGCTGTGTTATACTAACAACCATCATGTGCAATCAGCAGACACTCCTAGCACTCCTTGGCCTTCTTGGCTAGTATAGTGCGTGGGGAGTTTGTAGGCGTTAGACAAAATCCCCAAACGGGGATTTTTTTATTATTGATTGCAACAGAAAATTACTAAATTAAACTACAAAATTTATGTCGGAACCAAAAGGTACAACTACCTACAATCATCAGCAAGTGGAAGAGAAGTGGCTTAACAAATGGCAAGAAGACGGCTTATTACAGGGAGAGATGAAGCAATTTGTACAAAAAGAACAAGATGGCCAGGAGCTTGATCCTATGTACTTGTTGTTTGCTTTTGCCTATCCTTCTGGCAGTGGCTTGCATGTCGGTCATGTGGAAAGCATTACCGCTTTAGATATTATGGCTCGTTACTATCGGATGAGTGGCAAGGATGTTTTTTTTCCGGTCGGCTGGGATGCTTTTGGTTTACCAGCAGAAAACTATGCTATTAAGACTGGGGTACCGCCAGCCCAAACCACCCAGGAAGCTATCGATACTTTTAGTCGTCAGGTAAAACGAGTGGCTATCTCTTATGATTGGCAAACAGAAGTGGCTACTTGTCATCCTGAGTATTATCGATGGACTCAATGGTTGTTTAAACAGTTTTTTAACGAAAACTTGGCTTACAAAGATACGGGAGTGGTTAATTGGTGCCCATCTTGCCAGACGGTCTTGGCCAACGAGCAAGTGGTTGAGGGTTTGTGTGAGCGTTGTGATCATAAAGTTGTACAAAAGGAGTTAGAGCAGTGGTACTTTAAAATTACAGTTTACAAAGATGAGATAATCGCAGGCTTAGATGAAGTTGATTGGCCCAAAGCTACCAAGCAACAGCAAAGAAATTGGATTGGTAAGAGTAAGGGAGTGAATGTAGATTTTGAATTAGCAGTAAGAACTGATAAAAAAGTAAAAAAAGTTAACCAAACTCTAACTTGTTTTACTACGCGGATAGATACTATTTTTGGTACCAGTTTCTTAGTAATTTCTCCAGAAAAGTTTCAAGAATTAAAGTTAGAGCAGTATGTAAAACAAGATAAAAATGAAGCAATCCAAGATTATATTAAGCAAGCTTTTGATAAGACTGAAGAAGAAAGGCGGATTGGAGAAAAAGATAAATCTGGAATTAAAACTGGTTTGCTTGCTCTTAACCCTGTTAACCAGGAAGGGGTGCCAATTTATATAGCTGATTATGTTTTATCTGGCGTTGGAACAGGGGTAGTGATGGGAGTGCCGGCTCATGATGAGCGTGATTGGGCTTTTGCTAAAAAGCACAATTTGGACATTGTGCCAGTTATTGCACCCAAAGATAACAAAATCACGGTTAACAAGCAACAAGTTGAGTACGATCATGACGATCCTCAAATTTGCACTAGTGAACATGGAGTGATGATTAACTCAGATGCTAGTACTACTGGTGCAAGTAATTACAACGGTTTGACTAGTAAGCAGGGGCAAAAAAAGTTGCTTCAAGACTTTGCTCAGCAAATGGAGGCAACTACTACTTACAAACTGCGTGATTGGCTTATTTCCCGCCAGCGTTATTGGGGTGCTCCCATTCCTGTTATTTATGATCCAGAAGGTAAGCCGCATTTAATTAAAGATGAAGCCTTGCCTTGGAAATTGCCACAAGATGTGGATTTTAAACCGACGGGTGAGTCACCATTAAAATCAAGCCAGGAGTTTTTAGAGCGCACCCAGCAATACGCAGCTAATAATTTTGCTGATTTAATTACTGACCACAGTTGGGATAAAAATGGTAGGGGTTGGCTGCCAGAATATGACACTATGGACACTTTTGTCGACTCCTCTTGGTATTATTTGCGTTACACAGATGCACGCAACCAACAAACTTTTGCTCGCAGGGAAAGACTGGATCGGTTCATGCCAGTTGATTTTTATTTAATTGGTCCTGAACATATCGTCTTACACTTACTTTACTCTCGGTTCTTTACCAAATTCCTAAGAGACCAAGGATATTTAGACTTACCTAGCGGTGAGCCCTTTACTAAGATGCGCCACCAAGGAATGATTTTGGGTCCTGATAATAAGAAGATGAGTAAGAGTAAGGGCAATGTTATTAACCCAGACGAAATTGTTAAAAAGTACGGAGCAGATACTTTAAGAGTGTACGAAATGTTCATGGGTCCTTTGTCTGCTGATAAGCCGTGGGATGATCGAGCTGTGCAAGGGGTTGGTAGATTTTTAAACAAAATGTACAGATTGTGTAGTGAGACTATTGCCACTGGCAAGCAAAACCTACCTCTACAATCGGTAGAAAGAGTAGAGCGCAAGTTACACGCTACTATTAAAAAAGTGGGGTATGATATTCCCCAACTTAAATTTAATACTGCCATTGCAGCCATGATGGAACTGAGTAATACTTGGCAGGCAGAAAAGATTGACCATGAGAAACAACCAGTTTTATGCTGGTCCGATTTAATAACAGTTATTCTCATTCTAGCGCCTTTTGCTCCATTTATGGCTGAAGAACTGTGGCATCAAGCTGGTCATCAAGATAGCGTTCACACTCAAGATTGGCCCCAGTTTGATCCCGATTTAGCGCAAGCGGAATTGGTGGTAATTCCGGTCCAAGTTAATGGCAAGATCCGGGGAGAGCTGCACATAGAGGCAGCGCAACTGGATGAGTTAACCAAGAAAGAGGCGGTGGCGCAAGCTAAACAGTTGGACTCAGTTAAAAAATGGTTGGTCGATGAAAGTGGTCAACAGTTATCTAAATTGCAAAAAGAGATTTATGTGCCGGGTCAGATTGTGAGTTTGGTTAAATAGCCCCAGCTGTGTTTTTTAAGAAACTTTAGTTTTAACCTGGTTGTTTTAGAAGTTAACTTAGATTTTAACCCGGTTAAAATGTTAATTAGCTACATTTATCTTTAAAGAAATCAAAAACTTTCATTGATTTTCCTCACTTAGTTTCTGTATAACCCAATAGCATTGACAGTAAATATACATTTTTGTATATTTACTATAAATGACATTCACAGAACTAAAACAAACCATTCCCACTCCATATTTTTATCGTTATCAATTACCTAGGTTTTTTCCGAGTGAAAGCCGGCAACAGCTTAATACTCAACTTTACCGCTGGGCTAATCAGGGAAAGATCATCAGGCTCAAACAAGGTTTGTATTTGTTTGCGGGCATAGATATTAATGATTTTGTTGTGTCTAATTTGTTGTATCGGCCATCTTATGTCAGTTTAGAGTCGGTTCTTAATAATCATGGTATGATTCCAGACGTACCCTGGGCAACGACTGCTGTTAATCCAATGACGAGTAAGACTTATCAGTCCAAATTGGGTCGTTTTAGTTACCACAAGCTTAAGCCAGATTTGTTTTATGGTTTTAGGTTGGTTAGTGATGAGCAATCTGGTCTAGAGTATCGAGTGGCAGAACCAGAAAAAGCACTTTTGGACTGGTTGTATGTCAACCAAACGTCAACATTAGATGCTATAAGGTTAGATAAGACTCAATTAAATCTGGAACGGCTGCAATATTTAGGTCAAGCTTTTCCTGATTGGGTACAAACAACAATTAACCAAGGTTTTTATGAATAATATCATCACCAATTTTGAACAAATTGTTAATCAAGCTCAGAAGAAAGGGTTGCCGCCCAAGAAAAGAGGAATTTTAAGAGAGTATCTGCAGGCAAAAATTATTAATATTTTGTACAATATGTCTGTAGCCAATCAGTTAAGTTTTATTGGGGGCACATCACTACGACTGTTAAGAGGCTTACCTCGTTTTTCAGAGGATCTTGATTTTGACAATCTGGGTGTTGCAGATGAAAAAATGAAGCAGATCGTAGAGGATTTAGTTAGACAATTGCGGTTGGAAAATATTGAAGTTGAATTAAAAATAACTCAAAGAGACTATAAAAATTACTTTGAACTTAAATTTACCAATTTATTGCAAGCACTAAAACTTACCACCGATCCCAGGGAGAAACTAATGATTAAAATTGATTATAGTCGGTTTTGGCAAGGCCAATCTACCCAAGCAGTATTGTTTAATGATTACGGTTTTATTCAACAGGTCCTAACCAACTCTTTAGACCAGATCTTAGTGCAAAAGTTGGCGGCTTATGTTCGACGTGCTCAAACACAGCCTCGAGATATGTTTGATGTGGTTTGGTTGTATGGGCAAGGGGCAAGGTTGGATCATGACTTTATGGTTGCTAACGATTTAGAAAATTTGCCAAATCAAGCTCTAGCAAAATTTAATCAGGAGGGGATTAAGGACAAAGACAGGCGTCGTTTAAGGCCTTTTTTAGTTGATGAGCAAGAGGTGAAAAAGGTTAAGTTATTGGGAGAGTTGTTGCAGAAAATGAAGTCTGGAGCTATTGAAACCTGATTAAGATAGAAGTTATTTTTTGTTATTTTCCCCATTCAAAAGCGAATTATTTACTGTCTTTTACTGCTGTTTTTCATTTTAGTGGTAACTTGTTTGGGCAATTGCTTTTTTTAAGCTGTTGGCTTAGGCGTCTTTTTCACTTTCCCTTCAACAAAACGAAAGTTTTCTGTTTTAAGCTGGTTATTAATGTCAGTAATTAAACAGCTTGTTTCATCTTCTTCTAATAATATACACTCCAAACCATCTGTGCTGGCAAGGATCTGGTTTCAGAATAGCTTGGCGGCAGTGCTACTGGCAGGAGGAGTGGCTGTCATTGTTTGGGGTGGCCACCATTTAGTAGAGCAATCTCAGGTGCCAGTCTGCGTTTATCCTGCTGATGAAAATAAAAAGATATCCCAGTCTTCTCAACTTAATCCAGAAGTAAATCGGGACTCCAATAGTACGTCCGTACAAAACAAACAAAATAATTTAACAGCACAAAAGAACAATTTAACAGCTTTGGGCACAGTTACAGTCGTTATTCAAGGAGCAGTTGTTGACCCTGGGGTGTACCAACTCCCTTATACCAGTCGAGTCTCAGACTTAATTGTACAAGCTGGTGGTTTAGATCAGGATGCTGATCAGGATTACCTTGAGCAGCAATTAAACCTAGCTCAACGTTTGCAAGACGAGCAAAAATTTTATATCCCATTTAAAACAGAGAAAAATATAAAAAAAGTGATGGCAGAGTACTGCCAGCAATTGGCAGCGAGTAAGCAACAACAGCCTGCGGCAACCAGCGAAGATGATTTGGTAGTAACTACCGATAAAGTATCGATTAACAATGCTAGTAGTCAACAGCTACAAACCCTAACGGGAGTGGGTCCCAAGTTGGCTGCTGAAATTATCCAAAACCGGCCGTTTTCCAATGTTGA
>CAZMMR010000038.1:0-9141 GCA_964567445.1 uncultured Pseudomonadales bacterium
CCATTATACAGGTATTAATTACTAATTAAATTCCTGTTAACTGGGCAAGACCCAATAAAATTATGCTATGACAGAACTAGAATCAAAACAAGATAAATCTGGAGTTCCACCCGCTAGTCTAAACACAATTGGGAAAGGGTTGGATAAACAGCGTTACGCGGAGGCAAATTATGGTTCATTTATTGAAAATAATATTGATCCTAATGAAGCCCAGCAAGCAGCAAACGCACTGTTGGATGGAGAAGGAGAATCAGGAGTTACACCCATGAGCGCAGAAGAGGCTGAAAAGCTAGGTGCTGAAGAGATTTTGGAGCGTATTAAAGCTGTAAGAAAATGGATTAAAGTTGAAAAATATTTTGCTGAAGCGCGTCTTGCTGATAATGAACCATACAAAGCGGCACACCATCTCCAACGCATTGTTGGATTTCAACATGAAATGAAACTACTCTTAAAAAGAGGCTTTGCTATTTCAGAAGAAGAAAATACTGATTTTTTGAATCAAAAAGATTGGTTGAAAAAACTATTAGATTGAAGTAAATAGATTTTTGTCTAATGAAAACAATTGTTACCTTTGATAACTGTTTCTTAGAAAAGATGCCAAACTGTTAGTTTAATCTTAATATCATGAGTTTCAAAAGATTTCACCACCTGCAACAAACCCCAGTTTAATCTTTGGGGTGGAAATTGTAGTTGTGCAAGCGAGCCCCACACAGCTCGCTTTTTTATTACTCAGTTTTTTTTACCCAAACCAACCTAATCAAAGCAACAGATTATCGATTATAATAACAAGTAGCCAATTAACCATTTAAACCATGTTAAACATCAATACCAATCTCACCAAACACATTGCCCATCTAGCAAACATTCCTATCTCAGACAAAGAAGCGAAAGACTTAACTCAGGCCTTTGCAGATACTTTAGCTGTAGTTGATCAACTGCAAGAACCAGACATTAGCCAAGTTGAACCAACCCATCAGGTAACTGGTTTAACTAACATTACCCGTAAAGATGAAGTCGACGAAAGCCGTATGTTCACTCAAAAACAAGCCTTAAAAAATGCTAAACAAACTTACCAAGGATATTTTGTTGTGCCCAGAATTTTAGAAAAATAATCAATACTTAACTAATTTATGACAGCTCTTAACACTCTCACACTTAAACAATCTTTAGATTCCATAGCCAACAAAGAAACAAGTTTGGAAGAAATTTACCACGATTACCAGCAGGTAATAGCTGATAAAAATTCTAAACTCAATGTCTATCTTAATCAGAAAAAAAATCCGCTTCAAGTAGCTCAAAAAAAAGCTGAACTTAAACTAAGAGGCTTACCATTAGCAGTTAAAGACAATTTTTTAACCACCGATTTAATTACTACCGCTAGTTCTGAAATTCTCGAAGAATTCGAGCCAGTCTATCAGTCAACAGTTATCAGCAAACTTAAAAAGGCAGGAGCAGTTATCCTTGGTAAAACTAATATGGATGCTTGGGCCCACGGCTCTTCAACCGAAACTAGTGACTTTGGCAGAACTCTTAATCCTCGCAACACCGATCACTTACCTGGAGGTTCATCTGGTGGTAGCGCCGCAGCAGTAGCAGCTAATATGACTGCAGCAGCTTTAGGAACTGAAACGGCTGGTTCTGTCCGTCAACCAGCAGCCTGGTGTGGCACAGTCGGTTTTAAGCCGACTTATGGTCGCGTTAGTAGAAGCGGCATTATTGCCATGGCCTCATCTACCGACAGCCCTGGCTGCATTACCAAAACCGTAGAAGATGCTACTATCTTGTTCAATATTATGGCTGGCCAAGATCAATATGACGCCACTACTTCTCCTAAAAAGGTCCCTGATCTAACTCAAGCCCTTAATCAAGACATTAAAGATTTAAAGATTGGCGCCCTGTATCTTGATATCAAAGGCTTGGAGGAAATTAAACCAATTTACCTAGAACAAATGAAAGTGCTGGAAAAATTAGGAGCCACAGTTGAGCAAGCTCAGGCTTTCGATCCTCATTATGCCGTTGGAGTTTATACAGTAGTGCAGAGAGGAGAGGTAAGTAGCAACTTGGCTCGTTATGACAGCATTCGCTATGGCAAAGATCGCTCTTATTTTGGTGATGAAGCCAAAAGACGCATTATGCTGGGAACTCACACTTTAAGTAAAGGTTACGCTGATCAATATTACAATACCGCCCAGAAAGTTAGAACACTCTTTATAAAAGATTTTGAGAAACTATTTAAACAGTATGATGTCCTAGTGGCACCAACCTCTCCGGGCTTTGCCAAAAAGGTAGGCGCTTCCGAGGGCGCTGCTATGTTTGGTGAGCTAGAAGACTTACTGCTGGAGGCTAGTTCCATAGCTGGCTTGCCTGGTATCAGCGTGCCTTGCTACCGCGATCCCGACACTAATTTGTTTCTGGGGCTCAACATCATGGCACCTATGTTTAGAGAAGATTTAATGGTAAAAGTGGCAGATGCTTTTGAAAAAAATACTAAATGGAACAGCTGGAGGAATTAAATGCAGCAGCAAAGAATAACTGTCGCTGGCTTTTTAGTTGTTGATGGTAAGGCACTACTAATTAGGCGTTCTCAAAAAGAAAGTTTTTTAGCAGGATTTTATGAAATGCCTGGTGGCAAAGTTGACTTTGGTGAAAAACCAGCTATCGCCCTTGCTAGAGAGTTTTTTGAAGAAACTCAGATAGAAGTAAAGGCAAAAAGACCTTACAAGGTTTTTACTTACATCACCAACGATAACTCATTGCAAACAGTCGAAATTGTTTATTTAGTAAAATTAACCAATAACAATAAAAAGGTGGTTTTGAGTGATGCTCATGATAAATTTGTCTGGCTAGAGCATCAACAACTATCAGAAATTGAACTAAGTACGGAAATGCAAGATAATATCGAACTAGGCTTCAAAATATATCAAGAATGAATCAATCACTACCTATTAACTTATGACTAAATATACACCTATCATCGGCCTGGAAGTCCATGCCGAACTGAAAACCAAATCTAAAATGTTTTGTGGCTGCAAAAACGATCCTTTTGGCGCAGAGCAGCCTAATATTTATACTTGCCCAGTTTGTTTAGGCATGCCTGGCGCTTTGCCTGTTCCTAACCAAAAAGCCATCGATTGGACTATTAAAGTTGGCATGGCGTTTGATTGCCAAATCAACCAATTCTCTAAGTTTGATCGTAAGAATTACTTTTATCCAGACTTGTCCAAAGGTTATCAGATTAGCCAGTATGACATTCCCTTTTGCTATGACGGAGTAATTACTACTGATCAAGGTCCGGTCAGAATTCGCCGTATTCACCTAGAAGAAGACACAGGTAAACTAATTCATGAAGCTGTTAATAATGAAGAAGTGAGTTTAATCGATTTTAACCGATCGGGAGTGCCTTTAATCGAAATCGTAACGGAGCCAGACATTAAAAACGGTATTCAGGCCAAACAATATGGGCATAAATTAAGACAGGTTTTGCGCTATCTAGATGTAGCTGATTGTAAGATGGCTGAAGGCGGCATGCGTTTGGAAGCTAACATCTCGCTGCAAAAAGCAGAATCTAAAAAACTGCCAAATTACAAAGTGGAGGTTAAGAATATTAACTCGTTTCGCTTTGTTGAACAAGCTATCGATTATGAAATTAAGCGCCAG
The DNA here is from genome assembly GCA_964567445.1 of uncultured Pseudomonadales bacterium. Lineage (GTDB taxonomy): Bacteria > Patescibacteriota > Microgenomatia > UBA1400 > PJMF01 > CAZMMR01. Next base: position 3,658 of record CAZMMR010000038.1, read on the forward strand.
ACTAAGATTTTAGATCAGGAAAAAACCCCAGTACAAGAGACTAGAGGCTGGAACCCAGATAAAGAAGAAACTTTCTCTCAAAGAGCAAAGGAGACTGCTGCTGATTATCGCTATTTCCCAGATCCCGACATTCCCCCGATAGAAATAAGTGATGATAAGTTAAAAGCAATCCGCTCTAGCTTACCAGAACTGCCTGATGCAAAACAAGAAAGATGGCAGCAAGAGTTTGGCTTAGATGACAACAATGCAGCTCAGCTTAGCAGTAACAAAGAAACAGCACTATGGGCCGAAAAAGTATTTTTAACTGCCCAAGACAACGATATAAAACCCAATGAAATAGCTAAAGACATTGTTAACAAAAAAATCGATGTTAATGCAAAAGATCAGCCACAGCAGGTTATTACTCAGTTCAAACAGCTCCACCAAACCGCAGATATTGCCGATGACAAAATTAAACAAATAGTTCAAAAAGTATTGTCGGATAATGCAGATGCTGTAAAAAAGTACCGAGCCGGCGAAAAACAAGTATTAGGATTTTTCATCGGACAAACCATGCAACAATTTCAGGCTAAAGTTGATGTTAAACAAGTCCGTCAAATCCTACAGTCTATGTTGGAAGGCAATGACTAACTTACCAACTTTTGCTACAGTAGAGTAGCGTTACTGTTTATAGATTATTATGACTGATTTTGTTCACCTCCATGTTCATTCTGAGTATTCAATGCTTGATGGCTTAGTGAAAATCCCTAATTTAGTACAAAAAGTCAAAGATCAAGGCCAAAATGCAGTGGCTTTAACCGACCACGGCAACATGTATGGCATGGTCGAATTCCACAACACTTGTCGCAAAGAGGGTATTAATCCCATCATTGGTGTCGAAGCCTATGTCGCCAAGGATGATTTAACACACAAGCAAAAGAGGCCAGGCGCAGATCAAGCTCACCTCACTCTCCTTGCCCAAAACTTCACTGGCTACCAAAATTTAATGAAATTAGTTAGCATCGCCCATTTTGAGGGTTTTCATTATAAACCGCGTATCGACGAGGCCACCTTATTCGAACATTCGGATGGAGTCATCGTCCTCACTGGCTGTATGAGCGGTATTTTCCCACGATTGCTGCTGAGTGATAAAGACAAAGCAGCTAAAAACAAGTTGCTTAAATTTAAAGAAGTGTTTAAAGATCGACTCTATGTAGAAATGCAACGTCATAACATCACTGGTCAGAAAAAATTAAATCAAAAACTAGTTCAACTTTCGCGACAAGTTGATGTTCCATTGGTGGCTACTAACGATGTTCATTATTTAGAAGCTGATGAAGCTGAAGCCCAAGATGCCCTAATTGCTGTTGGTACCCGCAAATTGTTATCAGACAAAAATCGCATGTCGATGATTGATGTGCCGGAATTATATTTTAAATCGCCACAACAAATGGCAGATTTGTTTGCTGATTATCCCGAAGCCATCAAAAACACGGTAAAAATTGCCAAGAGTTGTGATGTTAAAATCCCGACTGGTAATTTAATTTTTCCCAACTTTCCTCTGCCAGAGGGTGAAACTGACTCTTCTTACCTTGAAAAACTAACTATTCAGGGGCTCAAAAAAAAGTTTGGCAAAATTACAGATAAGATTAGAGAGCGGATGAACTATGAGTTAAAAATTATTCACGATAAGGGTTATGATACCTATTTTCTGATAACTCAGGATTTTGTTAAATGGGCTAAAAACCATGACATTGGTGTTGGTCCTGGCAGAGGCAGCGTTGCTGGCTCTATTGTTTCTTATGGCCTTGATATTACTACTGTCGACCCCTTTCGACACGGCTTACCCTTTGAGCGATTCTTAAATCCGCAAAGACCAACACCGCCTGATATCGATATTGATTTTGCTGATGATCGCCGCGAGGAAGTCATCCAATATTCTGCTAGAAAATACGGCCGCGATGTGGTTGGCCATGTTATTACTTTTGGAAGGATGGAAGCTAGAGTAGCAATTCGTGATATGGGCCGCGTCCTAGGCATGCCTTATGAAGATCCCGACAAAATTGCCAAGCTTATTCCCAATCACCCTCAACACAAAACTTCAATTGCTAAAGCCATTAAAACAGTACCCGAACTGGGCGAATACTATAAACAAGATAAGTACCGCCGCTTATTAGATTTGGCTCAAAAAGTGGAAGGGACAGTTAGGCATAGTAGTGTTCACGCCGCAGCGGTCATCATTGCCGATAAGCCGTTGCCAGAATACACCCCGATTCAGAAAGATACTAAGTCCGGGGAAACTGTCACTCAATATGATATGTACAGCTTAGACTGCAACATTAGTGATAATGCTATTGGCCTCATCAAGTTTGATTTTTTAGGGCTGCGCAACTTATCAACCATTCAAACCGCAGTTAATTTAATAAAAAAACATCTAGGTAAAAAGGTGGATGTTGACAATATTCCCCTCGATGATGAAAAGACCTTTCAACTAATTAGCAGCGGTGAAACAACTGGTATTTTTCAGCTTGAGTCGGCGGGTATGAGGCGAGTGGCGCGCAATCTTAAACCTAACCAATTCTCTGATATTACTGCTATGCTAGCTTTGTATCGCCCTGGACCAATGGACCTTATTCCTCAATTTATTGAGGGGAAACATAATCCCGATGCTGTCACTTACCCCGATCCCACTCTGAAGCCAGTGCTAGAAGAAACTTATGGCATTATGGTTTATCAGGAGCAGATTTTACAAATTGCCAATGTCATGGCTGGTTACACTCTGGGTGAAGCTGATATTTTAAGAAGAGCGATTGGCAAAAAAAAGAAAAAGATTTTAGATAAGAATAAAAAGCGCTTTATTAAACAATCAGTTAAAAAAGGTTATGAGGAAGCAACTGCCAAGAAGGTGTGGGGTTTTATTGAAGCTTTTGCTAACTACGGTTTTAATAAGTCTCATGCTGCCAGCTATGGCATGATTTCTTATCAAACTGCTTATCTGAAAGCCCATTATCCAGTTGAATATATGACAGCCTTGATGAGTGTTGAGTCTAGCTCAAAATCTGCCAATAGCGATGAGAAAATAGCAGTAGCGATAAAGGCAAGTAAAGCCATGGGTATTAAGGTTTTACCACCAGATATTAATAAATCCGGCGATGATTTTGTTATTGAAGAACACGAGCATTCACTAGAAGGCCGAGCTATTCGTTTTAGTATAACCGCTGTTAAAAATGTGGGAGTTGCTGCCATTAAAAATATTCTAGAAACTCGACAAGAACTTGGTAAATTTGACTCATTCACTCAATTTATCCACCACACAGACACCCGTAAAGTTAACAAAACAGTCCTAGAATCACTCATTAAAGTAGGGGCGATGGACGAGTTTGGTACCCGAGCCAGCATGCTGGAAAACTTCGAAGATATTCGGCAGACAGCTGCTGCTTTCGAGTCTGAGGTAGAAGGGCAAGACAATTTGTTTGCTGGTGTGGCACAAGATGTAACTAGAATTCAAGACAGTTTTCCTAATGTACCTGAGTATCCAAAAAAAGAGCTGCTGTCTTTTGAAAAAGAGTTGTTAGGTTTATATTTAACTGATCATCCTTTGGCTGATGCTTTAAATGCAGTAGCTAAACGTGCTAATAAAAAAATAGCCGATATTGATCTCGACATTCACATAGACAGTAAATTTTTATTTGGCGGAGTCATTAGTAATATCCGGCACGTCCAAACTAGAAAATCAAACAAAGACATGTGTTTTGGTACTCTTCAAGATCAAAGTGGAAGCGTTAGATTCGTAGTTTTTCCTCGTACCTATCAAAAATATGGAGAGATGCTCGATCGAGACAAAGTAGTATTAATTAAAGGCAAAGTTAATGAAAGAGAAGGCGAGATTAACTTAATTGTTGAAAAAGTATCTATTCCCAAACCTGATGAAATTGAGTACGAAAACAGAAAAGATTGCAAGGAAGTTTTTATACCTCGTAAAACAGAAAAGTCCACTTTGGAAAAACTAGGTAAATTACTCAAATCTAATCCTGGCGACGACCGAGTCACAATTATCATTCCCAACGGTGGTAAGCCACGGAAAATGAAACTGCCTTATACAGTCAAATATGACTCACAATTAGAGAAAAAGATTGGTAAGATTTTGGGTTAGATTCATGCCCTGCACAGTAAACTAGTGCAACGAAACGTCAACAAAGATAGTTACCAACCACAGGTGGAGAGGGAACTGTAACTACTAATTGTTTGTTTTACACTCATGCCGTCAACCTATCTATGGTATATTAGTTATAAATTACTGCAGATCTATGATTAGTATATTTAGACAAAATCCTGCTTTATCAACCCTTATTATCTTCATATTTGTCTTATCTACTGCTATTTATTTACTAGTTAAATTTAGCATGTCTAATAAGAAATAAAATTTTCCAACCTACCTAATGTCATCTAAGATAGACAGCGCTTCCATCCAACAACTGCATCTAATCTCCAACTTACTTCGTCAGGAAGTGATAACTATGATTAGTCAAGCTGGCTCCGGCCATCCTGCCGGCAGTTTAGGTATGGCTGATATTTTTACATGTTTGTACTTTTCTGTATTAAACCACAACCCGAAAAAACCCGACTGGCTTGACCGCGACTTTGTCTTTTTGTCCAATGGCCACATCTGTCCTATCCTATATGCTTCTTTAGCCTATGCTGACTATTTTAATAAGCAAGAACAAAGCACATTAAGACAAATTAATAGTCGCTTACAAGGTCATCCTCATCGTGGTTCATTACCAGGTATCGAAACCTCATCTGGCCCTTTAGGACAAGGTCTATCCCAAGCTTTAGGTTTAGGTCTAGCTTTAAGAATGGATGGTAAAACCAATAACATCTATTGCTTAACCAGTGATGGTGAGCATCAAGAAGGACAAACCTGGGAAGCCTATCAGTTAGGAAATAAATGTCAGCTTGATAATGTCACGGTTATTGTCGACCGCAATGATATTCAGATTGAAGGACAAACAGAGGAGGTAATGCCTTTGGGTGACTTAAGTAAAAAAATCGCTAGTTTTGGCTGGCAAACTTATAACATTGATGGCCATAATTATGAGCAAATTTTAGAAACATTGAAGATAGCCAGAGACGACAAAAAGCCATCAGCCATTATTGCCCACACCATACCTGGAAAAGGTGTGTCTTTCATGGAAAATAATCATGAGTGGCATGGAAAAGCACCCAATGAAACCCAAACAAAACAGGCATTAGCAGAGTTAAAAAAAGCGCAGGAACAGCTATGACATCAATCGCACAACAAGTAGTTGCTACTAGAGATGGTTTTGGACAAGGTTTAGTTGAAGCAGCAACTAAGAATAAACAAATAGTTGGTCTATGTGCAGACTTGACCGGCTCAATGCGCATGACTCAGTTTAAAGAAAAATATCCAAAGCGTTTTGTGCAAGTAGGAGTGGCCGAACAAAATCTAATTGGCACTGCCGCTGGACTAGCGATTGGCGGAAA
>CAZMMR010000039.1:0-2485 GCA_964567445.1 uncultured Pseudomonadales bacterium
TGAGATTTTACCGATCTTGATCCTTTGGCCACCATCCTCTCAGTTTTATCTAAAGCCAAACCACTCGACTTAATTAACATTCAATTTAATGTTACCCATAGCAATGAGCGCTGGAAAAGCCCGGGTTGGAAATTAATTCAAAACCACTCTCAAGACCAAGAAAAAGACGGTAGCGATCAGAAACAACTTATCAACAAAAAAATTCAACAACAAGGTCTTAAAACTTCAATCAAAATTGCCGTTTCCACCACTAACAAAAATCGCAGCCGCTTAATGTTAGAGACTATTAACTCTAGCCTTAATTCCATGACTCAAAGCAGTGGAAACAGCCTAAAATTAAAACGTATTAGGTTTTTCAAGCAACACTTTCTACAAACAATAGCTAATCGTAGTTTTAGGCGCAGTAGTAATATGCACTTATCTATTAACGAACTAGCTACCTTATTTCATTTGCCCAATAAGAAGTTAGTTTCAATTCCCAATATTGCCTGGAGGAAAACTCTAAAAGGTGAAGCTCCCAACAACTTACCAATAGTGAATCAAAACACCCCAGAAGAAGTAAAGGATAAAATTAACGTTTTCGCCGAAACTACTTTTAAAAACAAAGAAGTTAAATATGGCCTAAAACAGGAGGACCGTCGTCGCCACATGTACGTCATCGGTAAAACCGGCACCGGTAAGTCCACCCTTCTTTCGAACATGGCCATCAACGATTTAAAAAACAACGAGGGTATGGCTGTCATCGATCCCCATGGAGACTTAATCGAAATTCTTTTAGACTTCATCCCTTCACATCGCATTAACGATGTCATCTATTTTAACCCCGCAGATACTAGCAACCGGATCGTTAAAATGAATCTATTCGAAGGAGAAAATGTTGTGCACCGAGAACTCATTGCTTCCGGCATTATTTCCATCTTTCACAAACTATATGGTTTTTCATGGGGGCCAAGGCTGGAATATATTTTAAGAAATGCGCTACTAACCCTGCTCTCCAGTCCTCAAGCTAAGCTATCTGATGTTATTCGCTTACTTACCGATGAGAAGTTCAGAGACAAAATTATTAAGCAACTAGAAGACCCTGTTTTGAAAAACTACTGGGTGGATGAATACAACCAGTTGGGAGACAGACTTCGCCACCAATCAATTTCTTCAATTTTAAATAAAATAGGACAGTTTGTTTCTTCTCCCCTAATTAGAAATGTTGTTGATGCCCCCAAAAGCTCTTTTTCTATAGAGAAACTAATGAGTGAGGGCAAGATTTTATTAGTTAATCTATCTCAGGGTAAATTAGGTGAGGATAACGCTACTTTGCTAGGAGCCATGCTTATTACCAAGATCCAACTAGCAGCTATGGGGCGCGTCTATCAAGCAGAAGAAGAAAGAAAAGATTTCTATCTATATGTTGATGAGTTTCAGAATTTTGCTACAGAATCATTTATTAAAATTCTTTCTGAGGCCAGAAAGTATCGACTCAATTTAACCCTAGCAAATCAATACGTATCACAAATCCCGGAGGAAGTGCAAAAGGCTATTTTTGGCAACTGCGGCAACATCGTTAGTTTTGTTATGGGCGCTGATGATGCCCGACTTTTTACCCAAGAATACAGCGGTTTATATACACCCGAGGATTTGGTGTCGCTAGGTCGCTACCAGATCATCAACAAAATTAGCATTGATAATATTATTAGCCGTCCTTTTACCGCTCATACCCTCCCCCCAATGAGCAACACCAATCAGAACCGAGAAAAGGTAATCCGGGTTAGTAGAGAAAGATACGCTAAATAGTGACACTGCTTATTCGTCGAGTTTGTGACTAGATCTGAGGCCAATGTAGGAGAAGAAGGCAAGAAGGACAGACCCCATACCATAAACATACCAAAGTGGATTAATATTATTCATAATTTTCCTTTATTTTTTTGCTTATTATTAAGCTAACATACCAACTAATAAAAGACAACACAAAACCCAATAATTCTAAAGTTAAGTCAAAGTCACCTGTAATTATTGGAGAAATGGCCCAGCTAGCAAAAAATATTTCACCCACTCCAATTAAAATCTCAACTATTGTTTGTAGTTGTGGGCGAGTTAATTCTATATCGATAAGTGTAACTTTCAGCACACATACAACTCTACCCATTCAAACTTTCATTTTGCTGAATTTTAAAAAATTGCATTTATTTCTACAGAGTGAAAATATTACTTTAAAAGAGCAAAGTCCTTAAGCACTTGCCTTAATCGGTCGTGAGATTTGGCACTAACCACTTCTTTAAACCCCAACCGCTTAGCTTCTTTAATCCTGCGATCTAAATATGAAACTGGTCTAATCTCCCCTAACAACCCCACTTCTCCAACAAACAAAACACGACCCTTAACGGCTTTATTCTTCAGCGAACTAACAATAGCAATAGCTAATGCCAAATCTGCTGCTGGCTCCTTAACTTTAAAACCACCAGCAGCACTTAGGAAAACATCATAGTTGCCT
>CAZMMR010000039.1:2495-3841 GCA_964567445.1 uncultured Pseudomonadales bacterium
GGCAACCTAGAGTGTTTTTGTAAAACTGCTGCCAAAACCTGGATTCTGGATAATTCTACACCACGGCCCACTCTACGAGGCATGGCTAGTTGTGATTGATTCACCAAAGCTTGAACATCTAATAGTAAGGGCCTAGTCCCCTCAAGTACACAAGTGACAGCACTGCCAGGAACGTTTAATTGTTTCTCCTCTACAAATAACTCGCTAGGATTTTTTACCTGTTCATAGCCATAATCAGCAACTTTGAACACACCCACCTCATCAGTAGCACCGAAACGATTCTTTAATGCTCTTAAAATTCTAAACTGACCAGTCCTCTCTCCCTCAAGTTGTAGCACCGCATCAACCATATGCTCCAATGTTTTTGGGCCTGCAATTACCCCTTCTTTGGTGACATGTCCAACTAAAAACATAGGAATGGACAATTTTTTTGCAACAGTGATGAGACGGTCAGTAGACTCACGAACTTGCCCAATACTACCACTAGCTCCAGTTAGATCTTCTGTGGTTAAGCTTTGAATGCTGTCTACTACAACTAAACCAGGCTTTTCTTCCTGAATTAATGCCACTATCTGATCAACATCGGTGCTGGTAATAAATCGAAGATTTTCGTCTATACTGCGACCGACAGTAGCCGAATCTTTACCAAAGTTAGATTTATTTAAAAATTGTTCGTTATCTATAATTCTATTGATTCTTAAGTTTATTTGACTAGGACTTTCTTCTCCACAAACATATAGAATTAGTTGTGAGTTGTCCGCTTGATCTTTATTTTTAGCAACACTCTTTTTGTTGTTATTTTGCTGAACTCCTTTTTTAGCAGAACGAGCTTCCGATTGATGCTTTGACTCATCATCAGCCCCATGACCCAAAATAATTAAACACATTTGAGTTAAAAGTGTAGACTTACCAATTCCCGGCTCTCCACCTAGTAACATTACTGCTCCCGGCACAATTCCACCACCAACCACGCGATCTAACTCACTTATGTACGTAGAAAAACGCTGTTTTGAACGGCTAGCAGCCTTTATATCTGGGCGGGACACCAAAATTTTCTGTTTTTGCGCTTCGTTAAGAGGTTGTGGGACTCCTTTCCTACCAACCCCACTTTCTTCTATTTCTTCTACCATAGTATTCCACTCCTTACACTGAGCACACTGGCCCTGCCATTTAGGATAAGTAGCTCCACAATTTTGACAAACAAATTTTGTTTTATTTTTAGCCATAGGTGTAACTTTCTTGTTTTGTAATTCATATTGTACTGCAATGGCTAGTTTTTTAAATTAGAGGAGACTGAGAAGCAACTGAGTAACAACTCCAACTGATTAACTATAGTGGAAGAATAA
>CAZMMR010000039.1:3941-8910 GCA_964567445.1 uncultured Pseudomonadales bacterium
TTCTGAGGAAAATCTTTATACCCTGAGCAAAGCTCAAGGGATAACAATGACGGAAACCTTTAAATCTGTAGTGAAAAATTAATTTCTGTGAGGCAGCCCTGCCTACCGGCAGGCAGGCTTCAGCGCCTGAGTAACAACTCCAACTGATTAACTATAGTGGAAGAATAATTCTGAGGAAAATCTTTATACCCTGAGCAAAGCTCAAGGGATAACAATGACGGAAGAATTTATTCTTCCACCTGTATCTTCCCCACAAACAACGTATCCCCACTATATTGCCCAGTCACAGTTACCATTTCACCCTCAAAAGCATGCAGACTCATTTCATTACTATCAACTGCTATTGGCGCCTTGGAATTTGATTCCACATAGTAAGTGTTGTCACGTCTAACCAAAGTACCAGTCGCACTAATTTTTCCTTGCTTGTCCTCGATACTTGCACCTTGTTTTAGCACATCGTTAGTTTTCGTTTCAGCCCTTCTCATCATGTATAAATAAAAGCCACCCACCAACAAAGCCATCACAACTATCAACATAATTACCCTCTTTAAAAAATTCATGAAGACTCCTTTACTAAGTTATTTTCTTTAATAATTTTCGTAGTTGAAAAATCAGGATTGTGCTGATGAGCCACCAGCACCTCTCCCCCAATTTTTCTCATTAACGCTTGTTTTACATCTAAATGCGGAGTATGGGATGAAACCGCCAATACATCCGGCTCAAGCAACTTTAAGAACTGTAAGTAATCTTCTTTTTCATTAAAATCTTTTGGCAATAAAAAGACGACGTCAGCAATATCTGTCTGCCTAAGCTGTTGCAACCGTTGCTGCTCATCATTGATTGGCCGTTGATCAGACTTGATGGCTTTCACCCGCTGATCCGTCTCCAATCCCACCACCAACCATTCTCCTAGATCTCGAGCTTTCCGTAAAAAGTTTATGTGTTCCTGATGGATAATATCAAAAACACCAGTCACTAAAACCAGCTTTCCTTTTTTATTACTAGCAGCTTCTTTGATCTTTCTAACCTTGTCTGACAACCGATATGAACTGTCTTTCAAATTAGACTTTGCAGGTTTTACCAATTTCATCCATTTATTTAAGTACTGATTATAGCTAACAGCATCGTGTAAGAATGCCCGATTTAATCTAAGATTATTGTAGGAAATTCCGTTTTTAAAATGCAAGTACTGTTTTTGGATAAAGAAAGCAATCTTATTTACAATCGATAGGAGAAAATTAGCGATGAAGCTTTCCTTCTTCTTTTGACTAATACTATTTGCTTTCTCTTTTCTTAAAGTCTCGTACCAATTTGGCAAAAACTTTTTAATCCATTCATTTTCAAGTAAGTATCGTTTTTTTAAATCTTCTTTATCAAAAAACCAATCCATCTGGCATGATTCATAAGCGTTATAAAAATTATGCCTACCAGCACCCAGCTTTAGAGAGTTCTCAGTTAGCCACAAATTAAAACACCAATCGTCATTACCTTTTTGCCACCACCATCTTTTCTTACCCAAGAGCAAAGCTACCGTTAACAGCAACCATCGCCCCAACCACAGTCGGTTTCGGGCAGTAACAACAAGCAGGTCGAGGTCTGCTTTCTTATCAGCATGATTGGCTGCCACCGAACCAGTCACAACCATGGCTTTAATCCAGGGCAGTCTGCAACCAAGCTCAATAAGTTTTTTGAGATCTCGTTTAATTCGAGCACTAAAAACCTGCCTTTTCTTTCTTAAAACCACAGCTTGTTGGCATGCATGTTGGAGATTATTGTTGTTCAAATTCAACAAGTAATATTTCCTGCCCCCATCTTCAGTAACTACAACTAGCCCCATTTCTACCAATAACTGCAAAAGTTGTTCATCGTTTGCTGAAAGTTGTTCATCATTTGCTGATTGTTTAAGTAGGATGTCAACATCTAATTGATTATCAGTACTTAGCAACTTCTTCGCCAAGCCAACTGATACCAACCGCTGCCGAATTTCGCTTAAAGTAAGAGGAAAGTTAAACTGACTACTATAACCAAGAGTTAGTAAGAGTTGGGTGGTTAAAACGGAACTCATAATCACAACAAGCTGCTAGTTTACAGGACTCTAATCAGCAACATACTGATTTAAAACTTGCTTCACCCCGCTACCTAATGTTTTCAAAACATCCTCATCAACCTGAGATTGTTCACCTTCATTAACAGCATCGCGATAATAGTCAATCATGCGATCATTTGCACCTTGGTCGTGAGTGTAAGAACATAAATACCAACTTTTAGCATTGGGGGCATCAAGTAAATAAGGCGTAACATATTCGCTATCAACTTCTGTAGCCATATCTTGCCTGGGATAAATCTCGCCGAAAGCACGAATCTCTCTTTGAGCGGAATAAAGCTTGCGCAACACTTCCTTGGAGCTTAAATACTTTAACAATTGCCAAGCGGCTTCTTTGTTTTTACTTTCACTACTCACACCCTCAGCCCAATAACTAGCCCAGCCATACTCAGCATCACTTAGTTTTGGAACGGGTGAAATACCAAAATTTAAATCTGGATTAATATTCATCACTTCATGAGCTCGCCAGGATGGAGCAAACATCATTGCCACCTCTCCTCTAGCAAATGCTTGAGTCGAGTTTGGCAACTGAGTGCTAAAGACTGGAGAACCCTGATCGAAATTTAAGTAAAATTTGATAGCATCCTGCACCTCAGTGCTAACCGGTTGACTGGGATCCCCGCCGTTTTGGAAAATTAACAAACCTAAAATGTCGGCAAAATGCTCAACATTGCTGGTGTTGCCGATAGCTAGCCCCCCCCTTTCCATAGTGCCATCATTGTTAACAGTTAATTTCTGAGCCAAAACACGCAACTCTCCCCAAGTGGAAGGTACTTCTTCGTTAGCAGTCTTTAAAATATCTTTGTTGTAATACAAACCTAAACCATCATACATAAGAGGAATGCCCACAACCTGACCATTAACCTGAAGCTGCTCGCTGATAACGGGATAAAAAGCCTGCTTATACTCAGTGGTAGACATAGCAGAGTTGGGCATTGGAGCCAGCTCATCCGCTAAAACCTTAGCCCAAGTTGCATGAAAACGAAACACATCCGGACCTTGACCGCTAGCTATTTGCGATTGCAAACGAGTCCGATAGTCAGTTGGCTTCTCTTTTTGATATTGGACCCTAATACCAGTCTCCTCTTTGAAATCAGAAAAAACATCTTCCAAAACAGAACTTGGCTCCCACAAACCCCAATAAGTTAAAGTAATATTTTGTTGTTGGGGTGCAGCCGCTTGCTGTTGAGATTCGGGTTGGTCGACATCTTGGTCATTAGCACCATCTTTGCCAACATTACCTAAAATACGAGTAATGCCAAAAATAACTGCTCCCACCACCACAATACCTCCTAGAATAAATGGCAACATTTTCATTAATTTGCTTTTAGGCTGGGCAAACTGTGGTCCAGATTTCTTCGCTTTAGTTGGTGGCTGCTGCTTACCGGACTGGTCAGATTTATTCCTAGACTGATTGGTTCCTGGCTGTTGTTGAGTTGAGCTGGGAGCTTGAATAGACGAAGCCTGACCAGAAGGAAGTCCGTTTACACCCTGTTGACGGTTTGACTGCAAAGTTGCTTGAGGCTGAACGGACTGTTTAGATTTTTGCTCGCTCCCCTTACTCTGACTTTGAGTATTAATTGACTGCTGTTGTTGCGCAAACTGTTGTGATTGCTGATTCTTTTGGTTACTGGCAGCTTGAGTAGTTGCACCCATATTCGAGGGTTGTTGCTCATAATTAGGTCCTTGCCGAGAGGCACTAATGTTAGAAGCATTAATAACCTGACCTTGTTTGTTTAATTGAGGGGGCGCCCCACCTGGTGAGTTAGGATCCAGCCCAGCTGGATTACTAGCTTTAACCTGGGTCTGATTATTAGTACTTTGACCTAAGCCACCACTTAATTTCTGACCAGGAGGTTGCGGCCGACTGAAATTGGCAGCAGAGTTGCTCGGTGGTTTTTTACTACCGTCGTCAGCTTGGGTTTGAGCGTTGGTTTGGTTCGTCTGATTAACACCGGCACTAACTTGCTGATTGGTAGAAGTTTGGGATTGACTCCCAGGTTTAGGAATGTTCGGCCTAGGCAGGTTTTTGTTGTTAGCCATAAAAAAATAAAAAATAGTTTAGTATTATGCGCTTACTTAAATTAGGTAAACAAATTCTTTAACTACTATTAATTTAACTACTATTAATAAATGTTCAATTTTGCAATCAACCTATTTATAACTATACTATAGAGACAACCCTAGAAACAAGAGAGTGTCTTTTGCAACTATGTTAAATCCTTGTCAACAAAGCAGTTTATGAACCAAATCAAGAAAAACATCCAAAGTAAATTCAGCTCGCGCCATTGGTTGTGGGGTCTTGCCATAGGCATATCGTTGTCGGCATCGGCGCTAATGATCTTAGCCGGCTTTAACTACCACCAGCGTTTTTATCAAGGCTTGAGTGTTGACGGGGTATATATTGGCGGCCTTACCAATCAAGAAGCTTTGCAAAAACTTGTCTCGCAAGACAACAAATCATACTCTCAAATAAGGATCGGTTTAAAACACCAAGATCAAACTATATATTTTTCTGGACAACAAGCCATTCTGGGTAAAAAATACAAACAAGCCTTAGACAGAGCCTTTGCTTATGGCCACTCGGGTTCGATTTTACGCAAAATCCAAGATGTAATCAAACTATTAAGGCAGCCAGTAAATATTACCGCTGGTTATCAATATAATGATAGCCAGATTAAAAAGGCAATCGAAGATCTTAAAAACCAAGTTGATGAACCTGGGCAACTGCCACAAGTAGCTCTTAACATCAGCGGCCAGCCCGAGACGCTTTACTTTAAACAAGGTCAAGACAGTCTGGTTTTATCTCCTGAACTTACTGCAACTAAAATCAAACAACAGCTCACAGAAACCCTTAACGACTAC
>CAZMMR010000040.1:0-8595 GCA_964567445.1 uncultured Pseudomonadales bacterium
TACCCCTCAATTTTGTTTATAATGTCATGAAACATTACATTTAAGAATAATTAAAATCAGCAAAGAAACCAAAGCCATGGGAAAAGGATTCCAAGCACTTTGGGTAATAGTAAACCAAGTAGGAGCAGTAGTAAAAATTGTGGCAGTTAACTTGCCAAAATACTGATAAGCTAGAATAATGACTATTATCTGTAAGATAATCATAGCAATCACCCCGGACACAGGATGACCGCCAGCCACTATATAAAACGGTAAAAGCAAATAATACCAGCCTGCTCCAAAATAAAGACCGGGTATACTCGTCCATGGCCCAACAAACTTTGGCTTTCTTAAAAGCCACATATGCATTACAGCCAAGGAATCTTTGCCGTGATCAAAACGAAAAGGAATAGTATTGTCTATTAAATAAGGTAAGCGTGTTGCAATCAATAAAGTTACTAAAAATAGCAACCAATAATGATTTTTGATGAAGTTTTTAAGAGTAGTAGTTATATTTTCCATGTTAATTGTAAAAGAGTAAAATTTATTGATCTTGCTCTTGAACATAAGAAAAGACATGATTAATTTCTTAAAGACACAATTTCTGTTTTAATACGCTCATATCCGAAAAGGCCCAAGGCAACCAAATATGAAAAGCCAACAATTAAGCCACCAGCAAACAATCTAGTTAAACTTTGCCCCCAGAAACTTAAGCCAAGCAGACCAACTACAGCCATAATAATAGCAGCCAACAATTGCAATCTAACACTGTGCCAAATATTTACATCAATCTCTTGCTTTACAAAAACAATCGCTAAATAAGAAGTAAATGAAATCAGCAGTGCGGACAAGGCAACGCCATTAAACCCAACTTGCCAAATTAAGAGGGGGGTTATAATCCATGTTAGCAGTGTCCAAATTACCATCAGTTTAAGACTTCTATTAATCTTGCCAATGGCATTTAAAGTATTAACCAAAGGTGTAGAGATTGCTGCCCAACCAACCGATAAAGCAAACATGACAAAACTTGGAATAGCTGGTTGCCACTTTGCATACTGCGGAAAAACACGGGTTAAAGGCTGAATAAAGACAGACATCCCCACCAAAATAGGAAAAATAGATAAACTAATAAAAAAGATTGATTTTTCTATAGCTTTTTTGAGTAAAGCCGGTCTTTTTTGTAAGCGGGAAAAAGTGGGAAAAGTGATGGCCATTACGTTTTGAACTGTTAAATTATATGGATACATCGACCAAGTTTTAGCCCATTGAATAAATCCAAACTGTTGCAAAGGCAAAAAACTACCAAGTGCTAAATAAAATAACTGATCTTTAACTCGTGCCAAAAAGTCGTTAAGTTGAAACTTAGCCCCAAAGCTGACTAAGTTTTTAAAAGAAGCCCAATCAAAAGCAATGCCAATCCGCCATGGCTTAATAATAAGCATACTAACCATACCAATCACAGCTCTGGCTAAAATAGCCCAAGTATAAGCCATAACTCCCATACCTCTCATAGCTAATGTAATCAACAAACCATGAAAAGTAATCTGTTCCAGAATTTGAGGCAAGACTAGTTTGGAAAACTCTAAATTTCGATTAAGCTTAATGGAAGAGATCGTTTTAACTGAAGCCAAGGGAAACGAGATGGTTAAAGCTAGTAAAATCCACTGGCCTTCTAATCCCACCTTACTCTGAACAAAGCCGGTAGCAGTGATAACAAGCGAAACTAAGACAATTAGCCAAGATAACAGTTGCTGGACAGTGAAAGCCGTTCTAAAGTCTTTAAGGCGAGGCTGCTCTTTTTTCTGGATAAGTGACGCAGATAAACCAATATCAGAAAAGAAGATAAGCAAACCTATAATTTGAGTTACGAAACCATAAACACCAAAATCTTCTGGAGTAAAATAGGCAGAAAGAATGGCCGCAGAAACCAAGCCAATGCCTTGCAAAATACCAGTTCTAATAAAATAAGAAAGAGCTCCAAAAACAGTTTTATTTTTAATATCTTGGACTTCCTGCTCAGACATTGTGTCTGTGTTTAACACTTCTTCCATATCTTCTGCTGTGTCGGGGGCTGTTTGGTTAGGCATAAACTATTGATCCTTTTGCCATTGCTTAAATAATAATAACAACATTATTAAAAAGGCCGTCAATGATAACAAATCACTCATGAAGCGCAATCTAGTCGGTTGCAGCTTAAATGCTAATAAATGCTGGCCCTCAGGAACAGTAACCTGTAAACGACCATCGCTGTTTATAACTGGTATCGGCTGCTGACCTAACCAACCGCGCCAATGAGGATAGGCTGCAATTGCTAATAATAAATCCGTCGGCTCATTAAAATTAGTCTTAATTAGTTTTTCTTGAGTACGGTTTGATAAAACCTCAATTTGATCTGGTTTAAAGTCGTTTAACACTAAATTTGAAGCTGGCTCAACATTAGTTGGCATAGTAGCAGGAATGTAATCTGGCAAAATGCCAGACATCTCGGTTTGAATGCGTTGGGCATCTGCATAATAAACATTATCAGCATCTGCAATAAAAAACTGAGGCCTAAAATAAATAACATTTGCCAATAAACTAAAGAGTAAACTTGTTACCATCAAAGCAACTAGCCACCGTTTAAGTTTTAACTTTACAATCTCTTGAGTTACCCAGCCAGCTAACAAGGATAAGCCAACAATCATAACAACAATAAAACGCCATGGAAACTGAATGTATTTTAAAAAGTCGATATTTTCCCATAACCACAAAGATTTTTGCGTCGTCATCAATGCTGAAAAAACTATCACAACCAGAGTAAAAATTGGGATTAACATTTTATTAAAATACTGGTTATGACTAATTTTGGCTCTTAACCTTCTTACGGTAACTGCTGTCATCAAGAAAAACGATACAACAATTGCTACAATTTGCCCCCAACCCAAGAAAAAGGAGATAAGATCGTCTGGACCCCATTGACTACCGCCAAACCCCCAAAATGATCTAAAGAATTGGCGTAGGTACAAAAAGTGTAAATGAAAATCAAAATAATCGCTTAAAATGTAATGATCGACCTTAGTTAAATTTTTTTCAAAAAAAGCAGGGATCAGATAAAAAGTAGAGGCGGCAAGTGCCAGGATCAGACTCCCAACAACTGGTAGCAGCGTACTTATAGCGTTTTTCCACTCAAAATTATTTTTTGCTAGTTGTTCTTTTAATACAGCAATAAGAGTAAAAATTGTTATAACTGGCGCAAACATAATAACCGACAAATTATGGCTTAAAAACAAGGTCGCCAGACTAACTACTAGCCAGAACCAACCTCTTCTCTCACCTTTGATAGTTTTGAGTACCGCCCATAATATCCAAGGAACAGCCATAATACCCCACGTTTCACTAATAGCTCCTCTTATATATAGATTAAGAGCTCGGTAAGGCGCGAGAGTTAGTGCAGCACTAACAGCCACTCCCGCCCAAGAATTTTTAAAGAGTTTCCTACCTAATAAATAAGCCCCAACTAGAGTGAGGGCATTAGACAAGACAAAAAGCGCTTTAATAGACAATGGCAGATTGTCGCTTAGCCAATAAACTAAACCGCCCAGATAAAAAGGGAGGGGTCCATAAAATTGATAAAGGGGCATGCCAAAACCAAAACCAAAGTTTTGCGACCAACGGACAGGAAAGTGACCATCTTGTAAAGCCCTGGTCATTTCTGCAATTCTAGCTCCATGAGTGAAGTCGTGAATCTTAAATAACCCGGGTCTTAAAACAGCCCATGACGAAAAAATAAAGATAATACCAAGTGTAAAATAGACGAGCTTCCTTTTCATAACCACAATTGTAACAGAGGTGCTTATATAGTTGTAAACCTGAGCTAAAGCTAGCCAAGTTAAATAAATTAGAATAATCGGTTTTAGCAGTTCTTTGAGCGGGGGCAAACAGTTCTACGAGCCAAGGCAAACAATTCTATCTGCCGGTTAAGGTTCTAGCTGCCGAGACAAACAGTTTTATGGTCGGTTATACAGTTCTACAAACCGGTTAAGCTTGATTGCCTCATAAATGATGAGATAATAGTTGCATGGTTCTTGCAGCAATCAAAAATTTACTAGTCATCAACCGCAAAACAGTTAAGCACGGTTTGTTAATTGCTCTCAGTTGTTTGAGTTTGACTTTAGTTGTAGCTATGGTCGGCTTGACTTCTATAATGATTAATAAATATCGCAGTTTTTTACACGGCGCCCAACTTAATCACCAACAGGTCGTGGAGTTAGTTAAAACTTTTAGCAATATCCCCAGCAAGCAAAAACAAATTAACATTTTAATTTTAGGTTTAGATAGCACCGCCAATCGTCAAGAACAGCCACAATTAACCGATTCCATCATTCTAGCCGGACTCAATGCCGACAGCGGCCAAGTTAAGTTAGTGTCATTACCAAGGGATTTGTGGTCAGACTCCTATCAAACCAAGATCAACGCTCTTTATCAGTATGGTTTGAAACGTTATCCCCAACAACCAGAGCAGTTTCCCCAAGAAGTTGTCTCTAATTTAACCAACATCACTATCGATCATACTCTAGTGATCAAGTTAGAACAGCTGGGAGAATTGATCGATTTAGCAGACGGCATCATTGTTAATGTAGAACAAGAATTTACTGATGATGAGTTTCCTCGCAGTGATGTCGATATTAATACAGAAACAGATCCAAAAAAGCTATATGAAACTGTTAGTTTTGAATCGGGTTGGCAAAAAATGGATGGCAAGCAAGCACTTAAATATATTCGCAGCCGCCACAGCCAAAATTTAGAAGCTGGCACAGACTTAGCGCGATCGCAAAGACAGCAACAAGTCATCCAAGCTCTAGTTAGTCGTTTAACCAACCTTTGTCTTTACTGGCAACAGCCACAACTAGCCGGCCAGCTATTTCATTATTATCAATCTAACTTTGGACAATATTTACCCATTAATGAGCTCATGGCAATAGTGAAAGGCATTAGCCCCAATGCTAGTGATCTTCAACTCCAAACTATTACTATACCCGTCGCCAACAATTACAGCCTAA
The DNA here is from genome assembly GCA_964567445.1 of uncultured Pseudomonadales bacterium. Lineage (GTDB taxonomy): Bacteria > Patescibacteriota > Microgenomatia > UBA1400 > PJMF01 > CAZMMR01. Next base: position 5,019 of record CAZMMR010000040.1, read on the forward strand.
AACAAGATAACGATGAACAACCACTGCTTGTTCATCCTGATAACTTACAACCCTATCAAAATCAGTGGGTGTATACGATTACCAATCAAGCACAGTTTGAACAGTTTTTCGATCAGCATTTTCAAACAAACACAGAATAATGAAAAAAGTGTGGATTCAAGTCAAACCTAATAAAAAGCAGGTTAGAGTCAAGAAAAAGCAAAAGTTACCAGTCATTACCAAGCCCGGCTTAGAAGTGTGGCTAACTGCCAGTCCAGTGCAAGGCAAGGCTAATCAACAACTTATTAATGTTTTATCTGAATACTGGCAAGTTGCACCCAACATGATTGTGTTACTTAAGGGCAACGCCAACCAATTTAAATTAGTTGCCATTAATAACTAATACTTTTATACTGGCAATAACTCTCATGGGAAGTAAACGCGGTTAATTTTAACACTATCATCTTAACAACAAGCAAATATGTCTCAACAACAACCAATCCCACAAAAAAAACTAAATTGGATTTTGACAGCCATCATTATCTCACTATCCTTTTTAGCAGGTTATTATCATTCAGCTTACAAACTAGAACGCAAGCGCTATTTAAGGTTGGAGGATAAATATGTTCGGGTAAGACAAATGTTAGGCACTGAAGAAATGCAGCAATTAATCGATGACTCCTATCAACAATAGTTAAAACCAAACATGACCAACAACAGATCAGCTAAAACATTACTTATTACTGGTGGAGCAGGCTTTATTGGCTCTAACTTTATTCATTATTGGCTCGACCATCACCCCCAAGACAACATTATCAATCTTGATGCTTTAACTTATGCCGGTAATTTGGCTAATTTAGCCTCCATCGCCAATCACCCACAATACGTTTTTGTTGAGGGCGATATCCGCAACCAAAAGCTAGTTAATAAAATCATGGATGATGTTGACTGGGTCATCCATTTTGCTGCAGAGTCTCACGTCGACCGCTCGATTAAAAATCCACAGTTATTTTTAGAAACAAATGTCTTAGGCACTCAGGTCCTGCTTGATGCAGCCCTAACTCACAAGCTAGAGCATTTTCATCATATTTCGACCGATGAAGTATTTGGAGCCCTAAAGCTAAATAGTGAGGAACAGTTTAATGAAAATACTGCTTATGATCCCCGCAGTCCCTACTCTGCAAGTAAAGCAGCCAGCGATCATTTGGTCAGAGCTTATGGTGAAACATACGACCTCAGTTACACTATTAGCAACTGCTCTAATAATTATGGTCCTTACCAATTTCCAGAAAAGTTTATTGCTTTGGCTATCACAAACCTGCTTTCAGAACAAAAAATTCCCATTTATGGTGATGGCAACTATGTTAGGGATTGGCTCTATGTTGAGGACCACTGTCGGGCCATTGACCTTGTCTTACACCGCGGAAAGAAGCAGTCTACTTATTTGGTTGGCGGTTTAAACCAGGATATTTCAAATTTAGAGATAGCGCATCTGATTTTAGAGCTAATGGATAAAGACAAGAGTCATTTGCAGTTTATCTCTGATCGCCCTGGCCATGACCGGCGCTATAGTGTTGACTGGAGCTTAATTAAGCAAGAGTTGGACTGGAAACCGACGGTTACTTTAAAGCAAGGACTACAACAAACTGTAGCCTGGTACCGCCAACACCAAGAGTGGTGGCAACAACTAAAAAATAGCAATCAAGATTGGTTCGCACAGCAATATGGCAATGAAAAATAATTATACAAAAAAACCGCTTATTACTACTGGCGCCAATGGTTTGGTTGGCTCCAAATTTGTCCAACTTTTTCAGGACAAATATCAGATTAAAAGCCTGGAGCTAAGACACCCCACTCATCCCGTTGATATTACCAATTTAAATGCTGTTTTAAGTGCTTTTGAACAATCAGCAGCTGAGAGCGTCATTCATCTAGCAGCCTTTACCAATGTCTCTGCTGCTTGGGAGCAACAAGGCAATAAAGACGGCTTGGTTTACCAGGTTAACGTGGGCGGTACGCAAAATATTATCAAAGCCTGCCAGCAGTATAATAAACACTTAATTCATATCTCTACTGCTTATGTTTTTGATGGTGAGAAAGACAGCCAATACACAGAAAGCGATCGACCTCATCCCATTGAGTGGTATGGCCAAACAAAATGGGAGGCTGAGCAAGCCGTCATGGAAAGTGATATTGACTGGACAATTTTAAGAATCGATCAACCCTTCCGCTCTGACCCTAATGAAAAAACGGATGTGGCCCATCGTATTGTTCAAGGCTTACAAAAGCAAAGCCTGCCACCAATGTTTACCGATCATTATTTTGGACCAACTTATATTGAGGACTTTGGCCGAGTTTTAGATTTTTTTGCAACTAGTAAAACTACCGGCTTATTTCATGCTACTAGTGGAGAAAAGTGGAGTGACTATCAGTTTGCCCAAGAGATTAAACAGGCTCACGACTTAAGGGGCAAAATTAAAAAAGGAACTTTAGATGAATATCTTAAAACATTACAAAGACCTTATCAGAGAAATACTAGTTTAGAGTGTAGTAAGTTAAAGAAGGTCTTGGGGTTTGAGTTAACAACAATTAAACAAGCGCTGGAGTCTTTACAAGTTTAACATGTTAGCTATTGTTAATCTGCTGTTTATTTTCTTGCCGCCATTTTTTTATTTTGTTATGATCTCCACTCAGTAAAACCGCTGGTACCAGCCAATTCCTGTATTCTCTTGGTCGTGTATACTGAGGAAAACTAAGTTCATTCTTTTTGCCATGAGACTCATCCTGCAGGCTAACTTCATTACCCAACACACCAGGAATTAATCTTGCCACAGCATCCGTCATAACTAAGGCTGCCGGCTCTCCCCCAGTCAAGACATAATTACCAATTCTAACTTCTTTATCGACCAAGTGTTGAGCTACCCGTTCATCAACGCCTTCATAATGACCGCAAATAATGGTTAGCTCCTGTAACTGGCTATATTTTTGGGCAGTTTGCTGAGTAAACAATTGCCCTTTGGCCGAAGTTAAGACAATTAAGTGGTCATCGCTTTTTTTGGCTAGATCGAAATGTTGTCCTTGCCCAGTTAAATCAGCCAGGGCTCTATCTATGGGCTCAACCTTCATTACCATACCCGGCCCGCCACCGTAAGGTCGCTCGTCTGTAACCTGGTGCTTATCAATGGCATAATGTCTGATATCTACCACATTAAATTCGACTTGTTGCAAATCTCGAGCTCTCCCTAAAATCGACGAGTGTAGAGAGCTAGTAAAAAAGTTAGGAAACAAAGTTAGAATGTTGATTTTCATAAGGTTAAAACCTAGACTAATATTAGACTTGTTGCGAAATAGCCATGCAGACATGATAACATAGGGAGGCGGACTAGACGATTATGGCTCTATAACTTAAAATCTAACTATCAGAGTTATGGATTATTATAGTTATGAGCAGTGATAAATTAAACTGCAACAACTAATTAAACAACGGCAATCAATTAAACTAGAAGTTTAAAACTATGAATATTACTATTATCGGCACTGGTTTTGTCGGCGTGGTCTCAGCAGCTGTCTATGCCTCTCATAAACATCAAGTTGTTGG
>CAZMMR010000041.1:0-8569 GCA_964567445.1 uncultured Pseudomonadales bacterium
TGCATATAGTGTAGATACACACCTCTTGACAAATAGATAAGTATACATCAAAAATGTAATGGTATTACTAATAAGTAATAAGGGTGCACGCCTGCCCCTTTTAAGAAAGGATTCATTAATATGAATCGAAAGAAAATAATAATTAGCACTCTCATCATTGCTTCGCTGGTGACCGGCGGTGTCTTAGTTGGCACTGGCGCTCTCTTCACCGATACTGAGGATGCCACAGACAGTACGTTTACTGTTGGCACCTTAGATATGGATGTGGATGGCAACAACGGGACAGAATTTGATAATTTTACCGTTGAGAATATTGGTGCTGACGGCACTGTTAGTGGCGGTAAGACCTGGACCATTAACAACTCAGGATCTTTGCCTGGTGTTTTAACGTTTGCCATGGCAGATCTTAACAACGATGACAATGGTTGTAATGAGCCAGAAGCGCTTGTTGATACCACTTGTGGTCCTGGTGAAGGAGAGTTAGGTGATGCTATTAGCACAACTGTGACTCTTGATACAGGTTCTGGTGCTAGTGAAGTCATTGCCACCAACCTAGCCACAGCCAACGTGGGCGAGTATGCCACTCAGTGGGATACTAATGCCGGTGAGGTTGTTATTCCAGCTGGTGGTAGTGTCACTGTTGCCATGAATTGGGCAACTGACCCGACTGCTTACGGCAACGAAATTCAAAGTGATAGCCTCGATTTTGACGTGGCCTTTACTTTAGAACAGGTTGTCCCAGCAGATACAACTCCGTAATTACAGTTTAGTTTAAACTAAGCAGGGGGGTTTGTTGACAGTTTGTTTGTAAACAGATCAACACCTCCCTGTTTTCGGATTTTTTATTAGGGCATTAATTAAATAAGTAGCATTTATTATTAGTTTTTTTATTAATTACTTGGAAAATAAGCAATTAATTATGGCCAAAAAGAAAAAGGGTTTTTTTAGTATTGTTTTTAGCGTTGTTACTTACTTAATGCTAGCTTTTGTTTTAGCAGTGATGGCAATCGGCTTTTTATCGAGAAACAATCTCAATTTACCTTACACCACTTATTTAATTCAGTCTGGTTCTATGGAGCCTTCTATCATGACGGGCGATGTTATTGTCATTAAAGAGTTTCCTATCTACCAGGAAAGAGACGTAGTTACTTTTGTAGATGCCAATGACCACATTGTTACTCACAGGATTATTGAAAAGAACAATTCTGCTAGTGGCTCTACTTTTATCACTCAGGGTGATGCCAATCAGACTCCAGATGTCGATACTATTGAAAAACAACAGATTAAAGGCAAGGTGGTTTTTACCATTCCAAGAATTGGTTATTTAGTTAAGTTTAGCCGCACTAGGTTAGGTCTAGTCTTATTTATCATGATTCCCGTGATTTGGTTAGTGTTTGATGAAATTAAGAAAATTGTAGCTGAGGTTAGTCAATAAACTGTAGATTTATATAATGTCATGCTGGGTAAACGTTGGATCAAAATCGCTTTCCTCATTGTTGGTGTAGTATTACTGACAACTAAAATGACGGACGCCGATCTTATCGATCGCGAGTTTATCCTAGACAATCTCTTTAAAGCTACTACCCTAGATTTTTCCAACAGACAAACGGCCAATGAGTATCCTCGCTCAACCCTATTCAATATTACTGGTTTGATTGCTTCTGGTTTTGAAGTAGAAACAGTGCGGATTAAGAAAGAAGGGAAGTTAAACTTTGATTACCAAGTTAAGATGGAGACAACAGGCACTTGGTCTAGTGCTTGCGATAATTTGCAGTTAAAGGTGTTTCGCAATTGGCAGCGCATTTACAATGGCGATTTGGTTGATTTTGCTGTTAATTCTGGTGTTAATGATGACGGCTATGATGATTTAGTCTTTTCTTTAAGTTTGCCTCAGGCTGCTCAAAGTACTACCTGCGACTTTAATTTTATTATTGAAACTTACAATCAAGATCCACAAGAGGGAACTGGTTTCTACGATACTGAAGTTCTACAAAACCACGTAGCTATTAGTGGTTGAGGTAGTTGCAAGAAAGGGATTCAGAAACAAAATGGTGAGAAGCGGGACAGTTGGGGCTGTGGTATATTAAGACTAATGACTTACAGGCAATTTATTACCTCTCGCACTTACTATCTTTTGTTGGGTTTAATACTATTGATTTATACCTTTGTTATTTTAGTCGGCAAACAACTTGGACCTTTCCGTTTGTTAGTGGTTAAGTCTGGTTCGATGGAGCCGATTTTATCCCAGCAATCGTTAATTCTGTTAATACGCAAGCTTGACTATAATTTGCAAGACATGGTGACATATGATCGCTATATTATTGAACAGGGAGAAAGCGAAACCATCACCCATCGTATTGTTAATAAGCGGCGCGATGAGCAAACAGTTTTTTATAAGTTGCAAGGCGACCAAAACCAAGTAGCTGATGGCTGGATTAGACATGAGCGGATTGTGGGTCGGGTAGTGGTTGTAATGCCACTGTTGGGAAAAATAATCACCGCCTTTCGTTTATTGTTAGGTAAAGTCTTATTAGTAGCTGTGCCAGTACTCTTTTTTAGCATGAGTGAGATCATAAAAATTAAGCAGGAATTAAGTAATAGTCACTCCTAGATTGATATTATGCCAGTCCACAATATCGACATTGCCCATAAATTTAAACAGATGGCGGATTTGCTAGAGATTCAGGGAGCCAACCGTTTTCGTGTCCGGGCTTATCGAACTGCTGCCCGTAATATCAAAACTTCCCGGGATAATATTAGAGATTTAGCAGATGACCTGGAGAAACTGCAGGAGATACCGGGTATCGGTCAGGAGTTAGCTGAAAAAATTCAGACTATTGTTAACACCGGAGAGTTGCCACAACTGCAGGACTTAAAACAGGAATTACCGGCAGGCTTATTAGAGCTATTAGATGTGGAAGGTTTAGGTCCAAAACGGGTTAAAAAGCTTTATCAAGAGCTAGGCATTAAAAATACGCAAGAGTTAGAAGTAGCAGCCAAAGAAAAACGGATTCAGAGATTAGATGGTTTTGGAGAGAAGATTGAGCGAAAAATTCTGCAGAGAGTTTTAGCTCAAGATGATGGCCCTCTAAGAACTTTACGCATTAACGCCCAGCAGGTCATTGAGCCCTTGTTAGCTTACCTAGAAGCTATTAATGTTGTGGAAAAAGTTGCTGTTGCCGGCAGCTATCGCAGAAAGAAAGAAACTGTTGGCGACATCGATATCATAGCTGTTAGCCAGCAAGGAGCAGAAATTAGCCAGGCTTTTGTGGATTATGAAGATGTTGAGCGTATTTTAAATAAAGGTCACAAGAAGTCGAGTGTGGTATTGAGGACTGGTTTGCAAGTAGATTTACGCATTGTGGCTCAAGAGAGTTTTGGAGCTGCTATGCAGTATTTTACTGGCTCTAGAGATCATAATATTGTCATGCGCCAAAGAGCGATCGATTATGACTGCAAATTAAACGAGTATGGCTTGTTTCAAAAGCAAGATGATGGGCAAGAGGGGCAAAAATTAGCTGGACCTGCCGAGAAAAAAATTTATGATCAGCTTAATTTAGCTTTTATCCCCCCAGAAATTAGAGAAAACAGGGGTGAAATTGAAATTGCCAGTAATAACCAGTTACCTAAGCTAATCATGCTAGATGACATTAAAGGTGATTTGCAAATGCATACTACTGCCAGTGATGGCAGGGATAGTTTAGAGGATATGGTGGCTAAAGCTAGGCAGTTGGGCTATGAATACATTGCTATTACCGACCACTCCCAGCATTTAAAAGTGGCCAATGGTTTAGACAGTCAGCGCTTTCAGGAGCAGGCCCAGGCCATTGACGATCTTAATCAGCAGTTTGATGATTTTCAAATTCTAAAAGCAGCCGAGGTTGATATTTTAAAAGATGGCAGTCTGGATTTAGATGAAGAGGCCCTAGCTAAGTTTGATCTAGTTTTGTGCGCCATTCATTCTCATTTTAATTTGTCTGAGCAAGAACAAACTCAGCGAGTGGTAACGGCTATGCAGTCGCCATTTTTTCATATTTTTTCCCATCCCACTGGTCGTTTAATTAACAAACGAGAACCCTATCGTTTAGATTTTGCACAAATTATGCAAGCGGCCCATGAACATAATTGTATTTTAGAGATTAATGCACAGCCAGATAGGTTGGATTTAAATGATGTTTTAATTCAGCAAGCTATAGAGCGAGGAGTAAAATTAAGTTTAGGTACGGATGCTCACAGCACCGATGGTTTGGAATATATGCAGTTGGGGGTCGATCAAGCTCGGCGGGGTTGGGCCGAGGCTAAAGACATCATTAACACTCTTTCCTGGCCTGAGATTCAAGATATCATTGCTAGGAAAAATTAAATTACACTACTTATAGCCAGAATTATCATCAACTATAATAAAGAAAACTAGATAAAGAATATGCCAAAAGATAAATATAGCGCTGTTTGGGTCTCTCACAGTTCGATTCGTGATTTCCAGCAGTGCCCACGAGCCTATTACTTAAATAACGTTTACAAAGATCCAACCACCAATCATAAGATTCAGATTATGAGTCCGCCTTTGGCTTTGGGATCAGTAGTCCATGATGTTTTGGAGTCTTTGTCTGTTTTGCCTGTTGAAGAGCGCCTTAAAAAATCATTAGTTAAGAGGTTCGAAGAAAAATGGGATAAAGTTAGTGGCAAAAAAGGTGGTTTTTTTGATGAAGAGACAGAGGAGCGTTATAAAGAACGAGGCCGAGTTATGCTGCGTAAGGTTATGAACAAGCCTGGTCCCATCATTAAACTGGCGGTTAAAATTCAGCAGGATCTTCCGTATTATTGGCTTTCAGAAGAAGACAATATTATTTTGTGTGGAAAAATTGATTGGCTTGAGTATCTACCGGATGAGGATGCAGTTCATATTATCGATTTTAAAACTGGTCGTCATCGGGAAGATGGTGATTCCTTGCAGTTGCCCATATACCATTTGCTAGTGCACAACGTCCAAAAAAGAAAAGTAGCTAAAGCTAGTTATTGGTATATTGCCAGCGACGAAGAACCTATCGAAAAAGAGCTGCCGGATTTAGATGAAGCTCACAAAAGAGTCTTGCAAGTAGCCAAAAAGGTTAAATTGGCTAGACAACTAGAACATTTTAAATGTCCGCAAGGCGAAGAAGGTTGCCCTGTTTGTCGACCATTAGAGCAAATCGTGGCTGGAGAAGCGGAGTTAGTTGGTACCAGTGAGTATGGTCAGGATATATACGTAATTAATAAAGAAACCAGCAGCGGGGATAACTCTGTGGTGCTCTAGGGTTTAAAACTACTTCTTAGCTTTTTGCAGCCGTTTATTAACTTGTTTCCAGTTCACAATCTCCCAAAAAGAGTCTACAAACTTGTTGCGTTCATTGCGGTAATCGATGTAATAGGCATGCTCCCACACATCTAGTACCAATAAAATGCGGTGGTTAGGAAAGAGATTGGTGTTGTGCTTTTCTACCTGCATTGTATGAAGGCGATTGCTGTAGGTGTCATAGACTAGGGCTGCCCAACCGGAGCCTTCAACCGAATTAGCTATTGAAGCAAACTCTTGCTGAAAGGTGTCAAAGCTACCAAAATCGTGTTCTATTTTTTTGTTTAATTCTTGGGGGATGTCTGCTTGTTCATCTGCTGGTTGCAGATTAGACCAAAACAGCGAATGTAAAACATGACCGCCAATATTAAAGGAGAGAGCTTTGGTTAAAGATTTAATATCAACAGCCTCCTGATTTTTACGAGCTAGTTTAATTTTTTCTAGCAGTTGGTTGGCGTTGTTAACATAACTCTGATGATGTTTGGTGTGGTGAATCCTAAGCTGTTCCTCTGTGATATATGGCCACAATGCCTCATAACCAAATTTAAGCTCTGGTAGCTGGTAGGTTTTTTGACTCATAATAACCCTTTCTGAGTTACCTACAATCACACTCACCTGGTGATAGAGGTGTAAAATAGTTTGTAACAAAAGATCGAATTAATTGGGTCCCGACAAGACCCGTTGGAAACCTATTTGGGTCGTAAAAGTTAATTTTTTTTAAGATATTTGTCAGGTTGTTAAATTTGTTTTAACAAATCAACTTGTTTAGCAATGCTGAGAAGCGCTCACTCTAATATAATTTGCTAAATTTTATATAATCTAATAAACTGCAACCTATTTGTCAACCAGATAAAAACCAAAGTTGTTAAAATAGAGAGTAAGCTATGGCTAACAAAAAAACCAAATATCAGCAGCTTAAAGAAATTAAAGATGAAATATTAAAGTTGGAAGAATCTCCGCTTTATGACTATCGAAACAAAAACTCTTACTATCCAGTAATTGGTGAAGGTAGCCACGATGCTGATATCATGTTTATTGGCGAAGCACCTGGTAAAAACGAAGCTGAAACAGCTCGTCCCTTTTGTGGGGCTGCTGGGCGTGTACTAGATGAGCTTTTAGAGTCTGTTGCTTTAAAAAGAGACAAAGTTTACATCACCAACATCGTTAAAGATCGACCACCAGACAATCGTGATCCCGACCCAGCTGAAATTGAGTTGTATGCCCCTTTTTTAACTAGGCAGATTAATATTATCCAGCCTAAAGTTTTGGCTTCTTTAGGAAGATTTTCGATGGAGTTTTTAATGAAGCATTTTGGTTTACATGAGAAACTGGATCGTATTAGCAACATTCATGGTCATGTCTTTGATTTAGTAACGGAATATGGGCAATGTAAATTGGTGCCACTCTATCATCCGGCGGTTGGTTTGTATCAAGCTAGCAAAAAGCCAATTATGAAAAAAGATTTTGAGGTGTTGTCGACAGTGGTAAGTTTGGTATAGATGTGCAATTAATCAAAAGCAATCAATCAAAAGTGACAGGTAATTATTATGAAAAAAGTTAGAATCAATAAATATTTAGCTAGCTTAGGCCTTGGTTCTAGGCGCAAAATCGATGAGTTGATTGAGAAAAAACAAGTTAAGGTTAATGGTGAGTTGGCAGAGTTGGGTATGAAAGTCGTGCCAGCTAATGATGTCATTACAGCAAAAGGGCAGGTAGTTAGTAAAAAGGAAAATGAATCTGAAGCTAAGCAGTATTGGCTTGTTTATAAGCCAGTCGGCGTTATTTCTAGTGCCAAGGATCCCGAAGGTAGGCCAACGGTGGTTAATTTGGTTGAGAGTGACACTCGTTTATATCCTGTCGGTCGCTTGGATCAGGAATCCGAAGGGTTGATATTACTCACTAATGATGGGGAATTAACATATCACTTGACTCATCCTAAGTTTGAAGTAGAAAAAGAGTATTTGGTGTGGGTTAATGGTCAGGTGACCGATAAAGATCTTAATCGTTTAAGGAATGGGGTGTTGTTAAGTGAGGGGCGAACTAATCCAGCCCAGGCTAAGGTTATTTTTAGAGAGTCGGACAAGGCTAAGTTGGCTGTGATTATTACTGAAGGTCGCAACAGGCAGATTAGAAGAATGGCAGCCCGAGTGGGGTTGACTGTGATGCGTTTAAAGCGAGTGCGAATGGCAAGTTTACATCTAGGTGATTTAGGTGAGGGTGAGAGTCGGCAGCTTACTCAGCAGGAAGTGCAGAAGCTAAAAAAAACATAAACCTGATATAATCGTTTTAGCTAGGCATTATTAATGAACACTGAAAAAAATTATTGTGCAAGAAATTTTCCAACTCCAACATTTTAAGTTTCCTTATCGCTATAAGTTTCCTGGTCAAGCGTCAAGTGAAGAAATCCTGTATTTAACCAGAGAAAATCGTTTGTTCTTATTATTAAGAAGAATATTTGTGGCGATTGTAGCTATTTTTGTGTTAGTGACGGGTCTCTTTTTAAAGCAAGTTATTACCCAATTCCTAGGGATTGTTATTGGGGATGTTTTTGAATTTATCTTAATCGGCATTAGTTTGGCTTTTTTATTAATTGGTTGGTGGTGGGTGACTGTTTTGTGGAAAAAGAGCATTGCTCTGGTAACAACGAAAAGATTAATTAAGTTTATTTATAGTACGCCTGTCAGTCGTTATTCCATTGCTTTGCCGCTCAATATGGTTGTTGACACTGGTGCTTACACTAAAGGTTTTATCTCTAGTTTTTTAGGCTTGGGAACTTTTATTGCTCGTTCTAGTGCTAGTAGTTCTGGTCGGGCTACCGATGACCCCAGTCGGATTAATAAGAAGTACTTTTATATTGAGCATGTTAAACACGCTGAAGACTTGCAGCATTATGTGAGCAAAGTTTTAGCTGCTTTTAGGCAGTATCCGGAAAAACTTGCTAACTTTAGGCCCTTCATTCCAGAAATGAAAGGTGAGACTAGATCTAATTTTATTAAGGATAACTTTCCAGAGTTTTGGTCCTAATTTACTCATATCTCTTCACTTCACGACCGCCTTCGGCGCTAAGTTTCGTTCACAGATATGAGTTAAATTAAATAGTTAACAGCTTCGCTCTTTTTAAATTTTGGTGGCTAAGATTGTTCGTCTTCTTGACCACTTAAAACAGAACCAACAATCTTACTCACAAAAGAAATTCCACCTACAAATAACAGTCCTTTTCTTACAATTTTAGATTGA
>CAZMMR010000042.1:0-8488 GCA_964567445.1 uncultured Pseudomonadales bacterium
AAAGCCAGAATTACGATCAGCCATTACTGGCGCAATTTTCTGAGTTAAAGTATTAACTACGTCCCGCTTACCAAAAAATCGATGCAGTTTTCTTTTAGACTTAAGACTATCATCTTTAGCTTGATGGATTAACTTATCAGCTAACCTCTTAATCTCTTTAGCTTTAGCGCAAGTGGTGTTGATTTCACCATATAAAAATAGTTGACGCAGCAAGTTAACAAAGATTGCTTTGCGGTGTTTGGTTAGACGACCTAATTTTTTCTTTTTAATTCTGTGTCTCATAGCGTAAATCCTTACAATTAATCTTTCAGGCTAACATCTTTTTTTTCTAGAGCTTCACCAATAATAGTAATACTCTTCTCTCCAATGTTTTTCACCTTAGAAATGTCTTCTTTGGTGGCTTCAACTAAATCACCAACATTTTTATAACCACCACGCCTTAGAGCGTTAGCAATTCTTGTTGGTAAATCTAATTCCTCTACTGTTAATCTTAATGTTTCAGCTTCTTCAGGTGTCAGTTCGGGCCCCTCGTCTTTAACTTCAGGCACAACTGGGTCTACTATCTGATTGAATTGAGCCGATAAAATCTGAGCTGCTTGTTCAACTGCGTTCAGTGGAGTAATAGTTCCATCTGTTTTAATATCTAACAAGACTTGATCAAAATCAGTTCTACGACCAACTCTGGTTGATTTTACTGAATAAGAGACATTGATGACTGGTGAAAAGATGGCATCAACTAAAACTTCGCCGATTGCTTTATCTTTAATTTCATCACCTGTTTGATAGCCGGTTCCAGATTCTAAAGTTAGCTCCATCGTTAACTTAGCACCTTTGGCCAGAGTAGCAATATGCTGATCGGGATTAACCACTTCAAATCCTGCTTCACACTCCATGTCCTGAGCAGTGACCTCTCCCTTACCAGAACATTCTAAACGAGCGATACCCTCATCATCGGTATCAGCCTTAACTCTTACCTGTTTAAGGTTTAAGATCAGCTCTATCACATCTTCTTTAACACCTTCAATAGTAGAAAACTGATGATCAACTTCCTCAAATCTAACAGCAGTAATAGCAGCACCAGGTAAGGAACTGAGTAGAACTCTTCTTAAAGCATTGCCGACAGTATGACCGTAACCTTTTTGGAGAGGCTTAATTGTCAGCAACGAATGACAAGCTGACTGCTTTTCCTCTTCAATTTGGAATTTTGGCTCCATGTATGGATATTGATTTAGATCGTGACTCATAATATTTGCTCCTTTGTTTCTCCTCTCCACACCTTTCAGGCGGGGAAATCTGTGTCCAAGAGTAGTTAATAATTAAAACACATAAAAATATAGCGGCGGAATTTAGCGGCTATAATACTCAACAATTAATTGTTGATCAACTTTTTCATCAATTTCATCATTCTCCATCGTTCTTACCTTCTTCCCCACATTATGTTTGCGCTCCAACCACTCTGGTGGCTCATAGCCCTCATCATCCATAATTTGGGATACGGCTGGAATATTAGTGGCTTTTTTCTTAATTTTAATGACATCATCAACTTTAACATCATAAGATGGTACGTTCATTCTCTTGCCGTTGACCTCAATATGATTGTGGGCAACTAACTGTCTTGCTGCTGCTCTGGTCGGCGCCCAGCCCAAACGATAAACAACATTATCTAATCTTGATTCCAAAAACTTCATAAGTGCAGGACCTGTTCCCATCCTACTTTGTTCTGCCCTGTTAAAGACCTTTTTTAACTGCCTCTCTAAAATACCATAAATATATTTTAGTTTTTGCTTTTCTTTCAATTGCTGACCATAATCCGATAAACGGCGACGGCGCTTCTGACCATGTTCGCCAGGCCTAACATTAATTCTTTTAGCAGTCTTCAAAGCATTAGTTTTCAAACCCAAATCGTCTCCAATTTGTCTTTGTAATTTTTGCTTAGGTCCAGTGTGTCTAGCCATAATTATAATATCCTCAGTAATAAATGAATTGATTAATTTCTACTTTTTCTAGGACGAGTCCCATTGTGCGGCATGGGGGTCATATCTGCGATTAAGCTAATGTTGATGCCTTTGCCTCTTAAAACTCTTAAAGCAACACTTCTACCTGGTCCAGGACCCTTAATATAAACTTCTGCTTGTTTCATACCATGATTCATGGCTTTAGAAATAGCATTATTTGCTGCAACTGTAGCAGCATAAGAAGTCGATTTACGAGACCCCTTAAAACCAGAGCTTCCTGTTGAGGACCAAGCAACAGTGTTACCCTTCTGATCAGTAACAGTGATGATGGTATTGTTAAAAGTCGCAGTCACATAAATGCGAGCCGATTGCACCACCTTTTGATTGCGCATATTACGATGAGCCATATGTTATTTTTCCTCCTTATTCTTTCTAGACTCTTCCAGTTTAGTAGCCTGATCCTTACTCAATGCACCAACAGTTTTACGCTTACCTTTTCTTGTACGTGCATTACTGCGAGTCCTTTGCCCTCTGACTGGTAAACCCTTAATGTGTCTAATACCACGATAGGTCTTAATTCTTTTTAAACGGTTAATGTTGTCATTAACTTGTCGGCGCAACTCACCCTCAATCGTATACTCTTCTAAGAGCTTTTGAATCTTATTGATTTCTTGGCTCGTGAGATCTCGTGCCCGCTTATCGCTATCGATTTTAGCTCGTTCAACAATTTCCTCAGCTCTAGTTTGGCCAATACCATAGATGTAAACTAGGGCATAAGCCACTTTTTTCTCTCCTGGTATGTCTTTTCCGGCAATTCTTGGCATATGTAATATTATCCTTGTCTTTGTTTGTGCTTAGGATTGTCACAGATCACTCGCACCACCCCGTGGCGACGGATGATTTTACACTTTGGGCATTTTTTCTTGACTGAAGGTGTAACTTTCATGTTTAATCCTTTTAATTAAAATTCTTTCTTAATGTTCTTGTTAGTTGAGCGGTATGTGATCTTACACTTTCCTAAGTCATATTTAGAGACATATCCTTTAATAATATCTCCTGGCATAACTCTAATACGATATAAACGCATTTTACCAGATAAAGTACCTAATAAGACTTTATCTTCCAGCCCTTTAACCTCACTATCAGTGATACGCACCCTAAACATTGTGTTGGGCAAACATTTTTCAACTTCACCATAAACCATAAAACGATCTCTACTTTTCTTACTAGAGCCCTTCTTTGATTTCTGTTGCCGTTTCTCTTTTGCCGCTCGTTTGTGTTGTTGAACTTTACCCATAAATTAATTCGGTGTGTTATTTTTTACCTAAACTCTTTCAAAAAAACAGAGTTTCTGATTGTATCAAAATAATCAGACTTTTTATAGAGTAACTCTCTTAATAATTAGTTATTCTTTTGAGTTAAGCTTGTCACAAATTTCAGAGAAAACACCCTCGATGTCTTGTTCCCCATCAACTTTGATCAACTGATCTTTGTCCTGATAATAGTTTAATACTTCTTGTGTAACGTCATGAAAAAGCTCGATTCTTTTGCGAATAGCGGCTAGCGTCTCGTCTCCACGGTCGCTAACTCTACCTGATATTCGCCATAAAGCCTCCTTGTCAGAAACATCAATAAAGACAACTTGTTCTTTACCATCAGTAAAGACTTCGGCCTGGCCTACCGTTCTAGGAAAACCATCAATAATAAACCCGTGCTGATATTCTGGCTTTTCTAAATACTCGGTAACTATATCAATTGTTTTTTCATCTGGAACTAATGCTCCAGAATTTAATGTTTCTTTAAGCCATCTACCTAAAGGCGTTTTACGCTTAGTCATCTGTCTAAAAATGTGTCCCGATGACAAGTAGGGAATATTATATTTTTCAGACAACAGCTTACCCTGAGTGGATTTGCCGGCACCTTGAACCCCAATAAGTACAATTTTCATGATTGTTATATAATTTGCTGACTGTTTTTTAATTTTTGCTAAAAAATATTTACAAAATTACAATTAACAGTCATTAACACAGAATTGTAATCTAACTCAAACCAATCATTATTTCAAGAGAAGTTTAAGTGCAAATGAAACGCTAATCAGTAACTGTCATCAAACAAGTTAGTATTGCATTTATTAAGCGTATTTGTCGTAATTTTGACCTACCAACTGGCTCTCTACTTGCTTAGCTGTATCTAAAATTACAGAAACTACAATCAGAACACTAGTCCCACCAATAGCCAAAGACTGGACGCTAGTAATTGCCTGCACTATAGATGGCAACAGAGCAATAAAGCCTAAAAATAAAGCTCCAACCAAAGTCACTCTTGTTACCACATATTCAAGAAAGTCTTGAGTAGCTTTACCCGGTCTGATACCAGGGACAAAAGCTCCGCTTTTCTTTAGTTCTTGAGCAATGTCCTCCGCGTTGAAAAAAACTAAAGCTGAAAAATATGTAAAAGTTACTACTAACAAAAAATAACAAACCATATACAAAGTTGAAGTTTGACTGAACCAAATAGCTAGCTTTTCTCCAAAATTAATTAGAGTTGGTTTATCTGTTGACTGTAAAATTCTAGCAACAAACGATGGCACCAACATCAAGGACAAAGAGAAAATAATAGGCATAACACCAGCTACATTAACCCTGATGGGCAAATGAGTTTTTTGCCCTCCTAAAACCTTATTACCAGTCATTCGCTTAGCATATTGAACAGTGACTTTTCTCACTGCTTCATTCATAAATACCACTAGAGCAATAACTGCAATGAAAACTACAGCGAAGATAATTAGTTGAAAAAATTGCCCCGTACGAACTATGCGTAAGGCTTGTGCTACAGCTATAGGCAGCTGACTGGCTATCCCAGCAAACATTATCATCGAGATACCATTACCAATTCCATATTCGCCCACTAATTCACCCAACCACATGGTAATCATGGCACCAGCTACCAAACTAGCAATCACTGCTACCACCGATAAAGGATCTAAAGCGGTAAGCAGTTGTTGCGACCTTAATAGCGCAATAACTGAGATGCTCTGTACTATAGCCAAAGGAACTGCCAGTAAACGAGTATATTGATTAACTTTTGCCTGTCCCGACTCTCCTTCTTTTTGCATCTCTTTTATTCTAGGGAAAACCATACCTGCCAGCTGCATAATAATAGAGGCAGTAATATAAGGATTAATTCCAACAGCCGCTATTGAAAAACGAACTAAAGTTCCACCAGAAAAAATATTCAGTAGACTCAAAAATTGACTATTGGTAAAGATTGTCTGAATGCGATTAATGTCAACAATTGGAACAGGAATGTGAGCTAAAACTCTAAAAATCAAAAAGATCAGAGCGGTAAAAAGAAACTTTCTTCTGAGTTGAAGATTAGAAAAAACTTTTTTTGCTGTTTGGATTATCTTGTCTAACACGGACAGTTGCGACTATATTTATTGTTAATCTTATTATTTAGTTTGAGCTTGCTCAATAATTGTACCGCCCATATCTTTAATGATAGCAGCAGCACCCTGTGAAACCCTGATGCCTTTAACCGTAATTTTTTTCTTAAGCTTGCCACTTTTAATAATCTTAGCCTGAACAAAAGCAGAGTCTATAATACGATTAGCTTTTAATGTTTCTAGACTAATGACATCAAAATCAAACTTATTAATATCATCAAAAGTAATTTCTGCTACTGGGCGAACATTCTTAAATCTACCCTTACCTCTTAACATAGGAACTCTTTTAACCAGAGGAAGTTGCCCTCCTTCAAACCACAAACCAATCTTTGAACCAGATCTAGCTCCCTGTCCCTTCATGCCACGATTGGTGGTATGTCCACCTTTACCGGAACCATAACCCCGACCGAGTCGCTTATTTTTTTTATCAGTAGTTTTGACAAGATTGTTTAGTAAACTCATATCTATCTATATTTAAATATATTATTTATCGCTACCTTTTTTTTGATCTTTTTTGGTCTTTTTTTCTTTACTTTTTTTGCTAGATTTGCGCTTTGGCTTTTCTTTTTTATCTGTTTTTTTCTTTTTACTATTCTTTTTAGAACTAGGTGATTTTTTACTACTCGTTTTTGTTTTATTACTACTAGATTTCTTTGGTTTTGATTTTTTGGGTTTCTTTACCTTTTTCTTTTTCTGTGAGGCCTTCTTCTTTGATTTTTTTTGAGCTTTTCTTTTTTTCTTTTTTGATTCTGATCTTCCCAATTCTTGCTTAACCTCAATCCCTCTAACTTTAACAATACGTTTAATTTTTTTCAAAGCAGTCATAGTGGCATAGACACTCGAGGCTTGGTTGTCGCTGCCTAAAATCTTGGCAGAGATGTCTTTAATTCCAACCACTTCCACTACAGCCCTAACAGATCCACCGGCAATCACTCCTGATCCTTTTTGAGCAGGCTTAAGTAAAACGCGACCTCCCCCATGCTTACCAGCAATACCGAAAGGAATAGTAGTCTTTTGAATTGGAACTTCGATTAGATTCTTTTTAGCTCGACGCACTCCTTTTTTTATAGCCCCAACCACACTTTTGGCTTTCCCTAGGCCTACACCAACCTTACCCTTATGATTGCCGATAACCATCAACACCGAAAAGCTCATTTGGTCTCCGCCTTTAGTTTTGGTTGACACACGAGAGACACGAATTACTCTCTCATCAAATTCTTTTTGGCGTCTATTATTTCTACTCATCTGTAATAAATCCTTTATAATAAATTTTGCAATTAATTAAAAATCGAGGCCCGCTTCTCGCAAAGCTTCTGCCGCTGCTTTAACACGACCGTGATAACGATAAGGTCCACGATCAAATACTAATTTAGTAATTTTCTTTTTCTTAAGTTCTTTTGCTAACTCTTGTGCTACTTTAGCAGCTTTTTCCGTTTTAGTACCACTTATTTTGTTTGCATCGGTATTGTCACCAATTCCAATCAGAGTTATACCTTGTACGTCGTTAATTACTTGCAAATAGATGTGTTCGTTGGAACGAAATACACTCAATCTTGGTCTCTCGGCAGTACCTTTAATTTTATTGCGGACTGCCATCTTTCTTTTATTTTTTCTGGAACGATGCCTGACTTTTGTCATAATCAATAGCTTTTAAAAATTTCTAGTATTAAAACCTTTACTCAATTGCTGCCTTGCCAGGCTTTAATTTAACTACTTCCCCCTCATACCTAATACCTTTGCCTTTATAAACTTCTGGAGGCTTAATCAACCTAATATCTGCAGCTACCTGCCCAACTTTTTGTTTATCAATACCACTAACATGAATGGTGTCGTCGCCTTCAATATCTAACTTTACTCCTGGGACTGGCTCGATTGTTACCGGATGAGAATAGCCAACTGTTACTTCTAAACCCGAACCTTTCTTTTTAACACGATAGCCAGTGCCAACTAATTTAAGAGTTTTTTTAAAACCATCAGTGACACCTTCGATGCAATTTGCAATTAAACTGCGAACCAAACCATGATTAGATTTATGTTGTTTGCTATCTGATTTACGATTGACTCTCAACAA
Source organism: uncultured Pseudomonadales bacterium (assembly GCA_964567445.1). GTDB lineage: Bacteria > Patescibacteriota > Microgenomatia > UBA1400 > PJMF01 > CAZMMR01. The sequence goes on from CAZMMR010000042.1 coordinate 7,472, forward strand.
TGATTCTTCAATAGTTATACTAATTCCAGGTTGCAAATTTACTTCCAATTCTTCTTTAGGACCTTTAACAACAACAGTCCTACTTTGAACATCTACTGAAACTGAGTCTGGTATTGTAATCGGGGTTGCTCCAATTTTTGACATATTTAAAATTACCAAATTTTACAAATTAATTCACCACCTACATTAGCTTCTCTTGCCTCTGAATCAGTTAACACACCTTTGTTAGTAGAAATTATGGTAATGCCGTAGCCATTTAAAGTAACTGGTATATTGCTAGCTTTAGCATATAATCGTCTCCCTGGCTTAGAAATTCGTTCCATTCCAGATATGGCCGGTAATTCATCAACATATTGTAAAGTAACTTCCAATTCAGACTGAGGTTTTAATTCCTTAACCGTAAGAGATTTTATATAATTGCTCTCTTCAAGTTTGCGGGCCACAGCCTCTTTAATTTTAGAGTGAGGCATAACTACTGTTTTTTTGCCAGACATCAAACCATTTTTGATTCTGATGAGCATATCGCTGATAGGATCGTTGATTAACATAATTTGTTTTAAATAAAAATTTATTTTCTACTTACTTGCCTTAATAACACCTGGTAATTCCCCCTTAGACGCCAACTCTCTAAAAGTCATTCTGCTTAAACCAAAATAACCCATATATCCTCTTGCGCGACCAGTAATTTTACACCTATTTACACCCCGAGTCGAGACTCTATTTTTTTTAGAATCATCATTACTTAAGTATTTTTTAAAATATTTCTTACGCTTTTGACGTAATTTTCTTGATTTAACAATCTTTGCTGTTTTTGCCATAAATATAAATGGTAGTATGTTTATTATTTTTCTTCTTTTGCAAAAGGCATGCCTAATAGCTCTAAAAGCCTAAAAGCTTGTTCGTCCTGATCGGTACTGGTAACAATATTAACCTGAAAACTACGAACGCTGTCAATTTCATCATAATCAATCTCTGGAAAAATAATTTGTTCTTGCAATCCTAAGCTATAATTACCGC
>CAZMMR010000043.1:0-8155 GCA_964567445.1 uncultured Pseudomonadales bacterium
GCTCCAATTCAAAATTTAAAAGTTGTGGCTGATTAATTTTACGCAAAGCACCCCGATATCCAAGGAAAGGATTGGGTCCTGGCGTTTCTCGCTGCTCGCCTCCTGTTAATTTTTGCAGCTGACGGCTAGTTAAGTTTAAGGACCGATAAACAATAGTCGGTTGTTGTTGTTTAAGATTGATAAAACGATGATAGAAATTAATTAATTGATGGCTGAGTGACTCAGTAAACTGTTTACGTTCAGTTTTGAGTACCCGCAAAGGATGAAAACCTGTTTGGATAAAGAGATGCTCACTACGTAAAAGACCGATACCATCGCTAATCTGAGCTAAATTTTCGTCGATTTCATTAGGGTCATTAACTGCTAATAGTAGTTTGGTTTTACTACTTTTAAGTAGCTGATTATTGTGTTTTTGTTGACGAGGAACCTGATAAACTTTGCCTGCAGACGAGTCCAAAACTATGCTGTGGCCGGTCTGTAGTTTGCTTAATGCATGGCGGGCTTGGATGATAATGGGAATTTGGTAGTGTCTAATTTTAGTCAGCAGCTGTGGGCTGGTAATGCCTTTTTCAACAATAATACCGCTAGCATTTTGAATTAAAGCTTGGTGATTACTGTTCAATGTTTCTATGACCGCAATCTGACCAGGTTGAAAGCGCTCTAAGTCTTGTTCATTCTTAATTTTCTGGCACTGACCAGTAATATAGCCGGCATTGAGGCTGGTTCCAATCACTAAAGTTTTTAGATTTTGTTGTTGCTTGCGATTGGTTTGGATAGCATGATGCGGTTTAATTTTACTGATAATAATTCGATCAGCAACCAGGCTCCAGTGAACACGAATCTGGTTAACATGATTAAGCTTAATTTTCTTAACTAGTTGTGCTAGCTCTTTAATCTGTTGGGTGGAAAGGCTGGCCTTCTTTTGTAAGTTGGCATCAAGCTGATGTCTTTTGAGCTGGTCAAGATGTCTAGTAAAATATTGTTTTTGAACTTGAATATCTTGCTCAGTAATTCGCCAGCTGCGCTGATCAACAGTAAAAATATCTTGTTCTAGCTCCGATGCTGCTCTCTGATAAACTCCGTGTACTGCTTGAATTACAATTTGTGATTTATCTTGAGTATTGGGGTTAAGGCTGTAAGCTAGTCCAGAACTATTGGGTTGGAATTGAGCTTGAACGACGATTGCCACTGGAAACAAAACCCCTCTTTTTAAATGATGCTTGTCTAGATTACGGGCCCAGAGTTTAAGAATAGACTCCATCATATTGGCTTCACCCCTGATGTTTTCCTCCCGCTTATAATCTGTATCGAAACCTCGGATGGGGCTGGCTGTAAGACGTATAAAATCTTTGTCTAATTTGTCGGTGTAATAATCGAGAATTTTATTGGTGACTTGTTTGGGATAGGCCTGCTGACGGATGGTGCGTCTGATTTGTCTTAAGGCAGCTTTTACTGCAGATTTGTTTTGAAAATTTAAGTTTTGCCTGATTTGCTCAAACTGGTCTTGAAGGTTGTTGTGATCAGCTATTAGCTTCAGAGTCGAAATTGGTACGCAAAAAGTAACAGGCAAGGGAATATCCTGACTAGAGAGAGCGGCTACATCTAAAGCGTACGTACCGACTTCAGATTTTGGCTGCTGTAAAAACTGGTGGGCAGGGTTAACTGATGTCATGTAATGTAACTAGTACCTAACAATTATACTAGCCTAAAACCAGTAAATTGGAAAGGATTTATCTTGACTGAGTTATGGAAAATAGTTCAGGATTATTTCAAAGTTATTAAAGTGAGTGCAAAAGATGTATGGCTATTCCACAACAAGTCTATTCTTGTTTAAGTTCTTCTTTAAACCAGTTTACCGTTGGAATTTGACTGGGGTCAATTTCGTGCAACAGAGCTAAGTAGAAATTAGCATAAGCCATGATAGTAATTAACTCAAATACTTGCTCAATCCTTGTTTCTGCGGTTAAGTTAATAGCAAGTGTTTGGATACCCTGCTTTTCTACAGCCATTTGTGTCAAAGTCACTCGTTTTTGATTACGCTCATGATAAAGCTTGGAATTAAAAAATAAGAAGATATTATCCAAAACATTACTTGGGGGCAACATTAACCCTTCTAGTAAATGATGATTAATTTCTGGAATAGGATAATAGTCAGCAAAAGTTTTGGCATTTTCATTAAACTGATTGCTGGCAACATGAATAGCTCCTAGTAAAAATTCGGCAGCCACTAAATTTGGTCGGCGCTCAACCAAATTAAAAGCAAGAGTTTTAGCAGGGTTAACTTCCACTTCCTTTTCTACCCGGCAATCATGCATGGTATGAATAATAGTTTGGGCAACTTTGTTGATTACCTCTGTTTTTACTGCTAGTATTTCCGCCTGAGCTAGTAGTCCCATTAAGCCAATGATGGCATAGCCAATAGCCATTCTAGGTTGTCCAGACGGATTATGCTTAGGATCGATAATATAAGCCGGATAGTTATTGTCATCAGCTAGCGTTTGCAGTTGGCCGCCGCTGGTTATAACTATGATTTGGGCTTGTTTTTGTTCGGCCTGTTGAGCACAGCTTAAGATTTCTTCGGTGTTGCCACTATAACTGGCAAGAACCACTAAGGTGTGATGATCGACATAATTGGGTAGTGTGTAGCTGTTAACTGTTTCAAAAGGAACAGTTAGTTGTTCTTTAAACAAGTTCTTAATTACGTCTGGTCCTAAGCCAGAACCACCCATGCCAGCAACAACAACATTATGAATGTCTGTTGTTAATTGAAAATCTATTTTCTGAGTATCTTGCCAGGCATGTCTAACCTGATCAGATAAAGCTTGAATAGAACCTAAAACGTTGTTTTGGTCAATTTCTTTAATTTTATCTAATTGACTTAAGACTGATGTGTTGACATTGGGTTGTGTTAGTTGTTTTATTTTATCTTGATTGTTATTCATAACATTATCTAATTTGTAAACTAAATCTCTACTTAAAATTATAATTGATTTTACGACAAACTCGAGTCCCAAGTAAAAACACCTGGCCAAAAACCAGGTGTTGTAATTGATTATTGTAAGAAACGATCAATTATGATTTGCAACCAACTCTTTCACCATCTGTTTTACACTAGGAAAAGCAAATTGTTTAGGAATGTCGTTAAAATCAAACCAATGAAAGCTAGCGACATCATCGGCTGCTTTTAACTTGCCGCTGATAATTTCTGCTTTAAAACCAACATTAATGGTGGGCATGCTTCGGTAGGTATCCGGAAGTGAGCCAAGATATTTAGTAATGTTGATGTCTACTCCGGACTCCTCTTTCATTTCACGGATTGCACCTTGTTCAAAACTTTCCTCAGAGAGTAAAAATCCACCAAAAGAATCCCAATGGCCCTTAAATGGTTTGACAGCTCTTTTGGTTAACAATAATTTATCGTTCTGTATCACAAAAATAGAGGTTGTAGGAGCAGGATTGGCATAGAGATCAAAATGACAAACTGGGCAATGATAATGACTATTTGCCTTTTTAAAAGTGGTGCCACACTTAGGACAATAGTGAAAATTACGGCGAAAGTAAGAATTCATGTTTTCCTATCTGTTGGCAGTGATTGATAATAAATTTATCTGGTAAAAAATTAATAATTTACCTTTAAATCATTTAAAAAAACCAACAACAGTCATTATAACATTAAATATATCAAATGTATACATATCTATAACACATTCGGTTTATTCAATACCAATAGCATTAGTAGCTAACTACTCTATTTATTAATCTTCTGCTCTGATTAAAGTCAAGATTTCATCTCTTTTCTCCTTCATAGTTGCCTCATCAACTGCCTCTAGATTTAAGCGCAGCTTGGGTTCGGTGTTTGAAGGTCTAACATTAAACCAAAAATCATCATAAGTAACGGTAATGCCATCAAGCCGAGAAATGTCGCCGTCAGCATATTTTTTAGCAACTCTTTTGATGGCAGCCTCTTTATCAGCAATGATAGAGTTAATCTCTCCTGAATGAGTGTAATTCTTATATGGTTTAATAATTTCTGAGATTGCTTTATCTTGCTGGCTAACATATTTTAAAAACTGTAAAATAAGTTTAATGGGCGCATCAAAAGTTCCATAGTCAAACTGGTAGTAGTAGTGACCTGACGATTCGCCGCCAAAGATTGCTCCTACTTCTCTCATTTGAGCTTTAATCAGTGAATGCCCTACTGGAGTGACAACTGGCTTGCCTCCTGCCTCTTGAATCATATCTAAAGTAGCTCTTCCAGGTCTAATGTCATAGCAAACCACTGCCTCTGGCTGTTCTTGCAGCGCGATTTGGGCCATTAAGCCTCTTAAAATAGATTGAGGCAACTCCTGTCCTTGCTCGTCAATAAAGAAGACGCGATCGCCGTCTCCATCGAGAGCAATTCCTAAGTCAGCTCCTGCTGCTACTACCTTTTCTTTTAAATCCTCTAGGTTTTCTGGTTTAAGAGGATCTGCTTCGTGGTTAGGGAAAGTGCCATCCAACTCAAAATATAAAGGGATTAGCTCACAAGGCAAGCGTTTAAATAAAGCTTGCATGTCTAGAGCTCCGACGGAATTGCCAGCATCAACCACTACTTTTAAGGGTTTAATATCATCAGTGTTAACACCCAGACTCATTGCTTCAATCTCATCTGTGAGGACTTTGCTTTTGCTGATGATTTTGCCGGTCTTTGAACTGTCGATAAAATCTTGGTTGGTAGTAATGTCTCTTATCTTTTCCATGCCAGTACCAGCTCCCACTGGTCGAGCTTGTGATCGTACCATTTTCAAACCATTATATTGAGCTGGGTTATGAGAGGCGGTAATTTGTATGCCGCCGTCATGGTCGTAATATGCAACAGCAAAATAAAAGGTGGGGGTCGTGCCTAGACCGATATCGATAACATCAACTCCAGAATCGGTTAAACCTCTAATAAGAGTTTTTTTAATGGTTGGAGATGAAGGCCGCATATCGCGAGAAACGACGATCTCTAATTTTTTCTTCGGATTCTCTTTTTGCAAAAGTGTGGCAAAAGCTCTGCCAACTAAATAGGCAAGATCGGGATTCAGCTCATCCGGATATAGACCTCTAATGTCATAGGCATGAAAGATATCTTTTTTGATTTTGGTCATAGTTGGTTATTAGTTGTTAATTAATTATTTAGTGGTTGTTTTAAAGCTTTGCTGTAAATCTTTTTGATAGTTTTTTTCGGTGGCTACATCAAACCAAGCTCCTTGAAAGGTAAAAGCAAACAGGCGTTTAGTTTTAATGATTCTAGGGAAAACATCTTGTTCCAGGGTACTGGGAGTTTGGGGAATATAGTCTAGTAGTTGTGGTTGAAAGAGATAGACGCCGGTATTAACCAAACTAACGTCAAGTTGTTTGTCTTTTGGTTGAAAGTTGGTAACTTGACTGCCCTGCAGGGCCACATTGTCAAACGACTGATGAGACATGCGCGGCTTAACTGCTATTGTAGCTAACGATTGATGTTGCTGGTGAAAATTGGCCATTTGCTGCAGGTTAATGTCAGTATAGATATCACCGTAAATACAAAAGAAGGGATTAGTAATGAGTTCGCTGGCATTTTTTAAAGCGCCGGCTGTTCCGAGCGGTTCTTGTTCAAAAACATATTCAATTTTAAGTTGAGGAAATTTACCAGCTATGACTGTCTGAATTCTCTTTGCGGAATGATGAGCTAGGATAATAATGTGCTGGATATGATACTGAGTTAATAGTTGCAGGGTGTGGGCTATGAGTGGCTTGCCTTTAAAAGGAATTAAGGGTTTTAGTTGAGTCTGCGGTTGATCATGACCGCCAGCCAAAATGATAGCCGTTTTGATGCTAGGCTCTAAATGGTCTTGTAAAATTGATTCAATAGCATGGGAGCGAGATCTGATTTGTTTTTTATCGATTAAGCGGTCGATCTTGTTGAGTGTTGATTGGGAGAGGGTAATGGTTAATCTTTGTTTGGCCATAGATAGTTTGATGCAAATCTTGATTTAAGAAAGTTTTAATTTAAGTATGAGTGACAACACTACTCATACTTTATCATACTTCTTATCTAATTTGTCAAGTTGGAGTTTGCAAAGTGCAATGAACCTATCTATAAAAATGCATGACTTTCTATAAATACATGAATTATAAGTGCATGATAAGCAACTCTAAGGATTGTCCTAAATCAACAATATTGTTGGAGGTTTTAATATCAGCATCTAATTGATGCAGCTGAGAGTGAACTGTTAATAGTTGCTTTAGATGAAACTGATGTGCTTGTTTTTTTATTTTATTTATCACAAAGTACGGTCCTTTTATCTGGCCGCCAGTCTTTGCTTGAATTAACATTCTAATTTGTCTGGCTAGCATAATAAAACATAAATATTCATCGTCACTTTTTAAGGCTTGGCGCAGGGCAGAGATTTGTTTAGCTTTAGTCCTTGTTTGGGGGCTAAAAGTATCTAACCAGTTAAATAAGGCATTTGCTAGTTTAAAGTAGAAGACCTGCTGAGCCTCTAATTTTTTAAGCATGGTTTTTGTTAACTTTCTTTTTTCCCATAAACAGATGGGTGTGGTATTATGATTGGTCACCAATTTAATCAACTCTTTTTTTCTTTGTGAGCGACGTAGACTGTGCAGCCCCTCAATGACAATCATACGACTGTGTCCGAATAGATCGGTTTTTTGTAGTTTAGACTCTAAGGTGGGGCGATCCAAATCATCAGCTTCAAATCTTTCTACTAGAGTGTTTTTACCTTTAGCATCATCAATAATCGCCATTAATTTTTGCCGGGACTTAATAGTATTTTCTCCGTGAATGACAATCATGTTTGTTGATTAAAGTGATGCAGATGGATGTTGACTAAATTGTAGCAAAGACTAACTAAAGGTCACTCCTCTCTTTTTGAGTTGCTGGCGGTGTTTTTGATAATCAGGATCAAATTTAGTCACTAATTGCCAAAAACGATGAGAATGATTGTGATGGACTAAATGTGCTAATTCATGAATAAGCACATAATCAATTAAGTTGGGGTGGTAATGAACTAGGCGCCAATTCAAACTTAAGTTGTCATGGCTGCTGCAGCTACCCCAACGAGTTTTTTGGTTACGAAGTGTAATTTTATTGTAGCCAACATTCATTTTGTCTGCTAACTCCTCTACTCTTTGAGTTAAATAAGCACGGCTTGTTTTTCTAAGAAATAGTTTAATTTCCTTTTTTATAGATGAAGGTTGATAAGAACCCGGAAAGTTTAACAATAGTTGTTGTCTATTGATATGAACGCCAACTGGAATGTTGGCATCAAACTTCCTCTGCTTTTTATAATCCTTACCAAAAATTTTAACATGATGCTGGGACTCAATTTGCTGATGTTTCTGCTGCAGTTTCTTTAGTTGTTTTTTAATCCAGTTTTGCTGTTGATTAACAAATTTTTCCACTCGCTGCGATTTCGTCCTAGGAGGAGTAATAACTATAACTTGGTTGGGATATTCAACTTTAACAATAATTCTCCTGGCTTGCTGATTCTGTCTTATGGTATACTTCATCAGCTTAAGCCTAGTTAAAACAGGATGGGTTGGCAAGAGTGAAGCAGATGATTACAATGTAGTTGTAGTTAGAGTTAACTTATATTGTTAGAGCGAAACTTAACAGAGATATTATTGATATCAGCTAACAGTAGATCATTATTTTTGCGAATGATATTTAGCGCCCTGTATTTTCAAGCGAAAGCGCAGAACGCAAAGCACTTTTCATGTCTGCTCTTTTTCCTGCGACTGCGTCTTGAAAAAAGAGGACCTGAAATGATGCAGCTGGCGATAAAGATGCAGAGCTACTTAGCTCCGAAGGAGCTTCTGAAATGAATAATAGTATGATTACCATCAACTTTGCGAGCGTAACTTAGCGCCGTAGGCGGTACTGAAGTAGAATTGAAGATAAATTTTTATAAATAAGTGCAGTAAGATAATATATTTTACGAATGATATTTAGCGCCCTGTATTTTCAAGCGACAGCAAAGAAAATACAGCTGGCGATAAAGATGCAGAGCTATTTAGCGCTGAAAGCGCTTCTGAAATGAATAATAGTATGATTACCATCAACTTTGCGAGCGAAACTTAGCGCCGTAGGCGGTACTGAAGTAGAATTGAAGATAAATTTTTATAAATA
>CAZMMR010000044.1:0-8150 GCA_964567445.1 uncultured Pseudomonadales bacterium
AGGCGTTTGATTGTAGAGACATAGAGGATATTAAAATGATGGAAGGCAAGAAAATTGGGCAGACTGAAGCTAAACAGATGATTAATAGTTTCTTAGAGGACAATAATCTCCAAGACACTATTGAAGTTATGTGGTCAAAAAAATTCATTGCAAATGCCAGTTATTACAAAAACAAATTGAAGATTCAACTGCCACTTCAATATCGGAAGAATGAGTTCAAAGCCAGTCTTTATCATGAGTTGGGAACACACGCACTTAGAAGATTAAACTATGCTCAACAACCATTTTTTAAACAAAAGCAGAAATACGGATTTAAACCCTACATGAAAACGGAAGAGGGTCTTGCCTCTCTAAACTCACTAATAGCCAGTAATTTTAAACTAAACTATATAAGTGCTCTTAACTATATTGGCATCGATGTAGCACAGAAAAGTTCTTTTTCGAAAACTTACAATTTTTTCATGAATTACCTCCGCAATGAGGAAGAGGCCTGGCGAAGAACCACCAAGCACAAGAGGGGTCTTTACGACACATCAGAAAAAGGTGGGTTCACCAAAGACGTAGTATATTTTGAAGGAATGATTGAAGTTTGGAATTATCTAATCAATTCCGATTTTAACATCAAAGGATTATACTACGGAAAAATCTCCTACAAAGATGTTAATAAGGCAAAAAAAATAAATCCTAAGTATAGACCGATTGCTCCTAGCTTCATAAGAGAAGATTTAAAAAGATATGAGAAAGAAATCAAGGAAATCGGAATAATTAACTATATATCTTAAATTTAAAAAACAATTTTATGAAACAACCTAAAGTATTTGCATACTCTAAAAAAATATTTAACCGCTTTTATATTAATAAAGCCTATCCAAACATACACCTACTCTCAGCCTACAAGGAAAATTGGGTTTCATATTTCGATGATCTTAAAAACAAATATTCACATATATATGGCACCAATCAAAACGAATCTAACAAAGCTGACAAAGCAAAAACTGAGAATATCTTTGAACAACCTGAGTGGAAAGAAATTAAACATAACTTAAAAATTAATAATCTATTAGTCTATAAGCCATTTAAAAAAATAGGGCAGATAGAACAGTCACAAAACCTCAATATTCTATGCAATTCTTACAATCTTTTTAAGAAACTTGAAAATAAAATAACATTTAGAAAAAATTTTTCGGAGTTCATACCATTCCCACCCTATCGATTCTCTACAGTGAAAAAGCTTAAGGAAAAAGATAGTTTTATAAAACTGAAAAACAAGTACGGAAAATTTGTAATCCAAGATGAGGAGCTGTCAGGTGGTTGGGGAACTTATATTGTGAACTCTAAAAAAGAGTTCAATGAAGCAGTATCCTCACTTCCACAAAAAAATAGTGTCGTAGTATCCAAATATATCAAAGGAGAATCAGCTAGTGTCCAAGCTTGTATTTATAACAAACAGGTCTTAAACACGCCAATGCAAAGACAGCTGGTAGGCTTGCCCGCCTTAACACGGAGAACAGGACAATTTGTTGGAGGTCAATGGACTCCGGGAGACTATTCCGACAAACAACAGCGCAAGGTTGAAGAAATGGTTAAAGCAACAGGCAAAAAATTACTTGACTTAGACTATAAAGGAATATTTGGCCTTGACATAATTATTGAAAAAGAGACGGATAGAATTTATATTTTAGAGATGAATGCGCGGATGACAGGAGTAACGCCCATAATTAACATGATTCAAATGAGTAGCAATCTATTTCCATTCATCAATTACCATATCTCTTCTTTTCTACCCAACCACAAGCAGAAAATACCTATAAATAAACATCGAACTTCCATAAGTGACAGCAACATAAGTTATCTAATACTAACCAACACAGAACCTTGCTGCATCAAGTTAAAGAAGGAGCTTCTGCCAGGACTTTATATGTATAATAAAAATAAAATTGAACATCAAAAAATAACCACTTCTCTTGCTGACCTACATAATGATAATCAATTTTTATTACTAGGCATTCCTAATAAAAACACGAAAATTAAACAAAATAGCAAAAGAGTTATAAGGTTTATTAAAAGAGGCCCTGCTTTAAAACAAAACAATCAACTAAATGAATTATCTAAAAATATTGTCCGCTTAATTAAGGAAAAATTTGAAAAATGCGAAACTATGTTGGCTGAAAAGAACAAATGATCAAAAAATATACTTCATCTTATACAACTAATCTGATATTACAGGCAGCAGTTGATTTAAATTATAGGATTGGCATTATACATAAAAACCTTGCTCTAGTAGAGATCGTTAAAAATCAAAAAAAATTGAGAGTAATGGGTTTAACCCTAGACCTAAATACCGGAGTCAGCACAAAGATTGTTAAAAATAAATATTTAACCTCGCTGGTGCTTAGTAGGCTAGGACCAATCGTTCCCAGTTCAAAAATTATTAATATTGAAAACAAAAATATTACTGCAAACACACCTGAATACAAGAAAGTCAAAAAATTCCAAAAAAAACATGGAGCAAAAATTGTCATTAAGCCTGTAGATCTAAATTCAGGAAAAGGAATATCTATACTGCCCAAATCTGAAGATGAAATTATTAAAGCCATTAATAATGTAAAAAAATATTCTAAAATATTTCTAGTAGAAGCTTACATCACCGCTGAGAACGAATATAGAATGCTCGCATATAAAAATCAAATAGTGGATGTCGTGCAAAGATTTCCACCTCAAGTTGTAGGAAATGGTAGATCAACTATTAAAGAATTATTAGCTCAACAGAATGAGTTCAGAAAAAAAAATAATCAGAAGACTTTTCAAAACTATGATATTCATCAGGAATTTTTAAAGAAAAGCCACTTGTCTTTTGAGAGCGTTCCCGAAAAAGATAGGAAGATTGTACTATCAAAAATTTGTAACTTTTCTATGGGAGGCAATGTTTCGCGCATTCCTATTTCTAACATACATACCGATTATAGCAAGCTTATTGAGGGCATCCATCAAATGATTGGTATTAACTATTATGGAGTAGACTTGATGAGCAATGACATAACAAGCCCCATCAACAATGACACTACCATAAATGAAGTAAACTCTGCTCCAGGATTAAGAATACATCACTTTGCTGGATCTGTCCAAAACAAACCTTTATTATTTGCTAAAAGATTGCTGCAAGCTATTTTAGAGAACAATGAGTGCTAATTACACTACATCCAAAATCGCCCTCGGCCTCTCCGGCGGTGTCGATTCTGCTGTCTGCACTCATCTCCTGAAACAACAAGGCTATGACGTGACAGCAGTCTATCTAGAGTGTTGGAAGATGCCAGGCTGCAGAGCAGAGCAGGACCGACAAGATGCCTTAAAAATAGCGCTGCAGCTAGATATCCCTTTTAAAGTTCTAGATTTTAAAGATGAATATCAGAAGCAAGTCATGTCTTATTTTATTCAAGAATACAAACAAGGCAGAACCCCTAACCCCGATGTCCTTTGCAACCGAGTGATAAAATTCGGCATGTTTTATGATTGGGCCATGAAGGAAGGTTTTGATTATGTAGCCACAGGCCATTATGCCCAAATTACAGATTTACCTAAGTACGGCTTGACGCTTGCTACTAGCCGCGATCAGCACAAAGACCAAACCTATTTTTTACACCAACTTCAACAAAATCAACTAAATCATATCTTATTTCCCATTGGTGCTATGACAAAAAAAGAGGTTCGGGGATTAGCCCATGACCTTAATCTTCCAGTAGCTGATAAAAAAGACTCTGTTGGTATTTGTTTTGTTGGTGAAATAAATGTTAGAAATTTTCTGCGAGAGAAGTTGGGGCAAAATCCAGGCAAAGTAGTTACTCCCACAGGCAACATAATTGGCCAACATCAAGGTTTGTGGTTCTATACCATCGGTCAGAGAAAAGGTTACAACATCAGCACCCAAGCAGTATTAGATGCAACCAATTGGGCTGATCAGGAAGGCAATCTGCCTCCTTTATATGTAGTTGATAAGAATCAGAAAAAAAACCAGTTGGTGGTTGGGCCAGAAATAGAAACCAAAAAAAAGAAGTGGGCTATTGATAAGCTGCACTGGATTAATCCTAAGCTAAATTGGCAGGAATTTAATTTAGAAGTTAGGATCAGACATACAGGACAAATGGTAGACTGCCAACTAGAAAAAAGAGGGCAGGGTGACTGGCTGGTAACCACCAAGCAACCACTAAAAGGCATAGCTGCTGGGCAGTTTAGTGTCTTGTACACCAGAGCAGATAGGATTATACAAGAAAAAAGAAGCGGACAAAAAAACAATAAGACAAAAAAATCCACCCAAACTTTAGTATGTTTGGGTGGGGGAGTAATTACATAGTGTCCTTAACAGCCATTAAACACAACAACACGAATCACTCTCACTAACAGTTAAGCTTTAGCAATTTCTTAATAACTATCTAAAACCCTAACCGAGCGTTTGTACTTACTACTAGATACAGCAAAAAATTGCTTTTGCCTTTTTAAAAAAATTATGGTTAAATTTATTTCCTAGTGGCAACACTAGGATTTTTTTTACCACCAGCTCTTAAAAAACAGTTAGATTATCTTGTTACTAATCTAACTACTACAGCTGTTAGTCGTATTTCCTTATTGGATATTTTACTACCACGCATACACAATCATAAACTTTACCTATGGGCAATCATTGTCGCCAAGCGGTACTCTTTTTCTCCTGCCACTAAGGCAGGATTTTTTTTAACTATTTTTCCCTTATATCTTCAATACATAATAAATTTGAATGATAGCAGGTCCTATGATTTGCGATCGATACCACGTTTCAGCCTAATCATTGCTCAATTTACACAATCAACAACTATTTAGATAATATGTCACAAGAAATATCGACTAATCAATACATAAAAGTCTCTTCATACGAAGGAAGAAAAGGAGAGGTAAAAAAAGTTGTTTTATTGTATTCTGGCGGCCTAGATACATCAATGATGCTCAAATGGATTCAGGATCAATATCAGGCCGATGTCATTGCTCTTACCGTCGATATTGGACAACAAGCAGACGATCTAGAAGTAATTAAAAAGAAAGCTCTTAATCTTGGAGCTGTTAAAGCATTTGTCATCGATGCCAAGCAGGAATTTGCTTATCATTACCTAGCTTGGGGAATTAAGGCTAACGCTAAGTATCAGGGAGAGTACCATTTAAGTACACCGTTGGGAAGACCTCTATTAGCAAAGACTGCTGTCGCTATTGCTCGTCAAGAGGGGGCTGATACCATTGCCCACGGCAGTACGGGCAAGGGTAATGACCAAGTCAGACTTGAAGGATCAATTCTAACTTTGGCTCCTGAAATGAAGGTGATTGCTCCAGTTCGAGAATGGAGCATGGGTCGTGATGAGCAATTAGAATACGTAAAAGAACACAATATTCCTGTCAAACAAACTAAAGATTCTCCTTATTCATATGACGACAATATGTGGGGCGTCACTAGCGAAAGCGGTGAAATCGAAGATCCTAGTTTAATTCCACCCTTAAATAAAATTTTGCAAGTTTGCACCCTTCCTGAAAAAGCTCCAAATAAGCCAGAATACATCGAGTTGGAATTTGTAAAAGGGTTGCCGGTGAGTGTTGATGGTCAAGCCATGTCCTTGGCAGACTTGATTATCCATCTCAACCAGGTAGGGGCTAAGCATGGAGTCGGAATCACTCATCATATCGAAGATCGCTTGGTAGGTTTAAAAGTGAGGGGGCTTTATGAAGCTCCAGCCGCTGAAATTATTATTAAGGGCCACTACGATCTTGAAAAATACGTTTCTACTCGTCGAGAAAATGAGTTTAAAAGTTTAATCGATACAAAATGGTCATACCTTTGCTACGGAGCTCTTTGGTATGAACCACTGATGGCTAATTTACAAGCGTATTTAGATTTCGTTAATCAAAAGGTTACAGGCACTGTTACTATCAAACTATTAAAGGGTAGAGCTGAGGTGGTCGCTGTAAAAAGCCCCCATGCTCTCTATAAAGCAAACTTAGCTACGTTTATGAAAGACCACAGCTTTAACCAGAATTGTAGCGCTGGTTTTATTGAAATTTATTCTCTGCAAATGCGAACAGCTCAAGGCAAAAAAGGCTACGCTTTGGTAACTATTGGTGATCAAAATGATAAAGAAACATTTCTTCCTCTAATTAAAAAGATGGAAGAAATAAGCTTTGAGATATATGCTACTGAGCACACTCACCAGTTCTTAGATAAAAATGGACTCGATTCTGTCCTAATTCACAAAATGTTTGAAGAACAACAGCCCAATCTTGAGGACATGCTTAGACAAAATCGGTTTGACGTAATTTTCCACGCTCCGTACTCCGATCAAAGTCAAAAAGACAAACAAGATAGTCAAATTATTCAAAAGTGGGCAGTTAAAACCAACACACCCTATATTACTAGACTAGATCAAGCAAAAAACTACGTCCGTCGACTGGAAAAAATAAGAGTTAATCAGCAAAATAGCAACAACCATAAGAAAAACGATTTATAACTATCAGGCAAATCTTTTTTATGCAACAAGATTGGAATTTAAAAGCAGAACTTATAGCTCGCATCAATCGAGCTGGTGGTTGGGTAAATACTCATACACATCTTGATCGAGCTTATACCATCAATCAAGACTCATTAGCACTTGGCAATCATCATCTCCATCAAAAATGGCAATTGGTGGACGAACTTAAACGCCAGGCTAGTGTCGATCAGATCTATGACCGCATGGCTTTCGCTCTGGAAAAACAACAACAGCAAGGAGTGGTAGCACTTCTTAGCTTTATCGACGTTGATCCAATTATTAAGGACAAAGCTATTCAAGCAGCTCAAAAACTAAAGGATAAACATAATAATTATCAACTGCTGTTTGCCAACCAGACTTTAAAGGGAGTTTTGACTCCAGAATCCAGAAAATGGTTTGAGTTAGGAGCTGAGTTCGCCGATATTATTGGGGGACTACCTGGCAAAGACCGAGGGCAAGAAGCAGAACATTTAGATGTCTTACTTACAACGGCCAAAGCTCAAAATAAAATGGTTCATGTTCATGTTGACCAACTTAACACTGCTACTGAAAAAGAGACTGAGTTATTAACAGATAAAGTAAAAGAGTATGATCTAACTGGCCAGGTGATAGCTATTCATAGTGTTTCATTAGCAGCTCACACTCAGTCGTACCGACAAAAGATTTATTCTCGTTTAAGAAAAAATCGTATAGGAGTCATCTGCTGTCCAACAGCTTGGATCGATGCTCGCCGTAGTGAAGAACTGACTCCCACTCATAACGCTATTGCTCCAGTTGAAGAACTAATTGCCCATGAGGTGACTGTTGCTTTAGGAACAGATAATATTGCTGATATCTATAAACCATTTAGCGATGGTGATATGTGGACTGAATTGAGATTTTTGTTAGAAAGCTGCCATCTTCTGGACTTAAACACATTAGTTAATATCGCCACTAGTCATGGTAAAGAAGTTTTAGGCATTACAAACAAGCAAGAAAGCTAGCAAGCAAAAATAGGAATTTCATATGAGTCAACCTTTCTACGACCCCACCAAGTCATATAAATATAACTTTAAACAAGGGCCATTTGGTCAGTTTGCTCATCCCGTACCAATCAAGCGCACTGATCAACCGCGTCAATCATTTCTTGGATATCCAGTCTATGTTCCTTTCGGCATTCCAGCCGGACCACTTATTAACAGTAATTTTGCTAAGGCAGCCTTTAAACATGGCTTTGATTTATGCGTCTATAAGACTGTGCGTAGCCATCAACATCCCTGCCATCCTTGGCCGAACGTGCTCCCAGTCTATAGCAGTGAAAAACTAGAACCCAATCACAATCAGCCTTTAACAACTAAAAAAGAGTACAATGAACCATTATCGATTACCAACTCCTTTGGTGTGCCGTCGCCCAGTCCCAATTGGTGGCAGCAAGACATACAGCAAGCTGTGAAATCAGCAGGAAAAGGCCAGCTACTTATAGCAAGTTTCCAAGGCTCAAGTAACGAAGCAGACAAAATGTCAGCAATAGTTAAAGACTATGCTTTAACTGCCAAACTGGTGGCGGAAACTGGCGCTAAAGCAATGATTGCTAATCTAAGCTGTCCCAATGAAGGGAAAGACAATCTACTC
>CAZMMR010000045.1:0-8125 GCA_964567445.1 uncultured Pseudomonadales bacterium
ACCAGGTGCAGTCGCCGCTTGATGGCTTCCTGGCGGCCGAGGTGCAGGGTGTGGAACACCGGATAATTTTTGGAGGCCACGATTTTACTCAAAGATTTCACTAAATCGATGCCAGTAATGCGCTCCTGAATTGGGACTGATTTATTCTTCCAAGCCAAAAAACGACTATACCACACAAGAGGAATACCATCGGGAATTAGGACATCAGCCTGCTGCAAATACTGACTGAAGTTCGGGTTTTGCCTTGCTTGCACTAACTGCTCGGCATTGGGAGTAAAAATAGTTAAAAGCGAATCGCTGTCAGCGAGATGTTTTTCAATTTTTTTTAGCAACCAAGACTTCGATTTGCTAAAAATGTTATAACCGAGAATATTGGCTGTTCTATGCATATTTTTTTAGGTTACTCCTTAGTATGGTTTTGGTCTCTGTTTAGCTAAATTTAAAAAGTTCTAACACCTTTACTCTATTTTGCTTAATTTTTATTATTTTTTTTAAGCGTTAGCATTCGGTTTTCCTATATTTCACATCTTATAACTATTTTATACCCCAAAAAAGATCGAAGGTGGTAGTTAACATTGTTCAAAAACTGAGCTTGCTGATAGCAAAGTATTCATATTATGCTAATTTTGAACACTTTTTGTCTTGAGTAAGTAGACCATTTTATGCTTTTATTTAACTTTTCACTAATTTTTTTTCTCAATTTATTCTTTGCAGAATAAAAGTGTTTGTTGGTCCCTCCTCCAATACAGATTATAATGGTTACCAATGACAATTGACAGCTTACGCGCTAAACACACTAAACTTATTTATCAAAGTTTTGATTATCGGTACCGTTCCAATCAGCTACACATAAGTTTTAGCTTTTTATTAACTCCAGACATTCGTTTTTCACCACAAATTATTATAGAAGGTGTTGATTGCGACCGGATTAAGAGTTTGCCTCAAAAGAATCTAGAAAACCTTATTTTTCACTTAGGTTTAGCCGAATTACCCAGTTATTGGAAATGCGCTTGCCCTCAAGAAATAAGTATTTCAGCAGGACCCCTAAGCTCAAAGCAGGTTGCCTTCTGGCAGAATCTGTTCATCCATGGTCTAGGGGAATTTTACTACACCAACAATATTGATTTTACCGCCAATAATTTCTTAAAAATAAAAGCTGATGATACAAGCAATAATTTAGTAGAAAGTCTACCTAATCAACACCCCAATCAACATTACGAATACCCCTACCTAGTACCAGTTGGTGGTGGCAAAGACTCTGGGCTTACTTTAGGCTTACTCAATCAAAAACAGCTTGACTATGCTACTCTGGTACTCGAGCCTGCTTCCCCCGCTGCTCATCAACTGTGCCAATTAAGCAACTCTCAGCAGAAAGTCACTGTTAAAAGAACTATTGATCCTCAGTTAATTACTCTTAATCAACAAGGGTATCTTAACGGCCACACTCCATTTAGCGCTTATTTATCCTTCTTAGCCACCTTTATTAGCCAAGCTTTAGGCTGTCAACAAATCCTAGTAGCTAACGAACAATCCGCCAATCAAGCCAACACCAACTATCTTGGCCTAGACATTAATCATCAATACTCAAAAAGCTTTGCCTATGAGCAGAAATTTAGAAATTATGCTCAGAATTTTCTTGGTGTTTCAACTAAAAAAAGTGAGTACTTATCGTTTCTTAGACCCTTGCATGAAATCCAAATTGCGGCTTTATTTAGCCAATACCAAGAATTTTTTTCAACTTTTAAAAGCTGTAACATCAGCCAACAGCAAGACCAATGGTGCCATGCCTGTCCCAAGTGCCTATTCACCTTTATCATGTTGTCACCTTTTGTGGAGACAGAAGTACTAACACAAGACATCTTTAATCATAATTTGTATCAAGATAAACCACTACTTACTACCGCTCTTGCTCTGGCTGGCTACAAGGCTCACAAGCCTTTTGAGTGCGTTGGTACTTACCTAGAAGTTAAGGCTGCCCTTTATCTAACCATTAAACGTTGGCAAAAACAAAAACCAGAGCAAAATTTACCCTTTATTCTGGGAAAAATAAAACCTTTATTACTACAAGAACAACCTGCTTCAGCCTGGGAGAAAACTGCTCAGCGCTTACTAACTGACTGGAATCAAGATCATTTTCTTGATGAAAAACTAACGACTATCCTTAAAAAACATGCAGCTACCATCTCAAATTTATGAACACTCCTGACACCATCATTAGCCCACTCAAGAACAAAAAAATTGCCATCTTAGGTCTAGGCAGAGAGGGTTTATCCACTTATCGCTTTTTGCGTCAGGAATTACCAACCCAAAAGTTAGCTCTTCTTGATCAAAAAGCCACTCAAGACCTAGATACGGCTTTCAAACAAATCATAAAAAAAGACCAGCACTTAAAAATTAACGCTGGTTCTTCTTATATAGATAATTTGCAACATTTTGATATCATTTTCAAAACTCCAGGCATACCGCTAAGCACCAACCACATCCAAGCCGCTATGAAAAAAGGCGTTAAAATTAGCTCTAATCTGCAACTCTTTTTTGATATTATTGAGGCTTTTAAACAAGAAAATAAAGATAAAGTAATTAAAATTACTGATCACAGCAGTCAAATCAGGCAACCTATTACCATTGGTGTTACTGGCACTAAGGGGAAAAGTACCACTGCCGCCGTTATCCATCACGTTTTAGCTCATAACGGCCTGCAAACTCTTTTGATTGGCAACATTGGTCAACCTGCTTTAGATTTAGTAAGTAAAATTAGATCAAAAACTAAACTTGTAATAGAATTATCGTCTCACCAACTGGATCAACTCCAAACCAGTCCCGATATTGCTGTAGTTCAGGAAGTAACATCGGAGCACTTAGACTATTACCCAGATACTCAAGCCTACATTGATTCTAAAAAGTCCATCACAAGATATCAAAAGGTTAATCAGTATGTAATATATGATCCTCAGTGGCAAAAAACCCAAGAAATTGCCAACTTATCTAGAGGTAGACATCTGCATTTTAACTTAAATAAAACAAGTAATAATGATATACTAGTCTATATTAAAGATGGTTACTTAACCTTTAGAGATAGTAACAAAAGTTACCAAATTATAGCTGTTAATGATATCCCTCTTTTGGGCAAACACAATGTTAACAATGTTGCTCCAGCTATCATTGTGGCACGCATGTTAAATATAAAGACTGACCGCATTAGACAGGCGCTGACCACTTTTCAGCCTCTGCCCCATCGTTTGGAAAAAGTGGCTATCAAGGATAAGACTTTATACGTTAACGACTCCCTGTCGACCACTCCAGATGCAGCAATTTCGGCTCTTTCTTGCTTTGCTGACCAACCAATCATCTTACTAGCTGGCGGACATGAAAGACAACAAGACTTCAGCCCACTAGCAGAAAAAATTATAGACAGTAAAGTTAAAGCTTTGGTGTTATTCACAACTAATGGCCCCCGTTTGTGGCAGGCAATAAAAGACAAGCAGCAAGAACTAGGAAGTAATAGAGAGTTGCCACACAAAGTGGTGTCATCGATGCCAGAGGCAATGCAGTTTGTTAAGCAATACCAACAACCAGGAGATGTAGTCTTACTATCCCCCGCTGCCGCCAGTTTTGGCTTGTTTAAAAATTACGCAGATCGCGGCAATCAATTTAAAAATTGGCTTAATTTAAGTTAAGCCTAAAAATTGGGTAGAGAATAAAACTTAAATTAATCCCTATTTCGCTCTACTCTTCTTCCGATAAAATTAACTTCCTTTTGAATCTGCCTGGAAATCGCCAGTCTAACAGGTGACAAATACAAAAAACCAGAAATAACACGTTTAACAAAAGTCTGGGGATGATTGTAAACCAACAACTCTAATCTAGTTAGATCTTCATCTAATGGTTTAATTAAGAACGCCCCTTCGATGCCCAACCATTGTAAAAATGGATTTAGCAGTTTAAAACCAAAACCACGCTCATCATCTACCTCAGTCACCTCAAACTTAAGATGTAAACTTACAAATAAAAATTTTTCTTTGGTGGTAAAAATTGAACCCGGCTTAGTAAGACTACCGCGTATTACTCTTACTCCTTGGTGGGTACTGAACGAGTAGTTCTCTGGATGCTGATCGATGTGCTCAAACCAGGATACCAACTTCCGTGCTGGCACCTTAACCAACCGCACAGCTTGAATAGTCATAAAACGAAACAAGCCTCTACGACCCCCAACAGCCGACTTCTCTAAATAAAAAAGATAAATAAACAAACCATAAAAAGACAAAATGATCCAACACTCATAAGCCCATAACCGACGCTCCAACATGTGCGTGCTTTTAGGCGAGGTAATGTAAAAGTAAAAAGCGTACAAAAAACCAGCAATGTAGTTTAGATTAATAAAAATTTTAAAATTACGTTTCACCACCTGACTATTAGGTTTGGGCAAGCTCATTTTAGAAAATTCAAGTTGTTTAAGTTTCATATAAGTTTATTTATCTTTGATAAGCTAAACTTTGTTTAAATTCATCCAAGTGGTCAAGGGCAATACCCACTCCTCTAATAACAGCCTGATCAGGTTCTTCTACCACTGATACCGGCAAGCTAAGATGGCTTACAAAGTAAGATTCCAAACCTGGCATCTGACTTAAACCTCCAGATAAAAGTAAGCCCTTATCGATTACGTCCACAGTTAAATCTGGAGAAATACTAGCCAACAAATCCTTTACTAACTTTACATATTCTAGACCATACTCTGACAAAGCCTGCCTAACTTCTTGAGCTAGAACTTCAACTTCAGTTGGACTGCCATCAACTAGGCTAATACCTGTAACCCCTAGTTTATACTGGGCTTCATCAGAAAAATTACCCAAGTTGCGTTTGACCCGATTAGCAATACTGCCACTTATTTTAAGCTGATGCTGTTGTTTAAACCAAAAAACAAGTTCTTGACACATGTCTGCACCAGCCTGCTGACAAACATTAACCCGAGCAATTTTTCCAAGAGACACCGCCGCCACTTCAACTACGCTAGCACCCATTTGCAAAATAAAGCTACCAGACGCGTCAGCAATTGGCACTCCCGCTCCAATGGCAGCAGCTAAAGGTTGGCCAATAATTAAGACCTCACTTGCTCCCAAGTCCGATAAGATTTTAACTATAGTCTCTTTGGCCACGGGAAAAGTGTGAGTGGGCAAACTGACCAACATAGTTGGACTAAAAAAATAAATCCGTTGGCTCACTTTGCGCAGTAAGATTTTAAGTAAGGCCTTTACTAATTGATCATCTTCCAACCGAGGAAACTTAATAGGAGCAAAAACTCTAACCTTACCCTCAACCCTTCCTCTCATCGCCTGAGCCTGCTGACCGACTGCCACCACTTTCTGCGTCTCCTGATCAATAGCAATTAAACTAGGTTCATCAAGAACGAGATCTTGTTCGTCAACCCAAACTCGGATACGGTCCGACCCCAAATCTAAACCTAATTTGCGATTAAAGATTGAAAAAAAGCTCATGATACTTGCTAATAAATTTCTAGCTAATAATAGATTCGCAAATTTAAATGAGGTTAAGAGCTCATTCGATCACTGATACTTGGTTACAGATTATTCTATTTACTGGTATAATCTTAGCATGAAGTTGAGAAAAATATTATTATCACTCTTTAGAACCACTAAAAAATTTACAGTTGATTCCAAAGTTTTCTTTACCTTACTATCAACAACTATTATCGTTGCTGGTTCTTACTTAGCCATCCAATATGCACAAGGCAATTACCGCATTACCAGCAATGGCATCTTGCCAGAGTCTGGATTACTGAGTGCCAACTCTTTTCCAACCGGAGCTCAGGTTTTCATTAACGATCGCCTAGTCACTGCCACAGACGACACTGTTTATTTAGAGCCTGGCACTTACCAAGTTAAATTAGTTAAAGACGGCTACTCTCCTTGGCATAAAGAACTAGAAATCAAAAAAGAGTTGGTAACCCAAACCAATGCTCGTCTCTTTCCCGCTGCTCCAACTCTTACTCCCTTGTCTTTTACTGGTGCCGAAAACTTACTTCCCTCTCCAGATGGCAGAAAGATTGTTTACTATACTGCCTCTGCCAGTGCCAAAGCCAAAAATGGTTTGTACGTTTTGGAACTATCAGACAATTTGATTCCTTTTCAAAAATCATCACAACAAATCGCAGCTGATGTTCCCGCTTTCAAATTAGCCAATGCTGATTATGTTTGGTCCCCAGATAGCAATCAATTAATGCTACTCACCAAACAAAAACAAATGCTTCTTGATATTAACCAAAATAATAATCTGGCCAGCCTACCAGATGTTAGTTTTAAACGTAAGCAAATCTTGTCTCAGTGGGAAGAAGACATGTACATTCGTGAGCGGCAGTATTTAAAAAAATTTCCAGAAGAAGTAATACAAATCGCCACTCAATCTGCTAAAAATGTCTACATATCCCCTGATAAGGAAAAACTGCTCTACACTGCTACTGCTAGTGCTACTTTACCAGACAATTTAATTCCACCAATACCTTCAAGCAACACCCAACCAGAGAAAAGACAACTAGAAGTGAACAAAATCTACGTTTACGACCGCGAAGAAGATAGAAACTTTGAAATTGCTAGTGAAACTGGTGAAAAGCCAATTGCCAATAAGAGTTTGTTAGCTGATGATCTGTTTAGAAAGCAGCCTCTTAATTTAAAAGCCTCACCTAGTGCTTTTTCTAGGTTACAAGCCACAGACTCCGCTAAAACAGTGTACAAATTTAACATTTATCACACTTCTCTATATATCAATACTCTACAGTGGTTTGCCGACTCCAAACATTTAATGTTTGCACAAGATGGTAATATTTACATTATGGCTTATGATGGCACTAATAAAACTAATATCTATTCTGGACCTTTTTATGAAACTTTTCTTTATCCTTGGCCTGATGGCAGTCGCCTAGTCATACTGACTTCGTTTAGTCCCGATTCACCCAAGAACTTGTACACGGTTGAGTTAAAATAACCACTGCATCTATTTTTTATTGTTGTTATCACTTGAGTTTGCTCTCAGGTGTTAAAGACTGCAAAAAAATAGTTGCATTTAGACTAGAAAGCTTTCCATAGTATAAAGGCTGGCAAAAATAATTATAAAAAAACAAAAACAGTAATTATTTTGTTGTCGCTTGACTTACAGGCAAGCCACAAAGACTGTGAAAAAAGATGCGGCTAGAATTAATAAAAATTACGGGGATTAGCTCAGATGGCTAGAGCGCGCGCATCGGGAGCGCGAGGCCGCCGGTTCAAGTCCGGCATCCCCGACAAATTCGGGAACGCAAGGCCGCCGGTTCAAGTCCGGGCAGCCTCGACAAATATTGAGTCTTCAGGAGAATAATTAAGGCTCTATTCTGTTAATATCTGCAAACTTATCGAAATCAGCGTCATATGAGTAGATACCACTTAAGCCCCTAGATCGAAGATGAGCAACTGTTAGACAGTCCTCAAAATCAAAGTTGTTTTGAGCAAACAACTCCAAAGCTAAAATTAAAGTTTCTTGGTGACTTGTCTTTAAGCCCGGTATGGTAATAATTGGCAACAGTAAATCTCTAATTTTGTCGTGTGCCAAATTGTACAATCTTTTAGAGCTCAGAACATAGACCACCTCCGACAAAACAAATTCGCTAGTTGTCAGCTCCACTTGTTTACTATCAGCTTGCTGAAATAATTCCAAACACCTTTTTGCTTTTTGCGGATCATCCTTGGTTAAATAACTCAAAAAAACATTGGTATCAACAAAAATTGGTTCGTTCATATTATGCTTCTGCAATAATACTATTAACTCTCTCTTCCCTTGCAATTCTTCTCTGCTCCTTGATTGATTTGTCCAAAGACTGCACCGCCCCATAGCTATCTTTGAAGGACTTAGAAATAGACTTTACAAATACATACTCATTATTGCCCAAATCCGACATAAGTAGTCAACCACCCTTTTCTAAATTAAGCTTTTTGCGAATTTCAATAGGAACAGTAACCTGGCCCTTTTTGCTGATTGGTAATGAATAGACTTTCTTTACTTTCATATAAAGTAAAGGAATAGCAAGCCAGAGTCTTGCTAATCAAAAGAGATTTTGGGGGCATTTTTTGAGTTAAGGGGC
>CAZMMR010000046.1:0-7887 GCA_964567445.1 uncultured Pseudomonadales bacterium
GACAAGAGTTGCAACGAGCTTTTATTTTAGCAAAGAAAGCGTCCAATATTGTAAAGTTGCAATTAAAAAAGACAGGTTTGCAAATCAATTCCTCTTCTCCAGCTCATGGAGAATACCAGGGCAAAATTCTACTAAAAGCAAAAAATAAGCAAGAAAACGAGATAGCGTTTAATACCACTTATTTACTAGATTTTCTAGCTAGCACCAAGCCCGAGGTGGTGCATTTTGCTATGAATGAGAGCTTGAAACCAGCAAAATTTATCATAGAAGGAGTTGACAATTTTCTGTATGTGGTAATGCCATTTAGGGTTAATCAGTAGTTGACTAACAACAATTAAAACATTTTGAATATAACAAAAGACATTAGCGCAACCCTAAACCCAAAACCTGTCAGTGGGTCAGTTATTGTTCTGCTTTAAAGTTATAAAAGTCTCATATATAATACTCGCCTATGCCAAAAAGAACTTATCAACCAAAGAAAAAAAAGCGTATTAGAACTCAGGGCTTTCGGGCACGGGTAAAAAAACACCTTAAGGTTTTAAAGAGAAGGATGAAAAAAGGAAGACAACAGCTGAGCGCTAGTAATAATAAAAGATATAAATAACAGGCATGCTGCCTAAAAAAGAGCGTCTAAATTTAAAAAAAGATTGTAATAAGAAGATTTTTAAAGCTCGCAACGCAACCAACAACCACTTTCGAGTGCATTTTGGGAAAGGTAGTAGCTTTAAAGCAGCAGCCGTTGTTCCTGTTAAACAAATAAATAAAGCGGCACTACGCAATCAGATTAAAAGGAAGATTTACGCAGTTATAGAGCAACATCCCATTCGTCAGCAAAACTTGCACTTATTAGTAATGCTGACAAGCCCGATTTTAGATGATTTTAAACAGATTGAAGGTTCACTAAAGGAGATATTAAATAGATTGGTATAGATTGGTTAAGAAAGAAAAAAAGTAAAATAAAATGAAACTACTCTTAGCCAAAATTTACCAAGGTTTTGTTACAATTAAACATTGGTTTTTGATAAGCAACTTTGGTGTTACTAGTTACTGCAAACACCACCCATCTTGTAGTCGCTACACATGGAATAAAATTAAAGAAGAAGGGTTGATAACAGGAGGACTTAAGGGCTTAAAAAGAATTTTGACTTGTGTTTGATTAATTAAACTTATTGTAAAAAGCCACACGTTATTAGAAACTTAAACATGTTACAACAATTTTTTTCAATCATTTTAACCTCACTCTACTCTATTGTTGGAGATTTAGGCCTGTCGATTATCGTCATGACAATCTTAATCAGGTCTTTGCTTTTGCCACTAGTTATTCCTAGTCTAAAAGCTAGAAAAAAACTTAAAAAAATTAAACCCAAATTAGACAAGCTTAAAAACAAACATAAGGGTGATAAGCAAGCCTTGCAAAAAGCGCAAGTAGAGTTGTATCAAAAGTACAATGTTAATCCTCTTGCTGGTTGTTTGCCTCAAATCCTAAAAATCGTAGTATTACTTGGTTTGTACCGCGCTCTACAAAGCTTTTTAGAACAAGGGCAAGTGCAGGGTATGGTTATAGACCCTCAATTTTTATGGCTTGACCTAACTCAACCAGATTCAAAATATATTCTACCAATTTTAGCTGGTTCAATTCAGCTTATTTTAGCGCTAATGATTTCTCCTGGTGGCGAAATTAGAGATATTGTTCCCAATGAAAGTCGTAGTCAAAAAACCAAGCAAAAAAATGAAGAAGAGGAAGATTCTGCAGAAATGGCAAAAGCCATGCAGCAACAAATGATTTTTATTATGCCCTTTTTTACTGCTTTTATAGCTACTAAGTTTCCGGCAGGAGTAGCAGTTTATTGGGTTATTACTAATTTGTTTAGCATTGTTCAGCAGTATTTTGTTTCTGGATTGGGAGGCTTAAAAACATATTGGCAGCGTTTAAAAATGATATTAAACATTAACTAACTACTATGAAAATTGTTGAATATATTAATAAAACATTAACATTTATCGGTTTGACTGAAGAGGAGTTTGATGTAGAGGTTAAAGAGCGAGAGAATCGAATTGAAATAGAGATTTCAGTTCCAGAAGAAAAAAGCAGCCGGTTTATTGGCGCTAGGGGTCGCAACCTGTTCGGCCTTCAGCACTTAGTAAGATTGGTTTTCAGAGAAGAATTTCCTGATAAAAATATCGTACTTGATGTCAATAAGTACCGAGGCGAGAAAGAGGATAAACTAGTGACAGGAGCTAAAAGATCAGCTCAGCAAGTTCTGGAAACAGGTCAGGAAAAAGTATATCACCACCTTAATTCTTACGAGCGATATTTAATTCACGCCGCAATTGCTGAGGATGAGGGTTTGAACGAAATTACTACTTACTCAGCTAATGTTGAAGATCAGCGCTGGTTAACAATTTGTCTTAAAGAAGACGCTCCTAAAGATAGGTAAAAGTAAGACAACAAAAGGTTATGTCCCAAGAAATTTTACTGTACACTGATGGCGCATCTAGAGGAAATCCGGGTTTAGCGGGAGCCGGCATTGCTATTAGTGTCGGTCAAACAAAACACCAACTCGCAATTTTTCTGGGCAGAAAAACAAACAACGAGGCCGAATATTTAGGTCTTTTAGCCGCATTAAGATATCTACTTAGGCTTAAACAAGAAAACGAGCCTAAACAACCTTTTAGTGTCTCGCAAGCTATAATTAAAATGGATTCAAAGTTAGTGGTTCAACAAATAAGTGGACAGTGGAAAATAAAAGAACCACGCTTGCAAAAAATTGCAGATCAATGCCAGCAAATAATAACTCAACTCCCCTACCCCATCGAACTTAGACATGTTAGGCGCGAAAAAAACGAAACGGCAGACTGGCTAGCCAACCAGGCAATCGATTTAGCGCAAAAAAACTAAAACCTCCTCTTTTTAACTTGAACTATACTTAAACTTGGTTGTCGTACTAAAATGGTAACAGCTAAGACTGCCCATGCCAGCACTTCACACAGAAACCACTAGTCAAAATTTAGAGGCGTTAATTATTGCCGACATATCAAAAACTTCTGAGCTAGTTGTTAATTTTTATCAGCAACAAGGCCTAGAGGTGAGGTTGGTTGAAATTAAAAAGAGGTTTGCTTCTCAGCAGCACGACCAACTTCAAAAGATTTTAATGAACAACCCGGCTTTTTATAAAATGGTGGTGGTGGCAGGCTTTTCCTCTCAAAAACAACACGACTTAACAGTCGTCAAACAACAAGTCTTACCACTTCTCAAAAACAACGCTACTAACAAAATATTTTTAATTGGTGTTACTAGTAAAATTAAATCCAAATCTGGCTTAATTCAAAACTGGCAGCAGATGGTGCAACGAGAAGATGAATTATTAGGACAAATTTATCAACAACCAACTAATAAAAAAGTAATTTTGGGTTTAGATGTAGTTGATGTTCAGCAGCAGCAAATTTCTCAACCACTTAAATCATTATTACAAGCCCACTCCAGTGGTTATTGGCTTGATCCAGAAATTGAGCTAGCCATCCAAACGGTTCCTGACTTTTTTCAAACAGTTGTTTCAGAGTTAATTAAACCAACCCAAAAAAACTTTCTGGTAGCTGGTAAAAAAATTAGTACCACACATTTTTTAAATGTTTTACAGCAACAACACCAAATTTTTTATCAGGATAAGAAACAAGTTATTAAAATTAACGCTTCTACTTCTCGTAGAATTGAAAACAAACCAAACATAATTAAAGCAGTGGTAAAAAGTGATTTAAGTCAAACCTATCAATATTTATGTCGAGATTTACCTAGCTTTTCTTTATCAGTTGACCGCAATTTACTCAAGCAAGAGATTCTTTATAAGGAGAAAAATGGTCGTTTGAGACAAAAGGCTTCACCCTCGTTTGTGCAGCCTGCTTTAAAATCAAAAAACAACAATGCAAATAAAACTGCTAAAACAGTATCAAACAAACAAAATTACACTAAACAAAACCGCACCACTTCTGTAAGAAAATCAGCTTCTGTAAGAAAGTTAGCAGCAAAACCTAACCAGGATCATCTAGACGCACAAAAAATACAACAAGAAGCAAAAAAAACAGTACCACAGGAGGACATAAACCAAGAGTTGGGGCGCTTATTTAATAAAAAAAGAACAAAACAAAAGACTGATAGAAGAGTTAAAACTGCTGGAATACTTTCTACAATTAGGCGTAAAAGCAAGCACAAACAAGCGGTTTTTTGGGTGGGAGTGTTTGCAGCTGTCATAGGAGTAGTTTTCGGATTAGGCTTGGGTGGTTTGGCGGTTGGTTTTCAGAGGTCACAACAAAAATTAGCTAAAAATATTGAGGCGTTGCAAACGCAGAGTTATCAGCAGCTACAAGCAACTCCTCTATTAGACAAACAGACTGATATATTGGGTAAAATAATAGACATTAGTTTAATTGAACAGAGTCAAAATTTAGTTAACTTAAATCAGAGATTGATTTCAATAAGCACAAATTTATCAATGTCCGCCCAAATTGGCAGGCAAATACTTAGCAACTTTTTAGAGAACGAAAAAAAGCTAGCCGTAGCTAACACAATTCAAAAAAAACAAGAGCTAGACCAAAGTTTGTATCAAGAAATTTCGATTTTAGAAGCAGAGATTAATAATCAAGAATTTTCATTTTTGAAACCAGAGCTGCAAAAACAACTTAATTCTTACAACACAAAACTCAAACAGATTAAAAAACAACTAGCAGCCAATCAAGTGTTCAATCCCCTCTTACCAAAGATGCTAGGGGTTGAAAATGACCGCACATACTATTTAATCATCCAAGACAACCAAGAACTGCGGCCGACTGGTGGTTTTATTCAGGCGATAGTGATGATGAAGATAAAAAGAGGGAAGTTAACTGACTCTCAGGTTTTAAATGTTAGCCAATTAGAAGAAAAAATTCTAGGCAGACTTAATTCTCCTCCTGAAATTGAAGCTTTACTTGGTGAAGAAAAGCTATTTTTAAGAGATGCTAACTGGGACCCAGACTATTCTTATTCTGCGAAAAAAATAGCGTGGTTTATCAGGGAGTCGCTTAATCAACCAATCGATGGTATTTTTGCTACTAATTACAATTTCTTGCATAAAATTCTTGAAAAAAACGGTAGCTTAGATGTTGTTAATTATGACGAGCAGATATCGGCTCAGAATTTATTTGATCGGCTAGAATATCATGCTAATGAAGAAAAAGAACAAGAACTACTGTCCAACCTTCATGTTTCTATTTGGGAATCTCAGTTGGCAGCCATGAAGCAGTACTCTCAACAACAAAAAGAATATTTTTTGCAGGAATTGTATGAATCTTTAGATAGTCAACAAACCCTGGCTTATTTTACCAACCAAGAATGGCAACAAGCTAGCGAACAATTGGGCTGGGCTGGCGCTCTTATGTCACCTCAATGCCCCACTCAGTTTTCTGAGAGTTGTACTGCCAACTATATTTATCAAGTGGAGGCTAACATTGGGATTAACAAAGTTAACCCTTATATAAAACGACACATAGCTCACGATATTCAAATTACAAACGAAGAAATAGTTCATCACAGAACAATAAAAATAAACAACAAGTCTAGGTCGGATATCTGGCCTTTAGGCAGATACAAAACGTATTTAAGGTTTTATGTAGATTCAGAAGCACAGCTGAGAGAGGTTAAGGTAGACGGGCAAATTTTAGATGAAAACAAAGTGTTAGGATATTTGGATCATAACCGCAGAGTCTTTGGGGTGGTGGCGGAGATAGCAATTCAAGAAGAAAAAGAAATAAGCCTCCTCTACTCTGTTCCTGATAAAATAGGTTCTGGAGAATCACTTTTTATTTTTAATCAAAGTCAGCCAGGATTAAATTCAACTCCAACCACAATAAGCATGAGTCACCACCAAGGACTGCAAGCGGCAAAAGTAGCTCCTCAGGCTGACTTTGGCGGTAATCAGATTATAAGCAGCAGCGACGAAGGCCATTCATTTTTAGTAGCGCAGTTTAATTAGCTGCTGTTTAATATTGGCTGTTTTGTTGTATAGGATTGGTTTTGACTATTGATGTTAAACCAGAATCAAATGACCAGTGCTGGTAGATGGCATTAATAATGGTGGCCACTCAATTTCACCCCCTAACTTTTGGCTTAAC
Organism: uncultured Pseudomonadales bacterium; assembly: GCA_964567445.1. Classification (GTDB taxonomy): domain Bacteria; phylum Patescibacteriota; class Microgenomatia; order UBA1400; family PJMF01; genus CAZMMR01. The sequence continues at coordinate 6,142 of CAZMMR010000046.1, forward strand.
TTAAATTAAGACTAACTTTTTCACCGGTTTTTAATTATGCTAAATTATCTGATTTAATTACTCGAGTGTTTTAGTCTGTTTTCTCTGGTTATAACAACCCTTCACAAGCTTCTTTATCTAAGATATAAATAGATTATCCACGCAGTTTTTTCTAAGGGTTACACAGTTTTCTTTATGTATGTATTTATTACACACGATAAGTTGTGGATGGTTGTTAGTGGTTTTTTAAAAAGTTCATGCACGTGAAAAACAAATACATAATAAATATGTATTAACTAGTTTAATAGTGAGAACCAGAACCAGAACCAGAACCAGAACCAGAACCAGAACGTGTCTGAGGTAAATGACTAAAAGTACATATCTAAAATTACAGCTGTCTCGCTTTGAAAATGAAGGGGATCAGATCTAGCTAACGAGTAGATCTGACCTGGTTGTTGCCCTTTTAGATATCCGAGTTTGAACTCCAGCTGTCAATCCATCTGTAATTTGCTATAATATTGAGCCTGAATGTAATAGTCATGAATTAAGATAAGTTTTTAGAAAGAATTATGCCAAAACACAAACTTCAAGTAGAAAAAAGATCGTTGGGAGAGAACTTAACCCAACTTAGATCTCAGCAAATAGTACCAGGCAATATTTTTGGCCCTAGTATGGATTCGCAGAGTATTAAGTTTGAAGTGGGTGAGTTTGAGCGCTTGTTTAGAGAAATAGGGGAGTCTGGCGTAGCTTACTTACAACTCGGCAAGAAAGAAGTACCAGCCATGATTGATGAGTTGCAAATTGAACCAGTTCAAGACTTGCCAACCCACGTTTCTTTTAAGGCAATTGATCTAACAGAGAAGGTGAGAGCCGATATTCCAGTAGAGTTGGTTGGAGAGTTTGAGTTGCCCGAAGCTGTTTTGGTGACGGTTCGAAATGAAGTAGAGGTCGAAGCCCTACCAACTGATTTGCCAGAAAAGTTTGTAGTTAATGTCGAAATTTTAGAAGAAATTGGTCAAGCAATTACTTTAGCTGATCTTGAATACGACAAAGAGAAAGTAGATATTATTTTTGGTGAGGCTGGAGAAGAAGCGCCTGTGGTCCTAGTCCAGGAAGTAGAAGAAGAGCCAGAGGAACCAGAAGAAATTGAAACCGAAATTATTGGCGAAGAAGAAGAGGGTGGAGAGGAAGTGGAGGGAGAAGAGGGGCAAGAAATTCCCGAAGAAGAAGCTCCGGCAGAGGAGGGTGAAAAGAGCGAGGAATAATTAAGTCAATAATAGAGAAATAATTAGGTTAATAAAAAAAACTAAACAGGGCCGGTTGTAATAACCGGCTCTTTTTTTATAACAGGGTTCAAACTTCTAATAAAAACGAGGCTAATCCTGCAATTTTGCGACTGAAGATTTAAGGGTTGGGAGCTAAAGAGTGGCTGGGGTTATGAAAAGCTTTAGTAAGATCTGCTGGCACTCAATTCGTGTTATAAAAAATTTTGGCAAGATCTATCCGCACCCAATTCATGTTATAAATTTTTTTAGTAAGACTTACGCCACCCAATCCAATTAGGATCGAGCTGTTTGGCTTGATCTAACGCCTGTTTAAAAGCAACCTCATTACCTAAGGAGAGTTCTAGCAATGCTTGGTTGATTAAAATATCTCGGTGCTGACCTTCTCGTTCATGATTGGGTTTGTAGCGCTGAAGCTCTTGCTTAAGAGCGGCGGGAGAGGCTGTGATTTGATAGCTGTTGACCCGAGATAGGTTGATGTATT
>CAZMMR010000047.1:0-7865 GCA_964567445.1 uncultured Pseudomonadales bacterium
ACAATTTACCTTCTTGGTCAGTTTGAGTCCTATCACGCTTAGCTGCTATTTCCCATAATCTTTCACTGCTGGTTTCCATAGTATGTTCAGTTGCAACCTCTTTACCTTCTAGGCGATTATAATTACGAACAAAAGTAGGATAACCAACAGAAAACTGATTGATGTCGTTTTGCAATTCCCAACCATAATCCTCAATTTGACCCAAAGCATTAGTGGGACCAGAAAGATTGGCGCCGCCAACATGAACATACATTGGTTTATTAAAGCTGGAAGCCCAGTCGATAAAGTAAGTACGAGCACTTCTAATAGGGGCAATAACTATATCTTCTTTCTGAGCTGCACAATAAAAGATAGCGCCAAAACGAGTCACACCACCCTCAGCAATAGCCTCAAAAACAACATCAGCTTGACTTAAACCAGATTGTGGACGAGCTTCGACGGAATTCTCAACCATAACAAATAACGGTCTTCTCTTTTCCCACGCATCTCGCTCTGTTTGGGTATACATAGCCCCATTTAACGGACAAGGTTGATCTTGAAGTTCACTAGGATCAATTTGCAACAGCGTACCAAAGGCTGTATCCTCATCTTGAGCTAGTTGTGCCCCCTCTTGGTTTGGGTCGCTGTCTGTCTGACTATTACGCGTTACTGACATAACACTGAAAGATCCAACTGCAGAAGCAATGTAGATAATAAGGGCGATAATTAGATGTTTCTTTTTCATAAAAAGTAATTGCTTGTTGAGTAACTTATATATTAAAACAAAAAGGTTGACAGTTTGCAAAACTAAATTGTTCTTAAGAAAAGTTACAATACCATCAATTTAACCAATAAATGACAGCCAAAACTAATAAAACAATGGTAGACATTATAATTGTCTTTAGCAAGTCGTGTTTAACATCCTTAAGTTTAAAACCAAAAACCTTCTGAAAAACAACGCTTATAGAGTTCTGCGATTGCTGTTCACTCCCCTTTGATGCACTCTCACTAAGTTGAGCAGCTGACCAATTATGACTAAGCTGTTTAACTCTTTTCTTTTTGGCTTCAATTAAATCTTCTTTGCTGAGTTTACTCATAAATAAATTCACAAATTAGTACTAAATTAAAATCAAGTTTATGGCCACTAGCGCATAACAATTCGAACAATGTCATTGATAGAAATAATAATAATTAAAGCCATGAGTATAGCAAAGCCTCCATAATTAGCATAAGCCTCAACCTTACTTATCTTTTTTCGACCAAATATTTTTTCTAAAAGAATAAACAGAGCACGGCCACCATCAAGAGCTGGAATTGGTAGTAAATTCATAACCGCTAGATTTAAAGACAGCATAGCAGCAAAACCCAGGTTCTCCCAGAAATTATCAGTAATAACATTACCCTGCGATGCTTGATCTACTATTCCAATTGGACCTGCTAATCCAGTCGGAACTTGTCCCGATGAAACCAAGTGCACCGTCATATCGATTAATGTTTTAACAATCAGATAACCAAAGGCCAAAGATTGTTTAATACCGTACCAACTAGCCCGAACTGGCATTTCATACCAAGGATAGAAAACTAAAATGGCATTTTTAAAAGTAATACCTAAAGCTCCCTGATCATTTGAAGTTTCTTGTTCACTTCGTGCATACACCAAGTAAGTTTGAGTCTCTTGTGGACATTGCAACTGTTGACATTCGCCAGTCACAGTTAGTTCCAAGTTTTGACCACGACTTTCAGCCACAATGTCTTGCACTTGCTTAAATCCATCAATTTTATAAGTTTGTTGATTGGTGCTAATTTCGACAATATTAACATTGGTCGGCAAATTAACATTAGCAGCTGGTGAATCTGAGGCTACGGTTTCAATCCTAGCCTGATCATCAAGTAAGTTGGGAATTCCTAAAAAAGAAAAGACAAAAGTAAAAGCAACAATAGCAAACACAAAATTAACCAAGACACCAGCTAAAACCACCTCCATGCGCTGACCCGCAGTTTTAGCATAAAAAGGAGCCCACTTATTTTTTTTAATTTTAGCCTGAATTAACTCTTCACTAGAAGCATCTTCTCCCTCAAGACGAACAAAACCGCCAAAAGGGATAGCGTTGAGCGTAAAATCGGTATTTTTCCAGGTAAACAATGTAGTAATTTTTGGAGGGAAGCCAAGACCAAACTCTTCAACATTAATTTTATTTCTTTTAGCAGCAATAAAATGACCAGCTTCGTGAATTAAAACTAAAAAAGAGATGATGGCTAAAACAACAATAACGGCAGTAATTGGCATGTGGGCTTTCTAAGCTGCTTTGCTTGAAAAACAAAGAAGCTAAATTGACATTAACTCTTTTTCTTTATTAGCTTCCAACTCTTCCAGTTTGTCGGTAAAATCATCCATAATCTGATTTAATTGTTCGAGATTGCGGTGAATATCATCTTCGCTAATACCAGACTGACCTTTTAAAGAATCGATCTCATTTTTAGTATCGGTGCGTGCGTTACGCATCATCACTTTAGCGGATTCAATTTTTTGCTGTAACTGCTTAACCATTTCTTTTCTTCGTTGCTCAGTTAAAGCTGGAACAGTAATTCTTATTAGTTCTCCATCTACAACAGGATTTAGATTTAAAGCTGCTTTTTGGATTGCTTTTTCGATATTTTCCAGTAAATTCTTATCCCAAGGCTCAATAACAATCATATTGCTATCAGGAGCTGAAACATTAGCCACTTCATTGACTGCCATTAAAGAGCCATAGGCTTCGACCTCGACCGAATCCAGCATGCTGACTTTTGCCTGACCAGTACGCAAAGTGCTTAACTCTTGCTTGGTGTGATCGATAATTTTATTAAGCTTGGTTTTAAACTCCGAGAAATTAAACATGGATTTTATTTTTTTTAATTAGTTAAGAGACAGTATATCAGATACCATCCATGATTTAATAATAAATATTTTTAATATTAATCAAAGTCTAAACTTTAATCCTGAGGATCGATGACTCTGATACTCATATCTACCTGTGGAAAAGGAGTCTCTCTCTTAGCCGGATCGGAATCTTGCAGTTGCTTTCTTAAGTCGATGATTCGTTCTTGTAATTGCGAAAGCTCTTCTGACTCTTGCTCTGGAACAACAATTTGATTTCCAGGCTGTTTTTGAGGTCTTTTCCTTAAGAAAGCTAATATGATCAGACCAACCGCAGTAATTAGTAATATTGATCCAGCAATGACAACTATTTTGCCTTTAGGAGATTGCAAAAATTCAATATCTGTTTTAATTCGGCTTTTCCCTTCCTGCCACCAACGTTGCTCCTCCTTTTCATAAAGAGGGTTCTCCTGAATAAACTTAGTTTGGTCAGAAAGTTGTTTGTTTTTTTTCATTTAACCTGTTCAAGTTCTTCTAAATATGCCACAAATTGCGATAATTGCGAATAAACTGGATTTAGATCATCAAAAACTCCACGATAGAAGCTTTTGAACTTTTTATCATCACTTGCAGCATTTGCTACCTGTGACCAAATATCCTGAAACATAGGTGGTATATTGGTCTGTAGTTTTTCGACCTCACTTAAAGCTCTTTTCCTTTGGGTCTGTTGCAAAAAATTAAGATCATCACCCTCCTGCTTTTTTACCTGTTGATAAATGGCATTGGCTTGATCATAAACAGCCTGCAGTTTACCAATTGCCAGCAAACTAAGAGTTCGATAGCAGTTATTTTCTACACGAGCACCAATGACTTCAAATTGAGTCGCCAGATTGTTAACTTGATCTCTGTTTTCTGCAAGATTTAATTCTGATGTAAAAACCTTAAGCTGTTGCATTTGCTGTTCAAGATCGTTGAGCGCCGCTTGTTTCTGAGTAATTTCAATACCCTCGGCTTCGATAAGTTTAAGCCGCATAAGATCAGAGTAAGTGAGCAAGACCCGATTACGAGATAACATTGCTCTTTTTGCTGCTACAGATGCTCCTTCAATCGAACTGAGAGTGCGCAAGCGCTGAAATTGATCTAGGGCTATGCGGTACTGCTTTTCATCTTGTTGATATTGATCAAGCTCTACTAACAATCGAGCTTGAAGATCGTCGATTTGTTGGGCCAAGCGTTGTCTCTGTAAAATTTCTTCTTGAGTTTCTACTTCTGGTTCTTCAATAGCGGCTTGTTGACCGCTGCCTGTTGCAGACTGAGTAGAGGCTGGCTGCTGTTGTAACGGGGAATCTCCCTGTGCTTGTGTTAAGGATGATTGAGCTGAAATTATAAAATTGCGTGCAAAGAAATTGTAATCAAACAATGTCAATAATAATAATAATAATAATAATAACGCTGTTAAGAAAATAATTTTCTTTTTTAATGACATAACGATAAGTTTAAAAATAAATTAATTTTATGTTTTTAATCATTGTACTGTCTGAGAAAATAATTGTATATTGGTAAAGATCATTTATCAAAGGCAAGACTCTACTAATTTAAGGTTATGGTAAGCTGAGCTTGCTACTGTACTAACTTAATGATGCAGTCCAAAGCTTATTTATGATTTAGTAGTGTAAGTTATGCTTATATTTTGAACCAGAAACATTTTAATCATTATGGTAAAAAAACACCACTTGAATTGAAATACACCAAATAAAAAGCTAATATACATCAAACAAAATAGTAGTAATATGAGTGCAAATTAGGCATTAATGCATCATAGGTAAGGAAAATTTCAATCATAGCAAACCTATGATTTTAATGGTCTTATGAATAAATTGATTAGAGAAAAACCCTGCAGATAACTTTTGCCTATCAAGCTAACGGATGAAATGATCCCCCACTTTTTGTAATTTTTATAATTAGATTTGATATATTTATAAAAATTTATTATAATACGGTAGATATATAAATTATATGTAATTATTATGCCAAACAATTTATCAAAAGAACTTTTAGAAGTTTTTAGTAGTAATGAAATTTCTGCAAGACAAAAATCATCACTTGTTTTTGTGTTACTTACCCTGTTTGGATTGGCTTGTGGTTCGTCTGGATTAGCTACTAGACCTGATACTGAAGTTGATGAGGAGGATCCTCAAGCTAAACTTGCACAAATTTTACAAGATGCCATCGCAAATAGACCATACTCAACAATGTGCCCAGGCCCTCAATTCAAAGCTATAATTGCTGACGAGCATGGTTCTGATTGGAGACCTGCTTACAGTGGTGATCTAGAAGGGGGATATTGTCATCTTAATCAAGCAGATAAAATCGTAATGACGTCAAGTTGTGACGATGTGTCTCCTACAAAATTATTAAGAAGAATAAATGTCCCTACAGATATTTTTAAGTCAACGGAAGTAGAAAATCATCTTTTATCTAGTCCAATAGATGTAATTAGTGTTGAAGAAAGCTCGACAACGATTAACCCTTGCCCAGAGGAAAATGTAGTGGTTGGTCCTGGTACCAACGACAACAGCTTTGAGCCTGATTTTGAAAATCCAATTAATCAATTATTTTATGATGGTAGTGAGCAGATGGACTCAGACATAGGTCCTGAAGATCATATATTACTTAAAAGTGGACGTAGTGACTATCCCTATAAACTCATCAGAAATACCTATGCAATCAATACAACAGGAGCACAAGTAGCCCTTTACTCTGGTGACCAAATTTATTTTTTTCGAAATATAAGTAATCAATGGGTAAATGATGATGGATCTTTCAACATAAGTTCCCGAGAACAACCATTTGTAATGAGAATCTATTTACCGGGTTATACTATTGATTCTGAGGGCAATGTAACTGAAGTTGAAAGTGACAAGTAAATTAAGTCAATCAACATTTTCTAAAGTTCATACTTTTTTGGAATGTTGAGAAGTGTATGAAATGTTTTTCAGGATCTACAGTCTTGCTCGTCTGCCATTGTTGAAACTTTGTCTTAAGATGATGCTTATCTCGAGTAAAAGTGTTTAAAAAAATTAAAGAACTCTCAGTGAGGCATCTCCCGCGGACTAAAGTCCGAATTATTCTTATGATTAAACTAGATTTATGATGATTATTGATCGATCCTAAGGTGATATGCTTTGAATGGCACTTTTCAAAATTGGAATTGCGTTATTTTTGATAAAAGCAACTCCAAAAGAACCTATTTGTGCTAAATACACTGCTGTGTTTAGAGGAGGGGTAGATTCCAGCAAGGCAAGAAGAGCAGAATCAATTGGTTGGTTTTCAAAATCAACATAACCTATGTAACTTGCCCGACCAATTCTTGGTCTTTTAGAAGGGTAACTCGTAAGGCCAGCCTCGCCTGCTTTCCATTTATTGGAGGGTTTTCTATATTCTTCTGGAAAGTAATACCAAGGATTATCCAAAGCTGATGCCACCGGAAGTGAGTTAATGAATACTGCCCAAGCCAGATACCAGTTTTTACCAATCCAATAAGAAGCGAATGATTTTTTCTGACAAACTAAAACTTCCTTAGCTGGAATTGCAATCAATTGACCAACATGATCTAAAGTCAACCAATACTCATCACCTTGAAAGCTAACTTTATCAGAAAGAGCTATGGGAAACTGATCGCCAGTTCTCAATGCGAAATGAGTTTTCATAGCAATGCGTTTTTGACGACCGATTACATCGACTTGATAGAGAGGAACTGTTTTCATATTGCCTTGTCCATCAGGTTTGACAAAGCCAACTAATAAATTATCCAAAGCCAATGCTTCCGTAGCTTGTCCAGTTTGAGCATCAAATAAAGTTTGTGATAAGTAATGGTGTACCATTGGGTTTCTCATAACAGGACCAACTCCACCTCTTGCCATAATTTGCCAAAAAGCACTTCTTTTTACTTCTATTGATACCATTTCCCCATCATAACTTTGTTGAAGCGCTACCTGCATCATTCCATCTTTCTCTTGCTCAATTAGTCTTTGGGCAATAAACTCTGCTTCATAACCAGTGAATTTTTCTGGCTCAACTTCTATATCCGTATCAACTAAAAGTCTTTGTCCTAGAATGTTATCAATTTTATCCAATCTATCTCTATATGGGCTGGAGAAAGGTAGTTCTTGGAATTTCTGCAGCCCAGTTTGGATGAAAGTTGTAAGCAATGATAAATATTGTCTTTCATTCAGCTCATCCACAGCGGGATCAGTTAGTTCACTGATATCAATCGCTGAAGTCATATGTAGCTCTTCAACCATTAAAGGTTCTTCAGAACTTATTCTAATATCGGCCAAATATTGTCTGAGTAACTCAGCCTCAGCCAATATCATTTGATCCTCAGTAATCCCGTTAGTATTTATGAATGATATAAGACTATCAACTATATTAAAAGCGACCCTGAATACGTCAGAAGCAGTATCTTTAAGCGTAATATTTTCATCCAAAGTAATGAGACTCCCATATAGGATCCATAATTTGACAACTGAAATAACAGACCGACTAAAGACGCTAACTTCTATGGCAACTTTTTCAATTTCTTCGCCTACTTTTGAAGGTTGCGTATTGATAACAGAATTAATATCGACAATCATATCCAGTTGACTCACATCTATTTCAATATCATATTCTCCTTGAATCCATCCTCTATCAGTCAAGACTGTCATGCAACGTATAATTTGTAAAGTCCTGGATCTTAAACTAGCAAACTTTTCAGATTTTTTTGAAGTTAAGTCTTCCAAACCATCAAGCACTTCCAAATCTTCTGCTAATGAATGAGTTAAAGTCTCCAGTTGTTTTACAATTTCCACAGTAGGTTTTGCTTGCAATAATTCTAAGCTAGCATCATGCGGAAAATGTTCATCACTGCCTCCACTAGATGGAACGCCTGCTTCACGACCGCAACCAACTAGTATAAGGGTAAAAAGAGAAACAATTCCAGCCAAAAACCTTCTTCTTTCTAGATCGACTTCATAACAAATTAGAG